>CAYMCV010000028.1:0-7598 GCA_964389005.1 uncultured Lachnospiraceae bacterium | reverse complement strand
CGACATTCGGTTTCACACGAACAAATCCGGAAAGCAAAACCGCATCCATTCCAAAACAAAAACGCTCGGAATCCTGAATGATTGATAATCCGTTCCTCTGTAAATCATCAATTCTCTCGTTTTCTTTCAGCTCTGTCGTCATCTAAATTTATTCCTTCTTATCACTCCGATTCCGATGATTGTGTCTGCGATTCCGTCCTTGTTTCTCTTTCCATTGACGGTTATCGTTCTTTTCGGAAGCATCCTTAACCTCTGCGCCGACAGTCTTCACGGCCATACCGGTATCTCTGTTCGGTCTCTCTTTTCTATCAGGTCGATCGGTTCTCTCGCTTCTCTCCGGTCTGTCCCCGCGGTCATGATAATTGCGTCGTTCTTTTCTGTCGTGATAATTCTGTCTGTTCGGCTTCTCACTCTGTTCTGCGCCGGTCGCACTCGCATCAGGTCGTTCGCGACGGTCACCGCGGTCTCTGCGGTCGCGATAATCATTCTTTCCTCTGTGATCCCTCTTCTCGAATCTGCCCGGATTCTCCTCGCGCTCGCGTTGTGCATTCTGCTTCTCGAGAATCTCCAAACGCTCCTGCTCCTCCAACATCTCCAATTCCTTCAATTCTTCCGGCGTCAAATCTTCCTTGGCTTTGCGGGATTTCCTGCGGAAATGAAGCTGATCTACATGGTATTCTTTGATTTCCTTCTCATCATTTACATCGACAATGACCTTAACCAACTGACGCAACACATTCACACTGTGAACATCGCCGCGAAGTCCGTCGTCTGTCGTTACAAAGTCACCCGGATTCGGTAATTTTTTATTTAACTCTCCGTAAATCTCTTCTTCGTTCTTCAAACAGCACATCAATCTGCCGCAAACACCCGAAATCTTCGTCGGATTCAGCGACAAATTCTGCTCTTTTGCCATCTTAATGGAAACCGGTACAAACTCGGAAAGATAGGAATGGCAACATAACACACGACCACAGATACCGATGCCACCCATAATCTTAATCTCATCACGCACACCAATCTGGCGAAGTTCGATTCTTGTCTTAAAAATTGACGCCAAATCCTTAACCAATTCGCGGAAATCAATACGCCCGTCCGCCGTAAAATAGAACAGCACCTTATTATTGTCAAACGTATACTCTGCATCAACCAGTTTCATATCGAGATTGTGCTTCTTTATCTTCTCGAGACAGATATTGATTGCCTCGTCCTTTTTTGCAATATTCGTTGCTTCCTGTTTGTCATCCTCCGGCGTCGCAATCCGAATGACCGGCTTCAACGGCTGAATTACCTTGTCTTCTTCAATCTCCCGGATACCGCTGACCACCAGTCCATATTCCACACCGCGTGCGGTCTCCACAATGACATTCTGTCCTTTTTGTATTTCAAGTTCACCCGGGTCAAAAAAGTAAATCTTTCCCGCGGTTCTGAACCGAACACTGATTACCTTAACCATTTATCTCCTCCATGAATTGTCCCTAATTTTCTTTGATCGCCAACAACAACAGTTCCATTGTTAAGTCGAAATTAACGTTGGCGTTCAGTCGGCTCTTCGCCTTATCTATCGCTTCAAGAATATTCTCGATTCCTTCGTAGGAACTCTTTTTGGCTACTTTCTTAATATACTGTATTTCCTTCTTAAAAATCAAGTTATTTGCATCATTTGTTGCCTTAAAAAGCAAAACATCACGGTACCATATGGAAATCACATCCAGATAGTCGTTGATATCGAGCTTGTACTCGGAAATCTTTTTTATTGCAACTACAATCTCCTGAATTTCCATCTCGTTGATGTACTTGAGCAAGGTAACCGCATCGTCTCTGATTTTATCAAAATCCTCGCTGGAAACAAGCATCTTCGCACGTCCGAAGTTACCGCGTGCAAAAGCAACCGCCAACTCCGCTCGATAATCGGGTACCTTGAGTTCACGCATCAAGTATTCCTTCAGAACGTCTCCTGCAACCGGTCGCATGTTTAAGTTGACGCATCTGCTGGTGATTGTAGGTAAAAGTGCCTCCGTGTTCACGGTAAGCAGCAAAAATACGGCATAAGCGGGCGGCTCTTCCAAGGTCTTCAGCAACGCATTCTGTGCCTGAACCGTCATCTTCTCCGCCTCATTCATAATATATATCTTGTACTCGCCGCTGTAGGGCTTGATTTGTATGGTGTGATTGATTTGGTTACGAATATCTTCCACGCCGATGCTGTTCGGCTTCTCATGAGACACAAAAATGATATCCGGATGGTTTCCGGAAAGCGCTTTGATGCAGGAATCGCATTCCTGACACGGTGCTTTTGCCCGATTTTCGCACTGTAATGCCGTGGCGAATATTTTGGCTAAAAATTCCTTACCGGACCGCAACTCACCCTGCAAAAGATAAGCGTGCGATACATTCCGTGTTTCCAATGTCTTCTGAAAATATTCTTTTAGATGTTCCTGCCCCACAATATCTGCAAATCCCGCCATAAAACCCTCTTTCTGCATAAAATGCGCTACATAAATATATCCAACAGTAATCCTTTGATTTCATCCACCAGATTCAGTATGGTGATATGGTCCTTCTCATTTTTGACCAATTCCTGTGCCAGCTCGTCCAAGTTCGCATCCACACGCCGGATGATTCCGTACACACGGTGTCGACCCTTCCTGTCCAAAAAATTCTCACGCGAGAATTCATGCGAACGATTCACGATTTCATTCATGAAATCCTTAATCAGCATACGATACTTCTTCATATCGCGAATATCCATGCGTTTGCCGAGTTTCTCCCCCTGCATCGTGATTTCTTCCAACATGGCGGTCAGCTGTGCCTGTAATGCCTTATCTTCCACATTTTTAGCGAGAATGAACTGAAAATTCCCGTCCGACGGCGTAACCTGCTGCATCGCCTGCGGCACTTCGCTCACCGGTACCTGATTCACCTTAATATCCATACGAAACCCCCTGCTGCGACAGCGTTGCTTCCTACTTCTTACTCTGGATGTAATTTACAATTTCCCGCATACATGTGGGAAAATCTTCATTATAAAAACTCTTCGTAATTCCGGCTTCCATGATTCGGTCCGATGCAAAATCTTCTGCATCTGCCAAAAAGCGTCGGCACAATTCGCTGTACTTCGGATATTCCTGCTTCATTTCGCGATCCAACGCTCGCTGTAATCGAACACCGTCATCCAACTCAATCATTATCGGCACCAATCGCTCCTGCCCGAAATAACGACGCATTGCGCGATAGGACTCCAATGTTCCGATCATCAGGAAATCATCCTCGCTGCCGCCGATGGTTCCGTCGTCTACCGTCAAATACTTCCAAGTCCCGTGAAACGTCTCATATGAACGCAGTTCTATAATCTTGCCTTCTGCTTGCAATTGCTTCAGCGCGGCCTCATTGATAAAATGATAATCTCTGCCGTCCTTCTCCCCGACACGTATCGGTCGCGTCGTATACATAACGACAGGCTTCAGTTGTAACTGTTTTTCCCCTAAAAGTTGCCTGTAAATGGTGTCTTTTCCTGTGGAACTTTTACCCATTAAGTAAAAAATCTTACCCATTTGCTTCCTTCCGCTTGGTGCCGGTCAATCCCCACACCGGTTCATTCCCGCACGATTATTCTTCAATGATTGCCACTTCCTTCATTCCGTTCAATGCGGGCAGCTCTTGACAAATCACTCCTGCAATCCGCTCTCCCGGTACCACCAGCGGTATTCCCGGCGGATACAGACACACAAATTCCGCACTGATACATCCGCCTGCCTCTGATATCGGCACTTGTCGCACTGATGCGCCTTGCATATTTCTCTTAGCCAGATTCGCCTCAAAAGGTGACATGCAAACTTCCGGTTCGCGGTACAAATCCATGATGTTCGACATATGAAGTTGCGATTGTGCGACTCCCTGCGCGTTGCTTTTTAACTCGGAATCCATCTGCTCCAATGCTTCCGCGAGTCGATCAAATCCCTCGTCGCCGTCCATGACGGTCATCATCGCCAAAGCGTAACTTCCCATCGACATTTCCAATTGTAAATGATAGTGCCTATATAGTATATCATATATTTCGCTTCCAGTCATTCCAATCCTTGCACCGGAGATAATTATTTTTCCTTCATCATACCAAAATGGCGTGTTCGGACACAATTTACTGAAATCTTCCGCAGATAAAACTTGTAAACCATGCAATTTTGACATTCGTTTGCGAAAATTCGACATTCGTCGGTTAAAATTGCCAAATAGAACAGTCCCTTCGCACTCCATCTTCTTGTAACACAAATCAAGCGCTGCCATCAATACATAAGAGGGACTTGTAGTCTGATAAAGCAATAATGACTCTTGTATCCGCTCCATTGGAATCAATGCACTGTGGTAATGAAGCACTGCCGTCTGCGTCATTGCAGGCAATGTTTTGTGTGCGCTTTGTATGACGAAATCTGCACCGCAGGCAATCGCACTGACTGACTCCGAATCGTCGCACGATAAGCCAAGATGCGCGCCATGCGCGCTGTCAACGATTAATGGAATCCCCCTTTTGTGTGCCGCCTGTGCAATCGCTTTGATGTCACTGATGATTCCCTCATATGTGGGAGAGGTAAGGATGACGGCACGGATTTGTGCATCCGCTGACAATATTTCTTCGACATTTTTAGGTGATATCGGTCCAAACATATCATAAGGCGAAAAAGCTTCAGGCATCAAATAAATCGGATGAAGACCGTTGATTGCAATGGCATTGTAGACGGATTTGTGACAGTTTCTTGCAACGAGCACTTTGTCGCCAAAAGTCGTACATGCAGCAATCGCCCCCAGAATTCCGCCTGTTGAACCGTTCACCAGATAAAAACTTGCCTTTGCACCGTATAGCCGTGCCACACGCTCCTGCGCTTCTTTAAGAATGCCCACCGGTTGCGAAAGATTGTCGAAACCGTCAATTTCCGTGATGTCGATATCGTATGCCGACTGTAGCGGCTGCCCGGCCATTGCTCTCTTGTGTCCGGGCATGTGATACGGATAAAAATCACTTTGATGCAAAGCCTCCAAAGCTTCATAGATACCCATAATTATTTGCCCTTCCTTTTCATGGCACGAAGCATCACCTTATCGGCATCAGAAACACGATAGGACTCTATCATCTTCTGTATTGCTTTGTTGAACGTGAAGTCATCCAAATCGTTGTCTTGAAGCAGTCGCATTGTCTCTGTCGGAAATTTTGCATAAGCAGTCGCAATCGCCCATGCGACACCCATCCTGGTATAATAAGCTTCGTGATGAATTTGATTCAGGCAGTTCAATGTATAGTCGATGTACTCCGGAACCAAATAGTAATCCATCAGCAGAATTGCTGCGACACGCAAGTCAAATTCCTTATCAGACTTCATACAACGCTCGATGAAAGGGATGAATGCCGCCCTGTTCTTTGCAATGATTTTTAGATTGCTGCATAAACCATCATTGACTGACCAGTTGTTGTTTTTCGGAAGAAATCGCTCAATATAGGGAATGATTTCTTCAGGAGAAGTCTTCACATAGCCCAATGTATACGCTTGTAGTATTATTTCTTCAAAAGAATCGTCTGCGGCATGATCCAAGTAGACTTTCCAGTCTCCCTTGGCAAGCTCCTTTGCCAGTATACGAACTTTTGGAAGGCGAACGCCCAAAAGCTCGCCGCTCTCCGGAATCAGTGATGCAGAAAACTTCTGATACTCCGATTCTGCTTCTTTCTCGAGATATGCTCGAATCTCTTCGTTGGTCATTGATATCTCCTTTTATCTTTGCTTCTTTTACTCCTGCTTCTATGATACATGATAAGCAGTTTACCCTCTTATCAGTATACTTCGTAATACATGAAAAAGGCAAGTGTCTCGCAACACCTGCCTGTCATCACTATGTCTGCACTCGCCGTCTGTTTCATTCGATTCACGCCGGTTTAATAAGCAATCGTTATGCCTCGTAATAGAGAATGCCCAATGTATTCGGTCCGCAATGGCTTGAGATAACTCCGCCTGCTTGTGTAAGCAATACTTCGTCAAAATAATTGAGGCTACGCACGTAATCTGCAACCATGTTGCAAATCTCGGGATCCATCTTTGAGTAAGTAACGAAAACACGCTTCGGGTCACTTTTTAATAAGTCATCTGTCATTTCCTGTGCATACTTCATGATGACTTTCTTGTAATTACCACGATACTTCTGTCCGACACCCATCTTTCCGGAACGAACTTCAATACGCGGTTTCAACTGTAAGGTATTCGCCAACAATGCTGTTACCGCAGTACATCTTCCTCCTCTTGCAAGATATGTAAGCGTATCAACCACGAAACTGGATCTGACTTTCTCTCTCGCATCTTCAATCAGTGAAACAATTTCTTCTGCCGTTTTACCCTGTTCAATTAAATCCGCTGCACGTAATAGTTGCAACCCGATTCCTGTCGACAGATTCATAGAATCTACAACAAAAACTCTGTCATATTCCAATTCTGCGGCCGCCAAACGAATGACGTTGCACGTCGTGCTCATCTGCTCGGAAATTCCGATATAGATAATGTCGTCGCCGTTCTCTACTATCGGTTTCAAAATCTCAATTGCTGTTTCAATCGAAGCTGCTGCAGTCTTCGGTGTTGTTTTGTTCTTGTCTGCCCATACAAAAATATCATCCGGTGTTACATCAACCATATCAAAATAACTTTTATCATCCATTACAATACAAAGGGGCATTACCGCCAAGTTACATCTTTCTTTCAGTTCCACAGACAAATCACATGTACTGTCCGTTACAAGTCTAATATTTGCCATTTGTTCTCTCCATTTTTCTTATTATTCGTACCTTTCTATTTTACCATAAAAATAAAAAAAGAAAATAAAAATTTTCTTTTTTTTTAATATATTTTTTAGATTTTATTCTCAATACTGCATTATTACAGAAATGTGAGCAATTCATCACCCATTATCTGTTCAATTTTAATTAACTTCCTTGTCTGCGATATTACTGAACCCTCCGCTGCTTTATACTTATTCAAATTCTCGCTTAGTGATTTGATTCCCATGTGGCATCCGTCAATTAGTATTTCAGCAATTTTATGTGTATCTTTTTCAATTAAAAGTTTCATTTCGGTTTCCATCTTAGCGAACGTTGCCGCCATTTTGGATGGATCCTTCTCATCTTCTCCGGTCTGATTCAACATTACATGACATTCGTCTCCAATATCCGTATGCAACTTCAAATTCTTCTCAATTAGGTTTAACAGTTCCTGATTCTCCACATAGCTTTTGACTTGTTCCATACTGTTTGTCGCCATTTTACAACCGGAATTGCATTCTTTTAATAATGTAATACTGTCTGAGTTCATATCTGCCTCCCGCGATTCGATGTGTTGTTAACAGTATTTGCATTACAAAAAGAAATATACATAAAAAAAAACATTACTGTTGTAATAATGTCTTCTCTTGCTTTGAAGTGCCCAGAACCGGAATCGAACCAGTGACACGAGGATTTTCAGTCCTCTGCTCTACCAACTGAGCTATCTGGGCATAATCAAAAAGTAGCGGGGGAAGGATTTGAACCTACGACCTCCGGGTTATGAGCCCGACGAGCTTCCAGACTGCTC
>CAYMCV010000027.1:25418-25812 GCA_964389005.1 uncultured Lachnospiraceae bacterium | reverse complement strand
GTCGTTTGAGATTGAGGAGGGCACGGTTGCAGGTATTTTAGGACCGAACGGTGCAGGTAAATCAACAACAATCAAGATGCTTACGGGTGCGTTGTATCCGACGTCCGGAAGTATTGATGTCATGGGTTTTGTTCCGTCAAGAGAAAGACAGCGTTACGTGAATCATATGGGCGCGGTGTTCGGGCAGAAATCACAGTTGATTTGGGATATTCCCCCAATTGATAGTTTCGCGATGAATCAGGCGATTTATGATATTCCGACAGTTGATTATAAACGGCGTCTCAAAGAACTCTCAGAACTGTTTGAAGTGGAAGAAATCATGACCAAACCGACACGTGTGCTTTCCCTCGGCGAGCGAATGAAGTGTGAGTTCATTATGGCAATGCTGCATGAG
>CAYMCV010000027.1:0-25408 GCA_964389005.1 uncultured Lachnospiraceae bacterium | reverse complement strand
TGTTTTTCTGGATGAGCCGACCATTGGCTTGGACGTCATTGCCAAACAGAAAATTCGCAGTTTTATCGGAGAAATGAATCGAAAGGGAACAACTTTTATCTTAACGACGCATGATTTGGATGATGTAGAGCAACTTGCGGACAAGGTGGTGGTTATCAACCACGGTCAGAAGGTATTTGACGATTCGCTGCTTCATCTACAGAAAAGTTTGGGTGAGAAAAAGATAATTGAGATGACGATTGAAGGCGAATATACGGAAGTGACCTGTGCAGGCATCGAAACCGTTGAGAAAAAGTCGGATTGCGAATATCTCTTTGCGTTGGATACGAAGAAAACGACAATTGAGGACTTTATGGCAGAGTTCTCCAAGAGAAATCACTTTGTTGATTTATCGGTGCATGCATTACCGATGGAAACTATTATAACTAAAATATACGAAGAAATGTAAATGTTTCGATGTGATTTTTAGATATCATGACTGACGACGAATTTCGGGTCGCAGAAAGAGAGGTACAAATGCGAAAAATTAAAACGCGAAAGGCATCTATTTCCACGAAACTGACCATTGGAATTGCATTGTTTGGCACACTGGTCTGTCTATGTCTCGGATTTGCAATTTATGGTAGGGTTTATCGATATTTCTTCGAAAATGTGCGGACACAGTGTATGGATTTGGCCTCCGTTGCTGTTGCCGGGTTAGATTTAGAGACTTTATCGGAAATTGAGCCGGGTGATGAGAATACGGAAGAATTTGCGCAGGTGGTTGCCGATTTGAGAAGGACGCTGAATGCCGAGAATGTGGAATATATCTACGTTATGCGTATGAATGCAGAGGGAAATCCGGAATTCTGGGTTGATGCGGATGATGAAGAACCGGCCGGAATCGGCGAAGCGTATGAGGATGCCGGAGAGGAACTGCTCCTTGCCTTCAACGGAGAACGTACCGCGGATTCAGAACCGACCTCGGACGAGTGGGGGACTTATATTTCGGGATATGCGCCGATTATTGATGACAATGGGAATACAATCGGGATTGTCGGGGTGGACTATTCCATTGATTTTATCTATGAGAATATGAAATCAATATTGAATACGATACTAATTATTGCATTTGTCGGCATCTTGCTTGAGTGCATCGGAAATGCGATCATTGTTCGCAATACGACTCGTAAAATTCGTACCATAATACAAAAAATTGATGATGTGGTTCACAGTGACGGGGATTTGACGCAGGAACTCCATGTCAGAAGCGGTGACGAGACCGAATTGATTGCGGATTTGCTCAATGAATTCTTAAGGCAGCTTCGTGTGATATTGGGCGAGACACAGAATTTGACAGACGTCGTCAGAACTTCCACAGATTGTGCTTCAAAAAAACTGACAGATTCACAGAACGGCATTGCATCGGTGTCGGGCGCGATGCAGGAATTGGGAAGCATGATGAGTGAGACGGCAGCCTCGATGGAAAAAATACAGGATGCCGCAATTCGCGTGACGGAGACTGCAGAGCGTATGGTGGATGCCACCAAAGAAGGAAATCAGTATATGGATGCCGCAAAGGAAAGGGCAACCGAAATTCAACTGAATGTCAAAGAGACACAACAAGAAGCGATGCAGGTTGCCACGCATATGGCTGAGAGCGTACATGAGAGAATTGAGCAGGCACAGGCCGTATCGGCAATTGCAGAACTGTCGCAGACGATTATCACCATAGCAAAACAGAGCAATTTGCTTGCAATCAATGCCGCAATCGAAGCCGCGCGTGCCGGCGAAAGCGGTAGAGGTTTTGCGGTGGTTGCCGATGAGATTTCAACGCTGGCGACAACATCCAAGGCCGCTGCAGAGGAAATAAACCGCGTATGTGAAAGTGCAATTTCAAGTGTGAACGGACTTGCGGATGCTGCGAAAGAAGTGCTCAACTTTATTTCGGAGAGAATATACAGAGATTACGACCGGTTTGTTGAGAACGGGACAAGATACTATGAGGATGCAGTACAGATGCGTGCTTACATGGAAGATTTTACCAATAAAACCGAAGAGTTGAATCGCGCGGTCTTAATTACGCAGGAGGCAATCGGAAATATCAGCGCCGCAATTGAGCAGGGGAGTGCAAGCATTACCACGGTTGCCGATACTTCCACCAAATTAAACTCACAAATGGACGAGGTAATGACTGTTACAAAAGAGAATGAGATAAAAATTGAGAAATTGAAAGAATCGGTTTCGAAGTTTGTTATATAATTTTTATACACGAGGGAGATAAAAAATGATTTACTTACTGTACAATTCATTATCGAATAATTGCAGCGGAGAGGCTGCAGCGACAGAATTGAAACAAAGTTTCAAGAACGAAGCGGTTATGTTTCGCGATATCAAAGATATTACTGATTTTGAACGTTTTTTTGAGAAGATTTCCATAGCGGATCGCGTAATTATTGCCGGTGGAGACGGGACGCTGAACCATTTTATCAACGATATCGGAGATATGCAGATCAAGGTACCGCTGTATTTATATGCGACAGGCAGCGGTAACGATTTCATTCGAGATACACAGGAACATTGTGAGAATGGAATGATTTGCATCAATGAATATATCCAAAATTTGCCAAAAGTGACTGTAAACGGGAAAACTCGTAGATTTATCAACGGTGTCGGATACGGAATTGACGGATATTGTTGTGAGAAGGGTGATTTGCAGTGTGAAAAATCCGCGAAACCGGTGAATTACACGGCAATTGCCATAAAGGGACTATTGTTCTTTTTCAAACCGAGCAAAGCAAAGATTACGGTTGACGGCGTTACGAAATCGTATAAAAAAGTCTGGCTTGCGCCGACGATGAAAGGTCGATTTTATGGCGGCGGAATGATGATTGCGCCGAATCAGGATCGCATGGCAAACGACAAAAGCATTACGTCGGTAGTATTGTATGGAAGCTGTAAATTAAAGACACTCATCGTATTTCCGACAATTTTTAAAGGTGAGCATGTGAAACATAGGGAGATGGTTGAATTCAGGCAAGGCAAAAAGGTTACGGTTATGTTTGATAGACGACGGCACTGCAGATTGACGGAGAGACCGTGCTAAATGTGACGGAGTATACGGTCGAGGCCGAATAATACGGAACTTGGCGAATTTATTCATGACAAATCATTGGCAGACTGAAAATGAATTCGAGTTTGGTCGGCAATCAAAAGGAGACAAGCGTCTCCTTTTTTGATTGTACAATTTATACCCCTTGGTTGGAGTTAAAATGGTAGCAGATTCAAGGGTAGGAACCGACCGGAATGTCGAGAATGAATGGAATTTACTTTTAGGAGGTAGAGATGATGAAGCAGAGAATGCATGAAATGAAACCGGCGATGGGGGGGATTTTGTTTTGGGTGATAACACTCGGATTGTTTGCGATTTTCTTTTTATCTATGAAAGCAACCGTTTGGGGGAAGGAAGCAAGTATGATTCGAGAACAACTGAATGCGGCGGATTCCTATGAATCACAGTTGCTTTCAGATGTCAGAGATACGCTTGAGAAGAATGGCTATCGAAATTGCGGTATTACAATTACAAAAGTCTATGAGCAGGAAGGCAATTGGGAATATACGGTACTGATTCATCACAAGCGATTCGAGAAATGTACACCGGAGCAGACAGATGCGTTGTTAACGCAGTTGTACAAGCTCTCTTTCGAGGTGCAACAAGGAGTGGCAAACTACGAGATTGGATAACAATTTGGGAATGACAATTTGGGGTTTTGGGGTTATACTATTACCAAAACAAGAAGGAGAGCAACAGTATGCGACCAATCCCATATCCCAAAGAAATTTACAGACATTTTAAGGGGAATCAATATGAAATCGTCACACTGGCGAAAGATGCCGATACAGAGGAAGATGTGGTGGTTTATCGAGCACTTTATGAACCGTATCTGACTTATGTCAGAGGACTTGAGGCGTTCCTTTCGGAAACCGATTTGGAGAAGTATCCGGATGCAAAGCAGAAATATCGGTTTGAGAAAGTTACAGAATCAGTGCAGCAAGAACTACCGGTTCCATCGACCGACGTTACGCAAGATACGGCAATGAACGGGCTGCAAGCGAAATTTTATGCATTTTTGGATGCCGAGACGTATGATGCCAAGTTAGGGATTCTTTTGTCCATGCGGAATGATATAACGGAAGATATGATTACGGCGATGGCAATTTCTCTGGATCATGAGGTTAATGAAGGATCATTGGAAGAACGTTTTCTTTCTCTGAAGAAATGCCTTGTAACATTACAAAAATACGAAGGAATTCATCTGCGCGAATAACATCTGTGAATTTTTTGGATGTGTAATCGTACGGATGCACATTCAAAGGAGGTTCATATGGCTTATGACTTAGATAATCGTTTGGTGGTAGGCGTTTCGACACGCGCATTATTTGATATGTCGGTGGAGAATACGATTTTTGAAGAAGAAGGTGTTGAGGCATACTGTCGATATCAATTGGAACATGAGGATGAATTGTTGAAGCCGGGGCCGGGTTATGCGTTGATTAAGGCATTGTTGAACTTAAATCATTTACCGGGGCAACAAGGTAGGGTTGAAGTCATTGTTATGTCAAGGAACAGCCCGGATACGTCACTTCGTATATTCCATTCGTTGGAGCATTACGGATTGGGAATTTGTCGTGCCGTACTTTCGAGTGGAGCCTCTCTTGCACCATATCTGTCAGCATTCAGAACGGATTTGTTCCTCTCCGCATATGAAGATGACGTACAGAGCGCGATTGATTCGAACATTGCGGCAGGCATTATTTGTGGTGATGGAATTCATACATATGATGCCAATGGTAAAATCGACACCATTCGTATTGCATTTGACGGAGATGCGGTACTTTTCTCCGATACTTCGGAGAAAATATTTAAGGATGAGGGACTGGAAGCCTTTGAGGAAAATGAACGTAACAATGCGATGAATCCGTTGGAGAGCGGTCCGTTTGCCAAGTTATTAAAGACAATTTCCGATTTACAACGAGAGTTTCCGGAAGGAACCAATGTTCCGATCAGAACAGCACTTGTTACGGCACGCAGTGCTCCGGCACATGAAAGAGTGGTTCGTACACTTCGGGCATGGAATGTGAGAATCGACGAAGCCTTTTTCCTTGGCGGTGTCAGTAAGAGAGACGTATTGAAAGCATTCGGAGCACATATTTTCTTTGACGATCAGACCGTACATACCGACCCTGCGTCCGAAGTTGTACCGGCGGCAAGGGTACCGTACAAGAGAACCGAGAAAACCGGAAATGTAGAAATCGGAGATACATCATGAGTATAGAGCGGATTTGTCTACCATTGACAGAATGGTATGATAACCATAAGAGAATATTGCCGTGGAGAGAAAATCCAACCGCTTATCACGTGTGGGTTTCGGAGATTATGTTACAACAGACGCGTGTGGAAGCGGTTAAGGGGTATTATCTGCGATTTTTAGATAGATTTCCGACAGTGGAAACACTTGCCGAAGCGAAGGAAGAGGAATTGTTGAAGGTATGGGAAGGTCTTGGCTACTATCGTCGTGTGAGAAATATGAATCGTGCGGCATGTATTGTGGTTGAAGCATACAATGGTGAGTTACCGACTTCTTATGAGGAACTTCTATCACTTCCCGGAATCGGCAGTTATACGGCAGGTGCCATTGCATCCATTGCATATGGGATACGCGTGCCTGCGGTCGACGGGAATGTGCTTCGCGTCATCACTCGAATTACGGGGTGTGAAGATGACATTCGAAAGGATGCGACCAAGCATGCGATAGAGGAGGAATTGCTGGGAATCATTCCACAGGATGCAGGGAAATTCAACCAGGCATTGATGGAATTGGGAGCAACGGTTTGTGTCCCGAATGGCATGCCAAAGTGTGCATTGTGCCCGATTGCTGCTGAATGTCGCGCTTTTCATGAAGAATCCTATGTCAGAATTCCATTTAAGTCGGCATTGAAAGAGCGAACGATTGAAGAGAGAACCTTATTGATATTGCGTACCGCAAACGGAGTTTTGTTACAGAAGCGACCGGCGCGCGGATTATTGGCGGGGATGTATGAATTGCCGGCCATGCAGGGGCATTTTGATGAGGATGATGTGCTTGTTTATGTGCGTGAAATGGGATTCCATCCCATCAGAATCGAAAAGAAAGAAGATGCCAAACATATTTTTACTCATAAAGAATGGAGAATGCGGGCATACCTGATTCAACTGGACGATATTCTTGATAATCGTAAGAGTGATGCTAAGAACAATATGTTTTTTGCAGATTCGCAGGAGGTTGCCGAGCGTTATCCCCTGCCGTCTGCTTTTTCGCAATACAGAGCGTATTTATGATATCTTTTTAACACAAATATTTAAAGTGTGCTTTTATTGTCAAATATTATGTGATATAATCGAACAGACGAATTTTCAGAACCGTGGTTCATGGTTTATTTTTTGCTTTTTAGGAGGATAAAAATGTATTCATTAGAAGAGATTCAGAAAGTGGATCCGCAGATTGCACAAGCAATTGTGGACGAGCAGGAGAGACAGAACAGTCATATCGAATTGATTGCTTCCGAAAACTGGGTAAGCAAAGCAGTGATGGCTGCAATGGGAAGTGTATTGACCAATAAGTATGCGGAGGGATATCCGGCAAAGCGTTATTACGGCGGATGTGACTGCGTTGATGTTGTAGAGAATCTTGCAATTGAACGCGCAAAGAAATTATTTGGATGTGATTATGCAAATGTACAGCCACATTCGGGAGCGCAGGCAAATATGGCGGTTCAGTTTGCGGTACTGCAACCGGGTGATACCATCATGGGCATGAACCTCGACCATGGCGGACATTTAACACACGGAAGTCCGGTCAATATGTCCGGTAAGTATTTTCATGTGGTTCCTTACGGCGTAAACGATAACGGCTTTATTGATTATGATAAACTTCGTGAAATTGCACTCGAGTGTCAACCCAAAATGATTATTGCAGGCGCGAGTGCCTATGCAAGAACCATTGATTTCAAGAAATTCAGAGAAGTAGCCGATGAGGTTGGAGCATGTCTCATGGTGGATATGGCTCACATTGCAGGGCTTGTCGCAGCGGGACTTCATCCGAGTCCATTCCCGTGGGCGGATGTTGTAACAACCACGACACACAAGACATTACGCGGACCGAGAGGCGGTATGATTCTCGCGAATAAAGAAGCTGCGGAGAAATACAATTTCAACAAAGCAATCTTCCCGGGAATTCAAGGTGGTCCGTTGATGCATGTGATTGCTGCAAAGGCAGTATGCTTCGAAGAGGCTTTAAGCGACGACTTTAAAGTATATCAGCAGAATATTATCCGGAATGCACAGGCTTTGTGCAAAGGATTGATGAATCGTGACATTAAGATTGTTTCCGGCGGAACGGATAACCATTTGATGTTGGTAGATCTTACAACTTATCAGTTGACCGGCAAGGCGATTGAGAAACTTTTGGATCAGGCACATATTACATGTAACAAGAACACAATACCGAATGATCCGCAGTCACCGTTTGTAACCAGTGGTATTCGTTTGGGGACTCCGGCAATCACCAGTCGCGGTATGAACGAAGAAGATATGGATCGCATTGCGGAGGCGATTGCATCTATTATTAAGGGCGGCGAAGAAAAAGTTCCTTACGCACGCGCAATTGTGGATGAATTGACGCAGAAATATCCGTTGATGTAAGGTAATGAACATTGAGGTAAAAAATGATAAAAGTCATACATCAGAGGTTTCTTCTCTGTACTTTGGTACTCCTGTTTCTTTTCGGGATGAGCGGATGTGATAAGACCAAGATTGTTTTAACGACCGGTTTTGGCGAGAATGAGATATTCCGTATTGATACCGCTGTCTGTAAAAAATCGGAGATTATGGTATATCTGACCAATATACAGAACGGTTATGAGAAGGTATACGGAGAAGAAATATGGAATACACCCTTGCAAGAGGGTACTTTGGAAGACAGTGTCAAAGAAACCGTTTTGGCGCGAATTGCGCGCGTCAAGGTGATGAATCTGATGGCGGCGGCCAATGGTGTGGTTCTATCGGAGGCAGAGGAATCTTTGGTTCAAGAGGCCGGCGAGGCATATTATGGTTCTTTGAACGATACAGAAATTCTGATGATGGAAGTTTCCGAAGAAGATATTATCGGTTTGTATCGTGAGTACGCATTGGCAAATAAAGTATACGAGTATCTGATACAGGATGTAAACCCGGAAATCAGTGACGATGAAGCAAGAACCATTACGGTACAACACATATTGATTAAGACCTATCGTATGGATGAGAACGGAAATAGGATTCCGTATTCAGAGGCAGCAAAGAAGGAAGCATATCGGCGTGCCGGAGATGTTTTGTTACTTGCCAAGGAAGGAACGGATTTTTCGCAGCTGATTCGTGAGTACAATGAAGACAGTAAGAGTGAGTATTCGTTTCGAAAAGGTGAGGTTGATGTGGCATATGAGAATGCGGCATTCCACTTAGGGACTGACGAAATCAGCGATATTGTTGAGACGGAATACGGATATCACATCATTCGTTGTATCAGTACATTCAATCGTGAAGAGACAGACGCCAATAAGATAAAAATTGTAAAAGAACGCAAGAAGGAAGCATTTACCGCAGAATATGAGCAATTTTTATCCGGATTAACCAAGAATATCAATACAAAAGAATGGGACTTGATAACAATGATTCATGATCCCAATGTTATAACTACCGATTTTTTTGATAACTATGAGACATACTTTTCCGACGAATCATGAATTATTAGCACTCATCTTAAATGAGTGCTAATTTTTTATTGACTTTTTATCGATTTAGAGATAAACTATCATTTGTACAGAGATGTATGCATTATTACATGACTAAATTAGAATAGAAAGGAACGTGATTTATTTATGTCTGCAAAGAAAGGTACTTTATCGATTAACAGCGAGAATATTTTCCCGATTATTAAGAAGTGGTTGTATTCAGATCATGACATTTTTATGCGTGAGTTGATTTCCAACGGTTGTGATGCCATAACGAAGTTGAAGAAACTGGATATGATGGGTGAGTATGAACTTCCCTCGGATTATCAGGCAAAGATCCGTGTGATTGTAGACCCTGAAACAAAGACGCTTTGTTTCATTGATAACGGTTTGGGAATGACCGCTTCGGAGGTGGAAGAATATATCACGCAGATTGCTTTTTCGGGAGCAACGGACTTTATTGAAAAATATAAGGACAAAACCAACGAAGATCAAATTATCGGACATTTCGGTCTTGGTTTCTATTCTGCATTCATGGTTGCCGACAGAGTGACGATTGATACATTGTCCTATCAGAAAGATGCCACAGCTGTTCATTGGGAGTGCGACGGCGGGACTGACTATGAAATGACCGAAGGGGATTATGCGGAAGTCGGAACGAAGATTACACTTTACCTTTCCGATGGCTGCTATGAGTTCTGCAACGAATATCGTGCACGAGAAATCATCAAGAAGTACTGCTCTTTCGTGCCGACCGAGATTTACTTAAGTAAAGAAGGAAGCGACGAAACACAGACAATCAAGAAGGATGAACTGCTTGAGAGCGATACGGTGGTTGAAGAAATCAAGCCGGAAAAAGAAGGCGATGATGAGAAATTAAAGATTCGCAAACGCCCTGAATTGTTAAACGATACCAACCCGTTATGGGTGCGTAATCCGAGTGAGTGCGAGAAAGAAGATTATCTTGCTTTTTATCGTAAAGTATTCTCAGATTACAAAGAGCCGTTATTCTGGATTCATTTGAACATGGATTATCCTTTTAATTTAAAAGGAATTCTTTATTTCCCGAAGATTAACATGGAGTATGAGTCCATTGAGGGAACTATTAAACTGTATAACAATCAGGTATTTATTGCAGATAACATTAAGGAAGTCATTCCGGAGTTTTTGCTTTTGCTGAAAGGAGTCATCGATTGTCCGGACTTGCCATTGAATGTTTCCAGAAGCGCATTGCAGAATGACGGCTTTGTTAAGAAGATTTCCGATTACATTTCGAAGAAGGTTGCAGACAAACTTTCCGGTATGTGTAAGACGGAAAAGGAAGAATACGAGAAGTATTGGGATGATATCAGTCCTTTTATCAAGTTCGGTTGTCTAAAAGATGATAAGTTCTGTGAAAAGATGACGGATTACATCTTGTTTAAGAACATTGATGATGTTTATATGACATTGCCGGAGTGCCTCGAAGTGAAGAAAACCGATGTGGAAGAAAACGCGGTTGATGAAAACGGAGAGAAAGTGGAAGCCGAGGTTGTTGAGGACAATCGTACAGACGATGCGGATGAAGTGGCTGAAGAAGAGAAGAAAGAAAAAGTTATTTACTACGTTACAGATGTTCAACAGCAGAGCCAGTACATCAGTATGTTCCGCAAAGCCAAGATGGATGCGGTTGTGTTGACACACAATATTGACACACCGTTCATTTCACAGTTGGAATCCAAGAATGAGGGAATCAAATTCCAAAGAATTGATGCCGACTTAACGGATACGTTTAAGGCTAAAACCGGTGCTAAGGCGCAGGAGGAATTAAAGGCGCAGGAAGAGACCGTCGGTAAACTGTTCAAAAAAGCAATTAAGAAAGACAATGTGACCGTTAAGTTGGAGAAATTGAAGAACAAGGATATTTCTTCTATGATTACATTATCCGAGGAAAGCAGACGTATGCAGGATATGATGCGTATGTACGCATCTAACGGATTCGGTGGTGACGGATTTGGAAGAGAAGGAGAGACACTTGTCTTGAATGCAAGCAACAAACTGGTTCAATACATTCTTGAGCACAGCGAAGGCGAAAACACTTCCTTAATTTGCGAGCAGTTGTATGATTTGGCATTGATTCAGCACGCACCGCTTGAAGCGGAGGCAATGTCAAAATTCGTGGCGCGTACCAACAAAATAATGATGCTTTTGGCAGAGTAAAAGAAAGGCTTCAATCCATAACGGATTGGAGCCTTTCTTTTAAACCCTTTATTTGTGAAAAGACAAGATTTCGTCTTGACACGAAACCAAGCAGAAAGTATACTTCTAAAGAAGAAAAGAAAAGGAGAACATAGATGGGTGGTTTTTTTGGTGTCGTATCAAAAAAGAATTGTATTTTCGATTTGTTCTTTGGGATTGACTACCATTCGCACCTCGGAACGCGCAGAGGCGGAATGGTTCTGTATGGGGACAAGGGATTTGACCGTGCAATACATAATATAGAAAATTCACCGTTCAGAACGAAATTTGAACAAGATTTTGAACAAATGGAAGGTCGTTTCGGCATCGGGTGTATTTCAGACAATGAACCGCAGCCGTTAATCATTCGTTCGCACCTCGGGACATATGCAATCACAACTGTAGGAAGAATATCCAATACAGAAGAACTGACGAAACAGATTTTCACATCTCACAACACACATTTTCTTGAAATGAGCGGCGGAGATATCAACCAGACGGAATTGGTTGCCACACTCATTAATCAAAAGTCTTCAATCGTTGAAGGACTTCAATATGCACAGGAAGTAATTAAAGGTTCCATGTCCGTGCTGATTTTAACCGCTGAAGGCATATATGCAATGAGAGACCGTCTTGGTCGTACCCCTGTAATCATAGGAAAGAAGAAAGATGCATTTTGTATATCCTTTGAGGATTTTGCTTTTATGCATTTGGGGTATCGAAGAGAGAAGGAACTCGGTTCCGGCGAGATTGTATTCGTGAATCCCGACAGCATCGAGGTTAAAGCCCAAGCGCGAAACGAAATGAAGATTTGTACGTTTTTATGGATTTATTACGGTTATCCTACAGCAAGTTATGAGGGCTTGAATGTCGAGGATGTTCGATATCGGTGCGGGGCTTGCATGGCGAAGCGAGACAACGTTACAACAGATCTGGTAGCAGGCGTACCGGATTCGGGGACAGCGCATGCCGTCGGCTATGCGAATGCTTCCGGCATACCGTTTGCAAGACCTTTTATTAAATATACACCAACCTGGCCGCGCTCATTCATGCCACAGAAACAGACACAACGAAATTTAATAGCAAAAATGAAGTTGATTCCGGTAGAACCGTTGATTAAAGATAAAAGTTTATTGCTGATTGATGATTCCATCGTTCGCGGAACGCAATTAAGAGAAACAACAGAGTTCCTTTTTAACAGCGGAGCGAAACAAGTACATGTCAGACCGGCGTGTCCGCCGATTATTCATGGATGCAAGTACTTGAATTTCTCACGTTCTTCTTCCGAAATGGATTTAATTACGAGAAGAGTGATTGAAGAGAGAGAAGGGCAGGCAACATCGGAAATATTGTCTGATTATGCCAATCCGGAGAGTAAAAATTATGCAGAGATGGAACAAGCAATCTGTAAACAAATGAATTTCACCAGTCTGCGTTACAACCGATTGGACGATATGATTCAGGCAGTGGGAATTGATCCATGCAAGTTATGTACCTACTGTTGGGACGGGAAAGAATAGAAACTGACAAAAGAGTTCAAAGTATAGGAGGAAATTATGGCAAAGCGCAATGATATTCACAAAGTATTGATTATCGGTTCCGGACCGATTATCATCGGTCAGGCATGCGAGTTCGATTATTCGGGAACGCAGGCATGTAAAGCCTTAAGAAATTTAGGGTATGAAATCGTTCTGGT
The DNA here is from genome assembly GCA_964389005.1 of uncultured Lachnospiraceae bacterium. Taxonomy (GTDB): domain Bacteria; phylum Bacillota; class Clostridia; order Lachnospirales; family Lachnospiraceae; genus CAYMCV01. Next base: position 12,708 of record CAYMCV010000027.1, on the reverse strand, counting down.
AAATTCCAATCCGGCAACCATCATGACGGATCCTGCCACGGCAGATGTAACGTATATTGAGCCATTGAATGTGGAACGTTTGGAGCAAATTATTGCAAAGGAGCGCCCTGATGCATTGCTTCCGAATCTGGGTGGTCAATCCGGTTTGAATCTTTGTTCCGAACTTGCCAGTGCAGGAGTTCTTGATAAGTATGACGTTAAGGTTATCGGTGTTAAGGTTGATGCCATTGAAAAGGGCGAGGACAGAATTGAGTTTAAGAAAACAATGAATTCACTGGGAATTGAGATGGCGCGCAGTGAAGTTGCGTACAGTGTGGAAGACGGACTGGAAATCGCGGAGCGTCTCGGCTATCCGGTGGTATTGCGTCCCGCATATACAATGGGTGGTGCAGGCGGCGGTCTCGTATATAACGTAGAAGAATTAAAGACTGTCATTGCCCGCGGATTACAGGCAAGTATTGTCGGTCAGGTTTTGGTTGAGGAATCAATTCTTGGTTGGGAAGAACTTGAACTGGAAGTAGTCAGAGATGCCAAGGGACAGATGATTACCGTATGCTTTATTGAGAATATTGACCCGTTGGGTGTTCATACGGGTGATTCCTTCTGCTCCGCACCGATGCTTACCATATCACAGGAATTACAGGATCGTTTACAGGAACAAGCATATCGAATTGTGAATGAAATTGAAGTTATCGGCGGAACAAACGTACAGTTTGCACACGATCCCGTATCCGACAGAATCGTAGTTATCGAGATTAATCCGAGAACTTCACGTTCTTCGGCTTTGGCTTCCAAAGCAACCGGTTTTCCGATTGCGCTGGTGTCTGCAATGTTGGCATCAGGTCTGACTTTAGATGAGATTCCTTGCGGAAAGTATGGGAATCTTGCACAATATCGTCCGGGCGGCGATTACATTGTTATTAAATTCGCACGTTGGGCATTTGAGAAATTCAAAGGTGCCGAGGACAAACTTGGAACGCAGATGCGTGCAGTCGGCGAAGTAATGAGTATCGGTGAAACATATAAAGAAGCATTCCAAAAAGCAATTCGCAGTTTGGAGACGGGACGTTACGGACTTGGATTTGCGAAAGATTTTAATGAGAAAACCAAAGAACAATTACTGGAGATGTTGCATGTTCCCACAAGCGAGCGTCAGTTTATCATGTATGAGGCATTAAGAAAAGGCGCTACCGTTGAGGAATTGTTCGAACTTACAAAGATTAAAACATACTTTATCGAGCAAATGAAAGAACTTGTCGAGGAGGAAGAAGCATTGCTTCGGCAAAAAGGAAGCGTTCCTGCAGCAGATGTATTGACGAAAGCGAAGAAGGATGGTTTCTCCGACAAGTATTTAAGCAAATTATTGAATGTCAGTGAGACTCAAATTCGTGAAGCCAGAGTTGCAATCGGTGTCAAAGAAGGCTGGGAAGGTGTTCATGTAAGCGGAACCAAGGATAATGCATATTATTACTCGACATACAATGCTCCTGACAGTGCGCCGATTGGTCAGGGTAAGCCGAAGATTATGATTCTCGGCGGCGGACCGAACCGTATCGGACAGGGTATTGAATTTGATTATTGCTGTGTACATGCGGCATTTGCATTGAAAGATTTGGGATTTGAGACAATAATAGTTAACTGTAATCCCGAGACCGTATCGACGGACTATGATACGTCAGATAAGTTGTACTTTGAGCCGTTGACGCTGGAAGATGTATTAAGTATCTACGAGAAGGAGCAGCCTGTCGGCGTTATTGCACAGTTTGGAGGACAGACTCCGTTGAATCTTGCGGATGACCTGGAGAAGTTCGGTGTCAAAATTCTCGGAACACCGCCCAGTGTCATTGACATGGCGGAAGACAGAGATTTGTTCAGAGCCATGATGGAGAAATTACAAATCCCCATGCCGGAAGCAGGAATGGCGGTTAATATTGAAGAAGCCATTGAAATCGCAGAGAAAATCGGGTACCCGGTTATGGTTCGTCCTTCTTTCGTACTTGGCGGACGCGGAATGGAAGTGGTACGTGACCGTGAGAGTTTACGCGGATATATGGCGGCTGCAGTCGGCGTAACCCCGGATCGACCGATCTTAATCGATAGATTCTTAAAGAATGCAATGGAAGCGGAGGCCGATGCAATTTGTGACGGCACGCATGCATTTGTTCCCGCAGTTATGGAACATATTGAGTTGGCAGGAATTCATTCCGGTGATTCGGCATGTATTTTACCGTCCATGCATATTTCGGCAGAGAATCTTGCGACAATTAAGGAATATACGAAGAAAATTGCTATTGAGATGAATGTTCGCGGATTGATGAATATGCAATATGCAATAGAAGACGGCGTGGTGTATGTCATTGAAGCAAACCCGCGTGCATCGAGAACCGTGCCTTTGGTATCAAAGGTATGTGATATTCAGATGGTTCGTCTTGCAACACAGATCATTACCTCTGAATTGACGGGACAACCTTCTCCGATTCTTTCATTGAAAGAGAAGAAATATGAGCATTACGGTGTAAAAGAAGCGGTATTCCCGTTCAATATGTTCCCGGAGGTTGACCCGTTGCTCGGACCTGAAATGCGTTCAACAGGAGAAGTGCTCGGCATTGCAAAGAATTTCGGAGAGGCTTATTACAAAGCACAAGAGGCGACACAGAACCCATTGCCGCTTGAGGGAACGGTACTGTTCAGCGTAAATTCCGCCGATAAACTGGAACTTCCTGAAGTAGCAAAAGCATTCCATGAATGCGGATTCAAGATACTCGCGACCGGAAGAACCTATGATGTCATCAGAGAGAATGGCATTCCGGCTGAGAAAATCTTCAAGATGCAGGAGGGCAGACCCAATATAGTTGATGCCATTACAAACAAGCAAATTCAGTTGGTCATCAATACACCGGCTGGTAAAGAAAAAGAATTTGATGACAGTTACATCAGAAAGACCGTAATCAAACACAGAATTCCTTATATTACCACCATGGCGGCAGCGAAAGCAACAGCCGCCGGAATTAGGGCAGTAAAGACACAGGGGAAGTTGGAAGTACATTCTTTACAAGCCATTCACGCAAATATAACAGAATAATGTTTCGTATTAGCCGCAACTCTATGTGACGTTGCGGCTAATATTTTCTGAAAAAATAACTAAAATTGTGCAAAATAACAAAAATAGAGTTGCTTTTAGCCAAATAATTGCTATAATTACTATAAAGTGTGTAAATGGGGTACCATGACGGAATTAGGGAGCCGTGCATGGGGAATCAATTCATTCGGAGGTAACAATGGTGGGGACAATGACAGGAGGATAATCAGTGGCAAGAGAAGGATTTCAGAAGCAGAAGGGTATCTTCGGAAAACGCAAAGAGTCAGAAGTCGAACAAGCACAGGACTTCGGAAGGATGTGCAGTTATCTGGTTTTCGAGGATTGCGTTAAAGGGAGTGTGTTGCAGGCGCGTGAGAGAAATTACGCGTTGATTTGCCTATGTGTAAGCAATCTTGAATTTGTGAATAACATTTTTGGGCTTACCAACGGAAATGCCGCAGTGGAATTACTTGGACAGATGATTGAGAATCAGTTGACGAGCGGTCAGTTTGCCACTTCTTTTGCTACGGGAAGTTATGCAGTTTGTATCCAGTATCAGAGCAATACGGAGGTTGAAGATTGGGTTCGTTCGTTATGTAAGCATATTGCCGAATACGAGTCGCTCATGCGTACAAATTATTCTATTTGTGTGCATTCGGGCGTCTATTTTATTCGCCCCAATGAATCGTTATCCGTCAAAGAAATGATTGATCGTGCATTGATTGCATTGAAATTGTGCTTTGGTTTTGAGAAACAATGCATTATTTTTGAGAAATCTATGCGCGATAAACTACTGTTGGAAGCCGAAATCATTAAATCCATGGATTATGCCATAGAACATGATGAGTTCAAGATATATCTACAGCCGCAACATCACTTACAACAGGACGATGTGGTATTGAGTGCAGAAGCGTTGGTCCGCTGGGTAAAATCGGATGGTAGAATCATCCATCCCGGCGAGTTTATTCCGGCTTTTGAAAAGAATGGCTTGATATCCAAATTGGACAGACACGTTATGGAACTGGCTTGCCGATTTATCGGAGAACACATGGCAGAGCCTTGGTGTGGAAATATCTCGATTGCTGTCAATGTCTCCAAAGTGGATTTGCGTCAGAATGATTTTATCCGTTTTTATACGGATATGAAGAATAAGTATCACATTCCGGATGGCTTGATTGAGATTGAATTTACAGAGAGTGCAGTATTCGAGGACTACGACGAGTTCAAGATAATCATGTCGGAGTTGCACCGAAATGGGTTTTCAACCGCATTGGATGATTTCGGAGCCGGTAGTTCTTCATTGAATGTGCTCAAAGAATTGCCTGTGGATGTACTCAAAATGGACAGACTTTTTTTTACGCGAGACGAGAGTTATGACAGAAAGCGAGACAATTCTGTAATCGCAAGCGTAGTTGCAATGGCGCGCGGACTTGGTATGAAGATTATTGCCGAAGGTATTGAGAGCGTGGAGCAGATTGATTTTTTACGTAAAATCGGTTGTGATGTCATTCAGGGGTATGTCTATTCGAAACCGTTGCCGGTGGAGGATTTTATCGAATACGTCAAGAATTACAAACCGAGATTTATTACAAAACCGGCGGTTTTGCGCGGCGTCAAAGGAGTTCCCAAAATGCCGGAGAATCCGGAGGAACTCTATGAAAGATATCAGATTGCACTTGAGTATGTGAACGCTTTCGTGGCAGAGGTGGATTTGGAAGACGATTTGGTTCGCATCATCGGGTTCGGTGACGAAACGATACCGGCATTTACGGATGCCAATAATTATTCGGTTATTTTTGATGAGATTGTATCCTTTCTCGTACTGCCGGATGACAGGGAAGCACTTATCAACAAATGTTCTCTCAGCAATTTGCTGGCGGCTTTTTACAGAGGTGACGACCGCGTCTATTGTGAATGTCGTTCAAGAGTAACGGATCCGGACAGCGGTGTTTTAACGGATCGCTACGAGTGGTTTGAAGTTGAAGTTCGATTCAGCCATTTTTCCGATGAAAAGTCGGCAACGGCAATTGTATTTGTTCGAAATATTCATAAGAAGAAAGCACGTGAGTTGCTGTATGTACAGCAGGAGAGAAGACTGTATGACTTGATTTCCGACATATATATTACTGTATTGGAAATTAATCCCAAAGAAGATATCTGTCGAGTGATAAAAGACAGTGATGACGCAGACTTTGTTTATTTAAAAGAACAAATCGACGGTACATATCACGAACTTATGGAGTTGATTTTTACCGAAGGTATCATTCATGTGGACGATTATCAGGCATTACATTCTCTGCTTGAACCTGAATCACTGTTGGTTACATTGAATGAGGAGGATGAATTTCGCGTTGAATATCGGCTAAAAACCATGCGCGGATATGCGTGGCGGGAGGCGCGTATCATTCGAAAGGGCGATAACGGCGACGCACTGTGCTGCATTCAGGATATCGATCGTAAAAAACGTGATAAATATCAACTGGCAGACCGAATTATTTTTGACCGATTGACCAAGACTTATAACAAAGACGGTTTTATGGAACTCATGTCTCAGTATCTGCAAAACGAAGGTCAAGGGGGGCAACATGCGCTTTTACTGGTGGATATCGATTCGTTCCGTGAAATAAACCAGAAGCATGGGCATGCGTTTGGCGATATACTGCTTTGTGATTTTGTCCAGTGTATGCGGCGTATCAATCGCAAAGATGATGTTATTGCGCGAATCAGCGGAGATGAATTTGCCATCTTTTTTAAAGATATCACAGAAGAAAATATGCTGATTAAGGCGGAGCGTATTCGAAAATTGTTCCAGACACAGAAGAAACAGGAAGAATATGACGTGACATTCTGTATCGGTGCGGCTTTCTATCCTTTACATGCCATGGACATCAGAGAATTGTATCGTGCTGCATTTTTGGCATTGACGGAGGCAAAAAGCAACGGAAAAGATTCTTATTGTGCTTTTACCCCCGAATTGATGGATGCAAGGAATTATTATGACGGTGGCGAGGCATTGGCTGTTGCAAACAGACCGTTCTCGGTACAGGTATTTGCAAATATCTTTCGATTGATGTATGAGAGCAAAGATATTCACCATGCAACATCCGAAATCCTGAAATTTGTCGGGATTCAATACGGATTGAGCGTTACGTTTATTGAAGAATACTCTATTGAGACACAGGCATGGAAGGAATTGTGTACATGGTATTCAAGCGATGCGCTTTTAGATAAGGGCATGAAAGAAGCGATAATTGATTGTTATAAAACATTTGCCAAGGCACTGGAACAGGGAGAATTGTTCTCATGTAATGATGTGGATATGTTATGCGCAGATATTGCGGGAGTTTTGAAACAGGCAGGAATAACCGCAGTTTTGTTGGCTCCCATGATTTATGAGAGTTCATTGTGCGGTATGGTTGGATTTGTGGAATCGACAGGACCGCGTGTATGGATGGAGGATCAACAGGAAGCACTAGTATTCATGGCAGACATGCTGACGGCGTTTATCCATACCGCTGAATCGCAAAAAGCGGAGCATTGTCAGGTTACGTGTGAGGAGCAACTTCCCGAATAGGCTTGCAAAATGTTAGGATTGGCTCTATAATTTTTAGATAAAATAAGTGTTTAAGATAGGAGATTTGATATGAGCGAAGAATGCACACACGATTGCAGTTCCTGCGGAGAATCCTGCGCATCACGTCAGCCGGAGAGCATGATTGAACAGCCGCATGAATTGTCGCATATTAAGAAGGTCATTGCCGTTGTCAGCGGAAAAGGCGGCGTCGGCAAGTCATTGGTAACCTCTTTGATGGCGGTTACGATGCAAAGAGAAGGTTACCACTCGGCGATTCTGGATGCCGATATAACCGGACCTTCCATTCCGAAGATGTTTGGACTGAAAGAAAAAGCAACAGGAACCGATAACGGAATTTTACCTATTAAGACCGCAACAGACATTGATGTGATGTCTATCAACTTATTGCTTGCAAATGAAGGCGACCCTGTCGTATGGCGCGGCCCGATTATTGCGGGAACCGTGAAACAGTTTTGGACAGAAGTAATCTGGTCTGACGTTGATTTCATGTTTGTGGATATGCCGCCCGGAACGGGTGATGTTCCGTTGACCGTATTTCAGTCACTGCCCGTTGATGGAATTATTGTGGTAACTTCTCCACAGGAACTGGTTTCCATGATTGTGGAAAAGGCCGTAAAAATGGCAAATATGATGAATGTACCGATTCTCGGAATTGTGGAAAACATGTCCTATTTTGAGTGTCCGGACTGCAATAAGAAGCATTTCCTTTATGGAGAAAGCCATATTGAAGAGATTGCGGAGCGTTTCGGAATCAAGAATATTGCCAAATTGCCCATTCACCCGAAACTTGCTGCAGCATGCGATAAGGGTAAGATTGAATTATTTGAGGGTGATTGGCTTAACAAAATGGGTGATATGTTAAAGAGCATATAGGCGCATAGCGCTTTGTTTTCTTATCGGAATACTAGGAGGGTGTTGCATGGAACTCAAAATCGATACATCCAAAGTGTATGCAATTGCATTGGAAGGCGGAGGCGCCAAAGGGTGTTATGAAGTCGGAATATGGAAGGCATTGGAGGAAGCGGGTGTGCGTTACAACGCCGTCTCAGGTTCGTCGGTCGGCGCATTGAACGGTGCCATGATGGCTTCGCGTGAACTACAGCGCGCAATTGATTTGTGGGAGAATATCAAGTATTCACAGATTATGGATGTAGATGATGCATTGATGGAGAAGTTATTCTCCAAAGATGTAACACCGGCAGAAGTATTGGAAATTACCAAGAGTATGAAAACGGTAATTAAGGACGGTGGATTTGACATTTCACCGCTTCGACGCTTGTTGAGCGAAATTGTGGATGAGGATGTTATTCGTAATTCCGATGTGGATTTATATGTTATGACGTATTCCCTATCCGACAGAAAAGAACTCGACATTGATATGAAACAGGTGGAGCAGGGTAAAATCTGCGATATGTTGTTGGCAAGTGCTTATCTTCCGGGATTTAAGAATGAGAAATTAGACGGAAAGCGTTATACGGATGGCTCGGTGCAGGATATTTTACCGATTCACTCTTTACTTACGAGGGGTTACAAGGATATCATTTTGATGCGCGTTTACGGCATCGGTGTCGAGCGACGTGTCAAGATTCCAAAAGATGTTAATGTGATAACCATTGCCCCGAACTATAAACTTGGACATATCCTGGATTTCAACCCGGAGCGCAGCAAACACGAGATTACGTTGGGGTACTTCGATGCCAAACGTGTTCTGTACGGATTACAGGGGTCTTTGTACTATCTTGAGAGAACAATGACGGAGAAGGAAGCATATCGCTGTCTGGCAAGCGTATTTGAACGAAAAATGCGTAAAAAACAAGACACAATCTCACTTCGGGAGATGAACGAGGAGATACTCCCCAAGGTGGCAAAAGAATTGGGCATCAAGACAGACTACTATGATGTATTCATCGCATATCTCGAAAAAACAGCAAACGAGTTGGAAATACCTGAATTTGAGATTATGACAGAGAGAGAGTTGTTTGAAAGAGTTAAAATGGAGGCCAAAAGGCGAAAAACGATATTGGTGTCTTAAATAGAATGAATCAATAAAGAAGAATCATCACAGCGGAGCATTTTTAGATGATAGAGAAGTCTCATCATCCAAAAACTCCGCTGTTTTACGATTCAGAATTAGATGCAAAAGCATTAGGGTTCCGCCAAACGACTGACAGCTACAAAAATATTGGAAATGGCATACCAGGTTGCAAAATCGACTGTACCGCTCTGCGGTAAGTTAAAAATACGCTGAAATACGCGGACGGATTCCGAGGTCAATGGACCATAGATTCCGTCTGCATCCAATTTGGGAATCAAAGGGTAGTTATCCGAAATGCGGTTTAATTGCGACTGGATTTGTGAAACTGCGGTTCCGGAGCTCCCTTGCGAGAGCGTATAACCGGGCCAAGAGGTCGGAACGCCGCTGACGTATTCGGTTTGATTGATAAAAATGTTGTTTCCGTAGTAGTATCGGAGAATTTCGATGGCACTGTATCCCTCGTCACCGAGATATTTTGAACCCCATTGACTGAGGCCGTTACAGGTTGTGTTTTTGCCGTCACAATAGGCGGTAAAAATGGGCTGGCGCACACCGGGACGAGACAAGTAGTTGTTGAATACGGAATCAACCAAAAAGTTGATATTTTCCGGTATGGTTTGCCCTCGGACGTATTTTTGGTCATAAGCGGTTGAGGAGGTTATGGTAAAGTTATAGCCGCGATTTCGGTACCATTCGGTATAGACACGGTTTAATGTGAAACTCATAATTGCAAGAATATTCGCATATATTGTGCTTTCTGCCCATGTTGCATAAATCTCACAGGAGGCAACATTTTTGATATAGTCTTTATATGGTACATAGTAATTCGGGGCTTGCGCATTGTTCGGGACACCATCATGAACCACAACGAATTCCGGGATAACGACGCGGCTTAGAACCACTTCACCGGATTCATCGATGGGCTTGATTTCTTCTTCTTCAATTTTGGCAGGATAATCACCGTAAAGCGTATGCGGCGGAATGGTAATGACTTCTTCGGCTTCTTCCGAGACTTCTGTAGGTATCATCTGCAACGGTTGCAATGTGATGACTTCGGGTAAAAGTTGTGCGCCGCTTACAAACAATGGCTCATATCCGGTCGCTTCGATGGTAATGTTGTATTCACCGTAGGGACGAGGTTCTGATGGCGATAGGGAATAGGAAAGCGGTGGCGTTGGAAGTGTAAGGGGTTCACTTTTACCAGTGGAATCTGTTAAAACACGAAGCGGTGTCTGCTCCGGTTCTGTGGTTGGGACAACATTGATACTTGCGCCTGCAACCGGGATGAGCCCGATAGTGGAAGTGACTTGAAAGATTAGGGTTCCTGTTGTGTCGGAAGTTGCGGTATTTATGTTCTGTGTGTCCATAGTATTCCTCATAAAAATTGCTTAGTACAATGTATGCATAGGTTATAAAGATGTGACGAATTTTTTTGTTACTTTTATCGGTTTGGTTGTGAGTAAAATCAGGGTATGCTATAATCACAAGTGATTTTAAATAATAATTAATTACGGTGCAATATCGCAACGAAGAACGGAGGCAGACATGAGAGTCGGAATGGGTTATGACGTACACAAGTTGACAGAGGGTAGGAAACTGATATTGGGAGGGGTAACCATACCTTATGAAAAGGGACTTTTGGGACATTCGGATGCAGATGTGTTGACACATGCAATCATGGATGCGCTTTTGGGGGCGGCGGCACTCGGAGATATCGGCAAGCATTTTCCGGATAATGATCCCGCATATGAGGGGGCAGACAGTCTCATATTGTTATCGCATGTACAGGAACGGCTGGAAGAGAAATTCTTTTTTATAGAGAATATTGATGCGACAATTATTGCGCAGGCACCGAAGATGCGTCCCTATATTGATACGATGAGACAGAAGATTGCCGATGTACTCGGTATCGATATCGATCGCGTCAATATCAAGGCGACAACGGAGGAAGGACTCGGTTTTACAGGGAGCGGTGAGGGAATCAGCGCACAGGCGATTTGCTTGTTGAATTCTCCGGATCAGATGGTGACAATGGATGTTGCAGAGAGCCGTTGCGGGTCATGCAGCGGATGCCGGAAACAGGGTGAGGGACAAAATGAATAAAAATGTTTATGTCGGAAAGCAAGTGCAACGTCTGCGCCCGTTGTGGGAGGAAGTTTTTTGTGAAGACAGTGCAATTTTTACCGAATACTATTTTAGAGAAAAAGCAGAGAATAATATTGCATTTGTAATGGAAGAAGCGGACGAACCGGTGGCGATGGTGCATTTGACGCCCTATCTGACAAATCGCGGTGAGGAAGTGTGTTATATCGTCGGGGTTGCGACCAAACAGAAATTTCGTAGACAGGGATTGATGGAGGAACTGCTGAAAGAAGCCTTCACATGCATGAAGAGTGAGGGTGAACCGTTTACATTCCTGATGCCTGCCAATCCTGCAATCTATACGCCGTATGGGTTTGCTTATATCTACGAGAAAAGAGAAGCAAGCGTTACCGAGGACTTAAAAAACATCATAACGAAACTCAAAGACAGTAAAGAGGCGAATTGTTTGTCATACAGATTTTGCATGGCGCAGCCAAAAGATGATGTCATTGTTGCGGCATATGCAAATAAAGAATTGAAACGCAGTTTTGGACTTTATATGCAGAGAAACGCTGTATATTACCGTCGGATGCGGGCGGAATTACAAAGCCAGAACGGTGGACTTATCATAATTAAAAAAGAAGGAATCATCAGTGGACTATGTGCTTATACCGAAGAAAATCAGATTGAGATTCAGGAATTATTGTGCGATTTCGAACTCAGAAGTGCCCTTGTAACAGAGGACGTCAGCCATAAAAAACCTTATATTATGGCGAGAATACTCGATGTAAAAGCGATGTTTTCTAAGGTTTACAGTGAGCAGGAATTTGTACTGTCTGTTTCAATCAAAGATGAGCAGGTGATAGAGAACAATGGAATCTTCATGTTGCATTGCGGTCCAACGGGCGGATATTTGCACGCCGTATCCATTGCCTATGATGAGAATCAGGGAAAAGAGAGATGCGCGGCAGAATGTGAGGTTGAAATCAGCCGGTTAACGAAGTTCTTGTTCGGGGCAAGTGATGCGAAGGAAGCTTTTCATGTCTTTGCCAAAAGTCGTGAAACGGAGATTTATCAGGCATTGAATCGTCTGCATGTGTGTAAAAACGTGTGTATCAATGAAATCGTCTGATACATGGGGACGGGGCAAGTGTAACAAAATGTTAGCTACCTTGATCAAAGCGAAAACAGGCCCGAAACTGAAATTGCCGAACTGCGAAAAAGGATCAAAGAACTCGAATCAAAAGAACACTGAAAATCAAGTGTGCTATCGCACAAAAGAAGAGCGCATGCGGTTACAAAAACCAATAAAAGAGCCGGTACTCATCGGATTTCCCGATAGATACCGGCTTTTTGTTGTAGTAGCGAGAGGGGGATTTGAACCCTCGACACCGCGGGTATGAACCGCGTGCTCTAGCCAACTGAGCTATCTCGCCATAAAATTTGCGGTAAAATGGGACCTATAGGGCTCGAACCTATGACCCTCTGCTTGTAAGGCAGATGCTCTCCCAGCTGAGCTAAGATCCCATGTGTTTTACGACCGCTTTGTTAGTATACAAAAACTTGTTGAATGTGTCAAGAAGTTTCTATGAAATTTTCATTTTTTCAACTACTTTTCTTTAATGTCAATTGTTGTATATTTGATACAATTCAGATACATTTGAGGTATATGATACAAGCAGAATCATGATTCATGTAATCAAATCATGGGAAATCGTAATAGGCGGATTGTGAAGTGTTTTAGAGACAACTCGATAAGTTTGCGGATTGTAATAAGGATACGGAAATTGCAATTGTTACCATAATCACAATTACTATAGAAGAGGAAGAACATGTTACGATTCATTAAGCAAAAAATAATCAATCAATTATGGCTATCGCTTTGTATGGTTCTGGGAATCAGTTTGTTGGTTGCTG
>CAYMCV010000026.1:6772-25840 GCA_964389005.1 uncultured Lachnospiraceae bacterium | reverse complement strand
TTCCGGCTTTTGCCTTTCCCGTCATTGAATAACCTTTGGGTTTCCCGATTGTTGCAATCAGAATTGCCATCAATCCGAGCGGAATCGCCCACTGAATCAAAAAGAATGAAACAATACCGCATACCAAACTCAGAACATCCAAACGATTCTTTGCTTTGTAAACTGCAGTAAGCTCTTCATAATAGGATTCTTCTTCATAGGATTCTTCGGCGTAGGTCTCCTCGGCATATGTTTCTTCTGCATGGGGAGAATCCATATAAGTATGAAAATAATCACTATTGGGTTCAATATTACTGTATCCGTCCATCGTATCGGTCACTCCTTATTTGTCATGCAAAATATCAGGGGTCACATGCTACTGCATCCGGCCCCTGATTATTGATGAATAATTAAAATTTGCCGGCTTTTGCTGCTTCTTCAATCGAAACGGCTACAGCAACGGTAGCACCAACCATGGGGTTGTTACCCATACCAATCAATCCCATCATTTCAACGTGCGCAGGAACAGAAGATGAACCCGCGAACTGTGCATCTGAATGCATACGTCCCATAGTATCGGTCATACCGTAAGAAGCAGGACCTGCAGCCATGTTGTCCGGATGTAATGTACGTCCCGTACCACCACCGGATGCAACCGAAAAGTATTTCTTACCCTGCTCGATACATTCTTTTTTGTAGGTACCTGCAACGGGATGCTGGAATCTTGTAGGGTTGGTTGAGTTTCCGGTAATGGATACGTCAACACCCTCTTTGTGCATGATTGCAACACCTTCTGTTACATCATTGGCACCATAGCAGTTAACTTTGGCACGAAGTCCTGTTGAATAAGGAATTCTGCTGATTTCTTTGACCTGACCGGTATAATAATCCATCTCGGTCTCAACAAAAGTAAATCCGTTGATACGTGAAATCACCTGTGCTGCATCTTTTCCAAGTCCGTTCAAGATAACACGTAAAGGCTCTTTACGTACTTTGTTTGCTTTCTCCGCGATACCGATTGCACCTTCTGCAGCTGCAAAAGACTCATGACCGGCAAGAAAAGCAAAGCACTTCGTTTCTTCTTCCAAAAGCATTTTTCCCAAGTTTCCGTGTCCGAGACCAACCTTACGGCGGTCTGCAACAGATCCCGGGATACAGAAAGCCTGAAGGCCTTCGCCAATTGCTGCGGATGCATCTGCAGCTCTGCGGCAACCCTTCTTGATTGCGATTGCTGCGCCTACTGTGTATGCCCATTTGGCATTTTCAAAACAAATCGGTTGGATTCCTTCTACTGTTTTGTAGACATCCAATCCTGCGTCTTTTGTAATCTTCTCAGCTTCTTCAATGGAAGAAATTCCATAGCTTGATAAAACTGCATTGATTTGATTAATACGTCTTTCATATGATTCAAATAAAGCCATTTTCATTTTCCTCCTTGCGCTTATTCTTTTCTGGGGTCGATAATCTTCACTGCATCTGCAACACGGCCATATTGTCCGCAAGACTTCTCATATGCGGTATTGGCATCATCGCCCTTTTTCATAAAATCTGTCATCTTTCCGAAGTTGACAAATTGATATCCGATAATGGTATCATCTTGATCCAATGCAATACCTGTAACATAGCCTTCCGCCATTTCAAGATAACGGGGACCTTTCTTTAAGGTACCATACATGGTTCCAACCTGTGAACGAAGACCTTTACCCAAATCTTCAAGACCGGCACCGATTGCAAGACCGTCCTCGGAAAAAGCGCTCTGAGATCTTCCGTAAACAATCTGTAAAAATAACTCTCTCATAGCTGTATTGATTGCATCGCATACCAAGTCAGTATTCAATGCCTCCAATAAAGTTCTTCCCGGCAGAATCTCTGATGCCATTGCTGCGGAATGTGTCATTCCGGAACAACCAATAGTCTCAACCAATGCTTCCTGGATGATACCTTCTTTGATGTTAAGCGTCAACTTACAAGCGCCCTGCTGAGGAGCACACCAGCCGATGCCGTGTGTTAAACCGGAAATGTCTTTGATTTCTTTTGCTTTTACCCATTTTGCTTCTTCAGGGATAGGAGCACAACCGTGATTAACGCCTTGTGCCACTGTACACATTTGTTCTACTTCATGTGAATAAATCATGTGAATTTCTCCTTTCAAGTATATTATGACTTTAAGTCAATGAATGAAATGAACCTTCATCAACTAACTTACTTATGAGGTTGAGAAAAATTTCACAACCGCCTAGAACATTTTCGCACACTTCATGCAAAAAATCCAGTCTTTTTTATATTCGTGCCGTCATTTTTTAAGATGCTGTTTTCTTCAATATATCCTCTGACACAAGAAGTAGGGTAGATATTCGAATTACGACCGATAACGGTTCCGGGATTCAATACGGAATTGCATCCGACCTCTACGCCGTCTCCCAGAATTGCACCGACTTTTTTGCGTTCTGTCGGCAACTGTTCTTTGCCCGCTTTTATTACTACGAGTGTCTTGTCACTTTTGACATTCGATGTAATGGAACCTGCGCCCATATGCGCTTTAAATCCAAGAATGCTATCCCCAACGTAATTATAGTGTGGTACCTGAACTTTGTTAAAAAGTATGACATTTTTAAGTTCAGTTGAGTTTCCGACCACCGCCCCCTTGCCGACAATGGCGTTTCCTCTGATAAAAGCACAGTGCCTGATTTCTGCATCTTCATCAATGATGACAGGTCCTTTGATAAAAGCACTTTCATATACGGTTGCGCTTTTTGCAATCCATATATCATCGCCTCTTTTATCAAACCGATCCGCCGGCAAAGTCGGACCAAGTTTCAAAATGAATGCTGAGATATCCGATAAAACTTCCCATGGATATGTCTTATCGATAAAAATATCCGCCGCAATGGTTTCCTTAAGTTCCAGTAAATTCTGAATCAATAATTTTTCTGACATATTTTTCTCCGTTCCGAAGCACTTATACTTGCGGTGCTTCCGTTATATATGGTTTCTCATCCGTTTGGCCAAAATCAAATGTTACTTTTCCGTCTTTATAATGCAAAAAAGCATCAAATGGATTTCCGGTTTTGGATGTAAATCCCGTCATCTTGTTCTTTGTTCTTCCGGTGGTAAGAAGTTCCTTCACAACATCTTCTTCCAACTTCACTTTGGCGATTGTATGTTGCATGGAAAAGCCGCAATCACAAGTATAATTCCATGGTCCAATCTTAAGTTTCTTGCCACAATTCGGGCAAGAAATCTCCGTCTCTGTGGGTTCAACCTTCTCCGGAAAATCAAATGCAACTCTATAATCATCCGTTAATTTGCATGCAACATCGAATTTCATCCCTGTTTTTGCAATAAATCCTTCAATTACGTCCGTTTTACCCTCATTTAAGAGTTTTTTGACCTGTGCTTCTTTCAAATCAACACCGGCTATTCTGCCGATTGAGAATTTGCAACTCTCAGGATTTGATTTGTCAAAATTCTTACATCCATAGCCAAAAGCTGTTTTAACAATTTCTCCGCCGCAAATCGGACATTTGACATCTTTGATGACCTTTGACTCAACTTCCGAAAAATCAAATTTGACGGTACTTTTTCCGTTTTCATCCGGAACAAGCATGAGGCATGCATCAAATTTGCTCCCTTTTTTGGATTTGAATCCTCGAATGGTTTTGGTTCTGCCGTTTTGTAACAAATCTTTTACTTGAGCCTCAGATAAGTCTTTACCTGCAATTTTACCGATTGCAAATTTACAACTATCTTTCTCTTCCGGATGATAGTTGGCACAACCAAAGCCAAAAGATTTCACCAGGATATCGCCGCCGCAATTCGGACATTTGATACCATCAACGATATCCGGACCGTTTTGTGAAAAATCAAATTGTATCTCGGGTTTGTTTTCTTCCGTCATTTGAAAGACCAAAGCTGCCTTGAATTTCTTCTTGCTTTTTGATACAAAGCCATCAATAACCTTCGTTCGGCCTTTTGTCATGAGTTCAATAAAATCTTCTTCCGATAAATCCACACCTGCAACACTTCCGACGCTGAAATTACAATGAATGTCTTCGTTTCGGTAATTCGCACAACCATAGCCGAATGGCGTTGTGGTAATATCCCCTTTGCAAAGAGGACAGGGAATATGAAGGTTCTTTTTGGCGGCAATTCCTTTGGCGTCTTTTCCCGTAAATGGATTAATTCGCTCTGCTATTTCATGTGTCAGGTCACCTTGTATCATGGAGAGCGTCTCATTTCGAACATAAGCTTCCAATTTTTCTCGATATTCTTCCACGACAACCGTCCCTTTGGTAATACCATCCAGTCCTTTTTCCCATGAGGCTGTCATCTGTGGATTTAAAAGTGACGGTGTTGTCAGATTTACGACTTCGTATATCATTTCGCCAAGTCTTTCCGGCGTCAATATCTGTGTTTTTACATTCAGATTCAAGTATCCGATATGAATCAGTTTCTTGATGATTTCCGCACGCGTTGCAGAGGTTCCGATTCCCGTATTCTTAATCTGCGCCCGCAACTCTTCATCCTCAATTAAGTTGCCTGCATTTTCCATCGCAAGTACCATGGTACCCGTCGTATAACGCTTGGGCGGTGCTGTTTTACCTTCTTTGATTCCAAAAGAATTGACATCAATTTCATCACCCTTTTTCAGTTGATCCGCAAGCGCCGATAGATTCTGTTTCTCGCTGTCATCACCGTCATCTGCGTTGTCACTTTCGATATTCTTCGGTAGGCCGCTGATTTCCATATACCCCGGCTTAACCAAAGTTTTTGAAGATGCATACAGCATCTCATTCTCAATAGAAATCGATATTTTGACAGCCATATATTCTGCAGGCGGATAAAAAATACTTAAAAAACGCCGCAGTATGAGTTCATAAACCTTTCCGTGCAATTCAGACAAACCTTGCAATTCTTTCAATTGTCCCGTCGGAATGATTGCATAATGATCGGTCACTTTGGAATCATCCGTATACTGCGTCTTCTCCAAATGTAGGTATAATTTTTGATTCAGTATTTCCCCGACAAACTTCTGCGTCTTGGTGTAATTTTTAAGCGGAAACAGATTCTTTTGTATTTCCTTGGCGACAGCTGTAGTAAGTACTCTGGCGTCCGTTCTGGGATACGTTGTTAATTTTCTCTCATACAAATCCTGTGCGATTTGTAAGGTTTGATCCGGTGCAATTTTGAATAATTTCGAACACTCCGCCTGCAACTCGGTTAAGTTAAAAAGCAACGGGGCCTTTTTCTTCGTTATATTCTTATCAACAGACGCAATCACAGCCTTCTTCCCGGTCAATTCCGAAATCAAAGTCTGCGCACTTTCTTCTTTTTTAAATCCGTTTTCTTTATAAAGAAGCGGCGATTCAAAATATTTCGACTGATTTGTAACACGCCATTCAGCATGTATTTGGTCTTGATAAAAATTGCCTATCACACGATAGAATGGTGTCTCGACGAAATTTCTGATTTCACGTTCGCGAATCACTACCATGCCAAGTACGCATGTCATGACTCTGCCGACCGCAATTGCTGTATAGGACTTGGTTGCGGCAGCATCGTTTAATAATTTGCCGTATTTTACCGAAAGAGCACGCGAAAAATTGATACCGAGGGCATAATCTTCGATGGAACGCATGATTCCGGACTTTCCTAAATTGGCATAATCCGACATCGGTTTCGCTTCTGCAATTCCTCTTTTAATTTCTTCATCTGTTTGCGAATCTATCCAGACGCGAAGTTCTTTCATTCCCTGACGCACACCACCGAAATGGCGGATATTCTCTTCAATTGTCTGTCCTTCTTTTCCGGAGTCGCCTGCCCAATATACAACATCGATATCTTCACGATGCAAAAGCGTATTGACTATTTCGTATTGACTTTTTACCTGAACTATGACACCGTATCTGTATTCCTTCGGAAGAAACGGCAAATCTTCAATGCGCCATTTTTTGTACTTTAGATCATAGTCTTCGGGATAGAGCATCTCCACCAAATGACCGACACACCACGTAATGACATATTCTTGATTTTCGATGCTTCCGTTTCCGCGACCGTTAACCTGAAACACCCTCGCAAAGTCACGTGCAACGGAAGGTTTCTCCGTTATTATTAATCGTTTTCCCACCCAAATTCTCCTTGCTTATACTACAGCTGCTTCATATCAATCAATGTAATGTTCTTGTTGTCAAAGGATGCCTTCGTAACTTCAGAATCAAAGCCGCCAACAGAAAAGAGATAGATATACTCCGGTTGAAGTCTTGCTTCTTTGATACAATACAGAAACCATTCATAATCAGTGAATTGTAATTCGCTCATTTCCCAATTGCACATCCCTACGATTGTAGCACTGTTTTCATCTTGCGCAACGATATCAATATTGCCTGCCTTTCCAACCCACTCACCGATTTTGGTGTAATGGATCGGAAGTTTATTTCTTTCATTCAAAATAGATAAGTATTCTCGGCATACTTTTACAAAACAAGTGCCGTAATACTTGCTTTCGTCCGACTTTATGTATGTTTGATAAAAAGTCTCGGCAGACATCATCCCGATTTGAGTCATATTGGGATAGAGATATCTGAAACAGAATTGCATATATGGATTGCTAATACGATAAACACCTTTCTGTGTGTTGGCCCATCCACCGGTTTCATACGAATAAACCTTTTCCACAATTTCCAGTTCCATTAGATTCTTAAGATAGACGCTAAGCTTGGCGCGTGAAAATCCCGTATGCAGATGAAGTGCGTTCAGCTTATTTCTTCCTTCTGCAAGCGAAGCAAGAACAGTATTATACACGCTGTCCTCGCGTAATTCATGAAACAAATAACGTTTCCATTCTTCATATAAATAGGAAAACGGTGTTATAATCTGCTCACATATATTGCGCTTAACGCTTTTTTTGCGATCAAAGCATCTCCAGTATCGTTCAATTCCTCCAAGGATACCATATGTTATGATGCAATCTTTGGTATCCCAACCATCAAAATAGCAAACCAAATCCAAAAAATTCAATGGCTTTAATTTGACAAATCCTGAAATTAAGAATGCGGCTTTTCCGATTTTTGGAATCAATCCGTTTTCGACCCAACCAATGTGGGAACTGCTTAATATAATCATGGTTTTCCGCATATTCCAACGATTATTCAAGAATTCTGTCAGTGCATCCATGAATCCGGAACCGTTCTTAACAAAGTACTGAAAATCTTGAATCCATAAGATACGTTTTCCCGGATTTACATCTGTAAAGCCAGAAAAAAGCATCGAAAAGTCAGGGTATGTTGCAATATCAACACCCTGACTTTGAAGTTCTCTCGACCATAAATAGAGTTGCTCCCGCTCACTTCCGGCTCTTCCGCAAAATATTTTCACTTCTTTGTCGGTTAGAAAATCCTGCAGAAATTCATTGATACCTATGCCCTTTTGCCCGTATACGACAACGAGGCTGTTATCTTCCTGCTCATAATAGCGGGTTAATTGCTTCAGTTCCGTTGTTCGACCCAATAGCATAATTCTATCCTTTTTACGACAAGTCTAAAAATATCCTTTTGCCTTCAGTAATTCTGCACAAAGTACAGCACCACCGGCAGCACCACGAACAGTATTGTGAGATAATCCTACAAATTTCCAATCATAAATACTGTCTTCACGCAATCTGCCTACACTGATACCCATTCCGTTCTCGTAGTCCACATCTAATTGTACCTGCGGACGGTTGTCATCACTTAAGTATTGAATGAATTGTTTCGGAGCACTCGGCAAATTGAGTTCTTGCGGAACACCCTTAAACGAAACCATTTTATCAATCAGTTGCTCTTTGGTCGGTTTTTGCTTAAATTTAACAAATACAGACGCTGTATGACCGTTTAATACGGGAACACGAATGCATTGACTGGTAATCTTGATTCCTTCTGCCGTAACAATAACGCCGTCTTGAATACTACCCCAAATTCTCAAGGGTTCTTTCTCGCTCTTTTCTTCTTCACCGCCAATATAAGGAATGATGTTTTCAATCATTTCCGGCCAATCCTTGAAAGTTTTGCCCGCGCCCGAAATTGCCTGATAAGTGCTGACAATCACTTCATACGGTTCAAACTCTTTCCATGCGGTCAATACAGGTGCATAACTCTGGATGGAACAGTTTGGTTTAACTGCAATGAAGCCTTTCTTGGTACCGAGGCGCTTTTTTTGAAATTCAATGACATCCATATGTTCCGGATTGATTTCGGGTACGACCATCGGCACATCAGGAGTCCAACGATGTGCGGAGTTATTGCTGACTACCGGAACTTCTGCCTTTGCATATGCTTCCTCAATTTGACGAATCTCATCTTTGGTCATATCAACCGCACTAAAAACAAAATCAACCTTCGGAGCAATTTGTTCGATTTCATTTACATCATAAACAATCATCTTTCGAACCGCTTCCGGCATCGGAGTAGTCATTTTCCAGCGACTTCCTACTGCATCTTCATAAGTTTTACCTGCAGAACGCGGACTGGCCGCAATCAAAACCACCTCAAACCACGGATGATTCTCCAAAAGAGAAATGAATCTTTGCCCTACCATACCTGTTCCGCCTAAAATACCAACTTTTAATTTATCACTCATAAAAACCTCCGTTCTACGTATTCACGTAATTTATTCTAAGTAATCGGTATATTTCTTTATTACATCTTTCATTGCTTTCTTCCCGGGCGCACCGATTGTCAATCTCTTGTTGACACAGGTCTCCAGGCTGATTGCCTCGTAAATATCCTGCTCGAATTCCGGACTTATTTCTTGTAATTCGGCAAGACTTAAATCTTCAATCGCACAATTTTTATCGATACATAAAAGAACCAATCTTCCGATAATTCCATGTGCGTCTCTGAAGGCAACACCTTTATTAACCAAATAGTCGGCTGCATCCGTTGCATTTGTGAAACCGTTCATAGCGCTTCGCTTCATTACATCTTTGCGAAACGTGACCGTTGAGAGCATTTCGCGAAACAAATGCAAACAATCGCAAACAGTATCAAAAGCATCAAAAGCCACTTCTTTGTCTTCCTGCATATCTTTATTGTATGCAAGAGGTAAACCTTTCATCGTGGTTAGTATCGACATCAAAGCACCATAGACACGTCCCGTCTTACCGCGTACCAGTTCTGCAATGTCCGGATTCTTCTTCTGCGGCATGATACTGCTTCCGGTCGAAAAAGCATCATCCATTTCAACGAATCTGTATTCATTGGAGTTCCAAAGAATCAATTCTTCCGAAAAACGGCTTAAATGCATCATTATGGTTGATAATGCAGATAATAGTTCAATCAGGTAATCACGATCCGAAACGGAATCCATACTGTTTCTTGTCGGACCGTCAAACCCAAGTAACTCTGCCGTATATGCCCTGTCAAGCGGATAGGTCGTTCCTGCCAGTGCCCCCGAACCCAACGGACACAGATTCATACGCGTTCGAATATCACGAAGTCTGTCGCGATCTCTATAAAACATCTCAAAGTATGCACCCATATAATGTGCAAGAGTCGTCGGCTGTGCCTTCTGTAAATGTGTAAAACTCGGCATATATGTATCCGTATGTTCACGCATAATTCCGAGAATCACATGTAATAACTCTTTTAAGGAGGAATCCAATAGATCAATCGTATCCCTCGTATAGAGTTTCATATCAAGCGCGACCTGATCGTTTCGACTCCTTCCGGTATGTAACTTCTTACCGTCATCACCAATCAGACGAATCAAATTCGCCTCAACAAAACTATGAATGTCTTCATATTCGGAAGTGATTTCCAACTGATTGTTCTGTACCTGCGCTTTGATTTGCGAAAGGCCTTCTATGATGTTGTCCTTCTCTTTCTTAGTCAGAATCTGCTGCTTAAACAGCATTTCTGTGTGTGCAATGCTTCCTTTTATATCCTGAAGAAAGAGACGTTGATCGAATTCGATTGACGCATTAAAATCGTAAACATATTGATCTGTGGCTTTGGTAAATCTTCCGCCCCATAATTGTGCCATAGTTTTGCCGTCCTTTCAATGAATTCTGTCCTTGATGTTACCACAACAATCTTCCTTTTTCAATCTTTTTGGATTTGAAATTCTCTTTTCGCCATTTTTCTAAAAATACTATTGCAAAATGGAACTTTTATGGATATAATAACAAAGGTTGTTGCGAAACACAGGTTTCTAACACCGAATTGCTGGAATAGCTCAGCAGGTAGAGCACTTCACTCGTAATGAAGGGGTCGTCAGTTCGAATCTGATTTCCAGCTTACATTAGTACATGGGGACGGGGCTTGTGTTCTATTATCTGACAACTCGTGAGTTGTCAGATAATAGAACACAAGCCCCGTCCCCATGTACTACTTTTCGTTCATCCGAACCGTTAATTGTGGATATGGTATTTCGATACCATTCTCGTCAAATCTTTCCTTTACCTTTTGCATAATACTTCTTTTTGCCAAGATATAGTTTTCATTTTTAACAACACATCTGGAACCAAGCATAATTCCATCTGAGAGCAACTCATTTACATAGACTTCAAACTCGCGATCTTTGATTGTCACGCTTTCTTCGCGCATAACGGTTTCCACAACTTCTTTGGCCTTTTTTAAGTCGGCATCATAAGCAATCTCAAACTGCAATTCCACCTTTCGATATGGCGTGTGCGTTACATTTGTAAGGCTTGTATTCGCAAGTGTTCCGTTCGGAAGAATGATGGTTTTATCATCCGGTGTCTGTAATTTGGTGTAAAACAACTCGATTTCCGTAACCGTTCCTTCATTCTTTTTGTTGTCTTCAATGATATAGTCTCCGACTTTAAACGGTTTTAAAATCAGTATCAAGACACCTCCGGCAAGATTGGATAAGCTTCCCTGCAACGCCAGGCCGATGGCAACGCCGGCAGAACCGATAATTGCAACGATGCTTGCCGCATCAACACCAAACATTCCCGCAATCAGTAATCCAAGTACAACGTATAAGCACATTCCGATAAACGAACCCAAAAATTGAATAACACCCGGTTCAGCCTTACTCTTGTTCAAGCGTTTTTTGATACACTTTTTAAACAATTTGATAAACCATATACCAACAATTAGAATTATAAATGAAAATACAACCCGAATACTCAATGTGATAATCTTATCCGGAAGCGTCTCCAATGCACTTTGTTTAATCATCGGCGCAAACACTTCACGTATTCCTGTCAACAACCAATTCATTACTTCTTTTCCTTCCTGCAATGTGTAAGTCTCTTTTCTTCCTCATGAAAATTCTTTTCCAATGCTTCAATCTTAAGATTCGCTTCTCTGATGGCATCTTCCATGATTTGTTGCTTTAAAACCTCAAATTCTGCAAGTCTTTGTTTCTTTTCTTCTTCCAGACGAAGTTCCTCTGCTTTTTTGAGACGTTCTTGCTCTTTACGAAGCTCAATTTTTTGAAGTTCCTTATCTGTAAACGGCGTGTATGAGAAAACGAGTAGTCCAAGTGCCGGTAATTTAAGGGTTATGGATTCATCCATTCCGTTACATCCTTGCTCTTTGCTGGCAATTGCCCGCTGATTGCACAGGTTCGAACCGCCGTAGGATATCAGTTCTGTATTAAAAATTTCTCTGTACTTACCAGCACGCAATACTCCTGTGGTAAACT
Source organism: uncultured Lachnospiraceae bacterium (assembly GCA_964389005.1). GTDB lineage: Bacteria > Bacillota > Clostridia > Lachnospirales > Lachnospiraceae > CAYMCV01. Next base: position 14,212 of record CAYMCV010000026.1, on the reverse strand, counting down.
TTTCTTTGGTTACATTAGCAAAATTAGCTACAATGAATAGCGATTCTTCCGTCAAATCACAATACCGTTCAAATGAAACCACGCATTCGTTCGCTGACATGTTATATACCCATCGAAATCCTTTGGGAATATTATCGTATTCAAACAAAGACGGATGACTCAGATAAAAATCATTCATATCTTTTAGGAATGTTTGCATTTCATCCGAACCGGAACTTGAGGCACCGGATATATTCCATACTTTTTTGCCGGGATGCATCATCATATAAGCATAAAAAAGTCGTAAATTTCGATTGCAATCTTCATCTTTACACGGCATGTTCAAAAGAAAATCATCTTTATCATCCAACTCATCCACACAAATCGGTGTGATAAATTTCTCATTATAACCGTAAGCCATGCTGAGAATCAGTTCATCATGATGATGTGCTCTGAAATACGGGTCGTAAGACATATAGTCCATCATATCCTTGGTATGAGAATGATTCCATTGGAAATCAAATCCCAATCCGCCCTTCTTCACAGGGGTCGTCACATGTTCCCACAATGCATCCAAGTCGGCAATTTTTATCACGCCGGCGTGTGTCTGCGACAACATTGTATTCATTTCACGAACGAAATCAATGGCATCGTAATCTGTATTACCGCCGTCTTTGTTCGGTATCCATTGTTGTTTGATGCGTCCGTAATCAAGATATAGCATATCCGCTAACGCCATAAATCGGAATCCGTCCACATGATAAATATCCAACCAATATGCTGCGCAGGACTTTAAAAATGAGGCGACCTGCGGTCTTTTGTGCTGAAACATCAGTGTTCCAAGTTTCGGATGTACACCTCTTCTTGGGTCTAAATGCTCATAGAGGCAGGTGCCGTCATATTCCATCAATGTAGAAGGGTCCGGCGTGAAATATGCATAGGTCCAGTCTAAAAGAACACCAATGTTGTTTTGATGACAATAATCAACAAAACGCATAAACGCTTCCGGTTGCTTGATGCACGCATTAATGGCATAAAAATTCGTTACACAATCCGTCAACTCTACATGTGTATACGACATATCACAAAGATATTGAACAAGTCTCTTCGTCTCTTCTTCTGTATTTTCCACATTTCTAAAGACATTTTTCGTCGAAATCCGGCAAATGTTTAGTGGTTCCGAACTCCATGATTTATTCTTTCGTTCCAAAAGCCAAGATTGATCGCTCCACGCATAATTCGGTAAAGATGTATAAATGGAACTTTTTTCCGTTTCACCTTCCGTAATCACAGCATAAGGGTCTGATTTCCTATAAATTCGTGCACCCTTACATTTGATTTCATATTGATACTCACATCCATCCGTCAGACCCGGTACAAACAATGTAAAAATTCCACTGTCTTTCAATATACTCATTTGATGTAGGCAGCCGTTCCAGTTGTTAAAATCTCCCACGACACTGACGCTTAACGCATTCGGAGCCCATACGGCAAAAGCAATCCCCTCCGTATCTTGAACAATTGCTTTATGTGCACCAAGAAATTGATAAGCATCTGATAGCGTTCCATTCTGTAAAGAAAGTATTGTTTTGGATGAAAAATCAGGTTGATAGGCATATATATCCGGCATTTGCTTCACACCATCCGGATAGGTGACTTCGTAATGAAATACGGGTTGCATGTTTTTGGGCAGGAATTGTGCAAAATAGCCTGCTTCATCTACCATTTCCATGCAAATTGTTTTTACCTTTTTAGCATTCTTCTCTTCATAATCCGAAACGATATTTACAGAAGTCGCATTGGGAAAATATGCTTGCACCAAAAATGATTTGTCCATTTTATGTGCAGACAACAATTGGTGCGGACAGGTACTCTCCGCATAGATAATCGCTTCGATTTCACGCCAATTCATTGCTTCATACAATTTCTTTTCCATTCATTATCTTCCTTTCGAGACGAGTTATCTGATATCATGTATAAAAAGCCCGCTTCTTAACTTCGGTTCAAACCATGTTGATTTGGGAGGCATCAAGAGACCTGCATCCGCAACCGCAAACAATTCTTGTATGGAAGTCGGATACATCGCAAAAGCGACGGAACAGTCTTCGTATACGCGACGCTCCAATTCTTTCAGGCCACGAATACCGCCTACAAAATCGATTCTTTTATCTGTTTTGGGATCTTCAATCATTAATATCGGATTCAAAACATAATCCTGCAGAATCGAAACATCCAAACCGGCAACCGGATCTTTGGAGCGATATTTGTCTCTCATGATAAGTAATGACCATTTTCCGCCCAAACACATGACAATTTCACCTTTTTCAGATGGTTTCTGCGGTTTGCTCAACATATGAATTGAAAAAATCGAACTGATTTGTTCCATAAAAAAGTCTTCAGTATAACCGTTTAAGTCTTTCACCACACGATTGTAGTCCATAATCATTAACTGATCATCCGGAAACAATACCGACATAAAGAAATTGAATTCCTCATCACCGGTATAATTCGGATTCTCTTCTCTTTTTTTCAAGCCTACTTTTACGGCCGATGCACATCTGTGATGACCGTCCGCAATATAGATCTCATTAATTCCCGCAAATGCTTCTTTGATTGTTTGAATATCATCCGACTCTGAAATACACCAGATTCGATGCGTAATTCCGTCATCGGAAACAAAATCATACAGCGGTTCATTTTTTCTCACTTTTGCAACGACATCATTGATGACTTGATTGGAACGATATGCCAAGAAAATCGGACCTGTCTGTGCTCCGCACGTACTCACGTGTTTAATTCGGTCAATTTCCTTATCTTCTCTGGTGTTTTCATGTTTTTTAATCGTATTGTTCAAATAGTCATCTATGGAAGCACATGCCGTAATACCAACCTGTGAACGATTGTCCATAATTAATTCATAAATGTAGTAACAATCTTTCGCATCCTGAACATAGTTTCCTTCGGCAACCTGACTCCATAACATATCTTTGGCTTTTTCATAAACGCAGTCGGCATAGGTATCGACCTCATCGGGAAATTGAGTCTCCGCTCTGTCAATCGCAAGAAATGACAGCGGTTCCTTCATAACCACTTCCTTTGCTTCCTTCCTGTTATAAACATCATATGGTAATGCAGCTATGTTTTTCACAAGTTCTTTCTTCGGTCTGATTGCCCGAAACGGTTTGATTTTTGCCATGTTTTTTCTCCTTTTTGCTTTAAATTGCCTGTGATTCCATGATATTGTTATGCTCTGTTTGAGACAATTTTTCTTTTTTTCTTCGTTCTTCGTCCTGTGCTTTTAATTTCTGTTTCAACGCAAGATAATCTCGATAATCTGCCGACTGTTTCAGTGTTTCAAATAATTTCACATAGTCATGGCTGATGACAAAGTGCAGATCTTTCTGTGGTTTGTTAAAAATCATATTTAATTTTTCTTCCGGTCCGTCCAAAGTAAAGAATTCAAGATAACGAAATGATTCTTTAAAATATATGGGTTGGCTATTCGATAATTCATATACACACGGTTTTTTGGCGCTATATTTCTTTCTGCACAAATACTGTTTTTGCTCTGTGCAAACATACCACCAATATTCATATTGTCGCATTTCTTGTTCTTTGGAAAAGGTATGAACCAAATAGCTCGGTACCGACATTACAATTGTCTCGTTTTGCTCTTTCATATAGTCCAAAATCCATTGTGATGTTTTTTCGTTGATTTTCCGATCGGATACCGTACCGATTCCAAGCGAATGTAACGTTGGACGTAAATAGATTGCTCTGTAAAAATCTACCACATAATAACACTTTACAAACAGAATACAACTAAAAATTACAATCAAAAGATTTAACAAGAATCCGGCAACCGGAAAGATTAAGTTCATCGAGCACAGAATTGCAACAATAAAACTTTTTGCACATTCAAACAAAAATGAAACTCCGGGTAAGAAGGCAAACGGCATCTGTATAATATTTGCACAAAGAATGACAGTTTTAACTATATAGTACAAAATAAGCGACACACAGGCGCTTCCAAAACTCAATACTACCGAAACAGCAACAAATATACCATTTCCGCCCTCGCTCCCCAAAATCAACATGATATCGTTTGCTCTCTCGCTACAAAACGCTGTCATTTGTGAAACACCATAAATTCCCGTCATCAAAATTGACAGATAACCGACAGCTTTTTCCAGTTCACCGTATGTAACCATGGCAAAAACCTGAGAAGACGGAAAGGACAAGAGAATCTTACCGCCAAAAACAAAAACAAAGAAAAGAAACAAAACGACCGGATAAGACAGCGGTGTTGTAACAATATCAAGCGGCATACCGAGAATCGCATTTACAAATCCGAAGGTTGCATTCACAAACAATGCAAAAAACGGTTCAATTGCTATCCCGATGACTTGTGAATATGATACAATCAACTCCTGTGCTGTGTCTCTGAAAAGAATTGCTTTGGTAACGGGTTGTTTCGAAACAAACGCGAACGCTTCGCTCTCTTGTGCATACGAAAAACTTGCACCCGCGGACATCATGACCGCCAGTGCAAGACAAATTCCGAGATAAAGAAAAATAAAGCGCTTTCTCATTCCAACCCTTTCTCAAGCTTCTTCTGAATTCGTTCTTCCTGCTTTTTCAGTTTCTTTTCTTCTTTTAATTGCTTTCTTGTTTGCTTCTCTTCTGCCTTAATAATAGCATAATCCGTCAATTGTGTGATGGATAAAATATCCTCAAAACGATGCCAATACTCTTTGCTAAAAGCATATGACATATGACGTCTCTTCTTGCGAAAAGTCCGCTTCGTTTGGTTTTCGTTGTAAGGCATCAAATCAAATACTTCAAAAAAGCGCAATCCCTTATGAATGTAAAAAGGCATATCCGCACGATTTGTAAGCGGAAGTACCGTTATTTTCTTAGAAAACAGTTTGGTTTTGCAAAATAAATTTTCACCGTCTTTACGAACAAACCACCATGACTCGTAACGCTTTATGACCGGCAACTCCTCAACTTTCTTGAGCGCATAAACCGGAATTGCAAGTTCAAAATTAGCTTCTTCTCCATTCGGATAAAAATATCGTACCAGTTTCTTCGGGATTTTCCTGTCACAGATTTCTTTGTACGGATTGTATCCTTTGATCATTTTGATTGTCGGTTTGAAGTAAATCTTTCTGAAATACTGCATTGCAGCATAACAAACCTTAAACAGAATACAACAAACAATGAACACAATGATGTTCAATGCGGCTCCGATCTTCGGAAACAAAACATTAACCGTCACAAGAAAGACTACAAGAATGCTTTTGAGCAATTCAAATACAAACGCACTTCCGGGAATAAATGATACCGATATCTGAATCACTTCAATTCCCCAGAATGCGGTTTTAACTATATAAAAAACCACCATTGACAGCAGTCCGACCACAATTGATGTAACAACCGATACCGACTGCATCAACCAGTTTCCCGAAGCTGCAACATCTGCCGAAACTGTGCTTGCCGCATTGACGACACCCGATGCTGCCGCAGTTGAAATACCTGCAACATTCAGCACCCCAAGAATCAGAATAAAGGCAAAGCCCAAATATTTCTCCAATTCTCCGAGTGTAACCATGCCAAAAACCTGTGTTGCCTCATTCGAACGCATAATTTTCCCGGCGGCAAAGAAGATAAAAACAATCAAAAGAACAATCGGATTCCCTGCAGGTGTTGATGCAATGCTAAGCGGAGAACCTAACAAATGATTCAAATTCTCAATGACGCCAATGAGTAATAACGCGGTAAACGGTTCTGCCGAAATACCGACAATCTGTGAATAAGAACCCGCCAATTGCGTAATGGATTTCCCTGTAAAAGTGTCTAAAAGCGCATCAACGGTTTCTCCTTCCGTTAACGTCTCTTGCATCGCATAAACATCGTTCCAATTTCCAAATATTGGAGTAAAGAATGCCGTTACAACAATACAAGCTGTTAGATAGAACAGAACTATTTTTTTGTTATGATACATTTCTCGAAGCAGTATTTTAACCATCACTACCTCCCTCTCTCTTACCGTAAATTCCTATACCTTTTATCCTCATTACATTATAAGCCCCTCGATTATGAGAATCAAGGGGCTTTTGAAGTTAAAAAACTACGAATCTTATTTTACTTTACGAACACGGAATACACCTTCAATTGCAGAAAGTTTTGACATGATTTCATCTGTTGCGCCTGATTCAACGTCAAGCATCGTATATGCGACTTCACCTTTGGACTTGTTCATCATGTCGGTAATGTTAATTCCTTCATCACCGAAGCATGCCGTGAATTTCGTAATCATATTAGCAATATTTTTGTGGAATATTGCAACACGACCTGCCTGATTGCATACACCCATATCACAGTTCGGATAATTTACACTGTTGATGATGTTACCGTTTTCAAGATAATTCTTCATCTCTTTTACTGCCATCTTGGCACAATTATCTTCGGATTCTTCCGTTGAAGCACCAAGATGCGGGATTACGATACAACCATCCTGTCCTGCGGTTGTGGCATTCGGGAAATCAGAAACATACTTCTTAACTTTACCTTCTTTGATTGCCGCGATGATATCACTTTCGTTTGCAAGTAAATCTCTTGCAAAGTTCATGATGATGACACCGTCTTTCATTTTATCAATGGCATCTTTATTGATCATGCCTTTGGTTGCATCCATTAAAGGAACATGAATTGTGATAAAATCACAGTTCTCATAGATTTCATCAACATTTAACACGTGTTTTACGTCTCTGCTTAAGTTCCAAGCTGCATCAACAGATACATAAGGGTCATATCCGTATACTTCCATGCCGAGAGACTTCGCAACGTTGGCTACTTTTACACCGATAGCACCCAAACCGATGATGCCGAGTTTCTTGTCCTGAATTTCGGTACCTGCAAATTTCTTCTTTTCTTTTTCTGCTGCTTTGGCAATTCCTTCGTCACCGGCATTGGCTGATACCCAATTGATTCCGGAAACGATGTCTCTTGAGGCTAAAAGCATACCTGCAATAACCAATTCCTTTACACCGTTTGCGTTAGCGCCGGGTGTATTGAATACAACGATACCTTTCTCCGCGCAACGATCCAAAGGAATATTGTTAACACCTGCACCTGCTCTGGCGATAGCCAAAAGCGCATCAGAAAACTCAATCTCATGCATAGCGGCACTTCTGACAAGAATGCCTTCTGCTTCATTGATATCTTCTGTTTTGGTATAATTCTCGTTAAATCTATCCAATCCGACTTGTGCTATCGGATTTAAGCAATGATACTTAAACATTTGCGTTCTCCTTCTCAAAGTTCTTCATGAATTCTACCAACTTTTCAACACCTTCAATCGGCATTGCGTTATAAATGCTTGCACGCATACCGCCAACACTTCTGTGTCCTTTTAAGTTCTCAAATCCTGCTGCTTTTGCTTCTTTTACGAATTTT
>CAYMCV010000026.1:0-6762 GCA_964389005.1 uncultured Lachnospiraceae bacterium | reverse complement strand
ACTCCTTATACTCCTCAGCCATCACAAAACATACGTTCATTAAAGAACGATCTTTCTTCTCAACAGTTCCCTTGAATAATTTGCTCTCATCAAGGAAATCATAGAGAATCTTTGCTTTTTTCTCATTGTATTCTTTCATTGCCTCAAGTCCGCCGCGTTTCTTCAACCATTTGAAGACTTTTCCGCAGATATAGATGCCATATGCGGGAGGCGTGTTGAATAAAGATTCAGCGTCTGCCTGTGTTTTGTATTTTAGCATTGTCGGTGTTCCCGGAAGTACGTCATCTGTAATCAAGTCTTCTCTGATGATTACAATAACAACGCCTGCAGGTCCGATGTTCTTCTGAACGCCGCCATAGATGACTGCATATTTGCTGACATCAACCGGTTCAGATAAAAAGCAACTGGATACATCCGCTACCAAATCTTTTCCTTTGGTATTCGGTAATTCTTTGAATTTGGTGCCGTAGATTGTATTATTCTCGCAAATATATACATAATCGGCATCTTCGGAAATCGGAAGGTCTGAACAATCAGGTATGTACGTGAACGTCTTATCTTCGGAAGACGCAATCTTGTTTGCTTTTCCATACTTGCTTGCTTCTTGATAAGCTTTCTTTGCCCACTGTCCGGTTACAATGTAATCCGCAACTTTATTCTTCATTAAGTTCATCGGAATCATTGCGAATTGCTGCCATGCACCACCCTGTAAAAAGAGTACTTTGTAATTATCCGGAATGTTCATCAGTTCACGTAAATCAGCTTCCGCTTCTTTGATAATTGTTTCAAATGGTTTGGAACGATGACTCATCTCCATAACAGACATACCGGTTCCTTTGTAATCCAGCATTTCGTCTGCCGCTTCTTTTAATACTTCTTCCGGTAATACAGCCGGACCTGCTGAGAAATTATATACTCTAGACATGTTCTCCTCCTTTGATGCCTTGTTTTTGATACATCACATCCACCATTTTACAATTCAAAAGTCTATTCGTCAACGAAAAAATAGCAGAAACATGATAATTTTTTCACAATTTTTTGTATGTAACCATAGATATGAAACAGGAATCAATAAAACATAATCACAGGTGTCCCTTTCTCCGCGCGTTCATATAACTCTTTCGCAACATTTTTCGGTAAATTGATACAACCGTGAGAACCGTTTGTTTTATAGATTTCGCCTCCGAATTTATCTCTCCATGTGGCATCATGTAATCCGATATTCTTATATACCGCCATCCAATAATAAACAAATGAACTGTAACCCTCTCCGCGTAACGTACGATTTTTTTGTTTATAGTAAATATAGCACACTTTCACCGGTGTCCCGCATTTGGTTCTTAAATTCCCGGTTACAACCGGGCTATCGATGACAATATCATAATCTTCATAATAATATAGGCGTTGAAGAGACATATCAACTTCTATGTATGTACCGCCAATATCGTCTTCTCCTTGATTTTTAGCTTTCACAATGTACTCAGGCTCTCTTGTCTGTCCCGTAGCATCATGGATAAATGCCTCTTTTAAGAATTCAAATTCCGCATCTTCATCCAAATCATTTCCGTATGTACCGCCCTCAATTGTTATTACGTCTCCCCTTGTCGACATAAACTCGCGCGTACGGTTCAATGTATCATACTTCTCGCCCAAACTGTTGACATACTCACGTATTTTGGATTCGTCCAACTGTAATCTTCCGACATCATCAAATGCGAATTTTCCTTTATCGTCCAACAAAATCCATTCGCTTACCACGCCGGAATCAACCAACTCCTGAGTTTCACCCATCTGATAAGTCAATGTGAAATCCTGAAATTCGGCTATTTTATCAAATAAATCATACTGCTCCTGTGCCTTAATCGATACAGGCAAATCTTCATAACAAAGAGATTCTTTCAGATCAATGCTTGTTTTTCCTTCATTCAATGCATCACAAATAATCGTGATTGCTTTTTCTTTGACCAGCAGTTCCTTGGTTTCATCATTCAGTACATAACCGTCCTCGGTTTTCTGTATGGTGACTTCATTGGATTCATCATATAAATCTTCATGCATAAATTGAAACTTCAGCAATTCCGACGCAAGTAAATCGGCATCGAATGAAACATCTGCCGAAATTCTTCGAAAGTCATTGCGAATCAAGTTGGTTCCCCAAAAAAATGGATTCTGTTGATTTTGAATATTTGTAAGCGTTGCTGTGTAGTCATATGAATATTGTATAGTCTCACCATCAATATAGTAATGCTTACCATTTTTATCAATGATTTCGAGCTGATCGTAATACTCGCCCATCAGTAATTCCGTATTGATTGCTTCCACACTTTTACCTGTGCAATAAACGCCATTTACCCACGTACCGTAGGAAAAGCCATCCGAATAATAACAAGCCAAAGCCACATAAAGAACACCGATCATAATCATCGGTGTCAGACAACCTATTGTGATATACAGACCGGCTCGTTTTTTCATATACTCCCCAATCTTAAAGGGCGTAAAAACAAATACGCCCTAATAATTTTTGGTCCGAAATGCAAGACTATTCTGTTGTTGCTTTCTCAATCTGAGCGATTGCACTTTTTTTCATTGGTATACGGCAATTCTTATTGCTGCCGAATTCAACGATAACATCTTCTTCCGTCACATCAATGATGACACCGTAAAAGCCTCCTGTTGTTACAACACTGTCTCCGATTTCCATGGAAGCCATCATTTCTTTTAATCGTTTCTGCTCTTTCTTTTGCGGACGAAAAAGAATAAGATACATAAATCCGATAATCAATACTGCATAAATCACTGTTGTCCAAATACCAAATCCGCCCGTCACGCCGGCTGTCTCTGTTGCTGCGTCAGCCGTAGCTGTTAATAATAATTCCATTATATTCCTCCATTCTGATACATGTCCTTCTTATCATACACAAATATTTATCGTACAGCAAGTAATTTCTATAAAGAAACTGTTAAAAATCGTTTCCGTCCGCTATTGTTTTCATTCGTTCAAGTTTATTCTGCTTGTATGAACGATAAGAATCCGCTTCGATTGCCTGACGTATTTCTTCCATCATTGTATTGTAAAACCAGAGATTATGCAGTACACACAGGCGCATTCCCAACATTTCTTTTGCTTTTAGCAAATGTCGAATATATGCACGTGAGTATCTTTTACACGTTGGGCAACCGCACCCCGGCTCAATCGGTCGCATATCTGTTTCATACTTGGCATTGAATAGATTGATTTTACCGCCGTTGGTATACAGATGACCGTGTCTGCCGTTTCTTGAAGGATAAACACAATCAAAGAAATCAACGCCACGTTCCACGGCTTCCAAAATATTTGCAGGCGTACCGACGCCCATTAAGTATGTCGGTTTATCTTTCGGTAAATACGGAATCGTTTCGTCGAGGACATGATACATCTCTTCATGACTTTCACCAACGGCCAAACCGCCGATGGCATATCCGTCAGCATTCGTTTCTCGAATTACCTTGGCGTGCTCCACACGAATATCCGTAAAAACAGCGCCTTGATTGATTGCAAACAGCAGCTGATTACGATTCAATGTCGTCTCAAGCGAATTCAATCGTTTCATTTCATCTTGGCAGCGAAGCAACCAACGCGTTGTTCTTTCCACCGAATCTTGTACATAACTTCGTTCCGCTTTGCTCGGTGGGCATTCGTCAAAAGCCATTGCAATCGTAGACGCCAAATTGGACTGAATCTGCATGCTTTCTTCCGGTCCCATGAAAATCTTACGTCCATCAATATGTGACTGAAAATACACGCCTTCTTCTTTGATCTTTCGAAGTCCTGCCAATGAAAAAACCTGGAATCCGCCGGAATCGGTCAGAATGGGCCGCTTCCAAGACATAAATTCATGTAGTCCGCCCATTTGACGTACGATGTCATCGCCCGGTCTGACATGCAGATGATATGTGTTCGACAATTGTACTTGTGTCTTGATTGTTTCCAAATCTTCGGTCGATACCGCACCTTTGATTGCCGCAACCGTACCGACATTCATAAATACCGGTGTTTGTATGGTTCCGTGAACGGTTTCAAAACAAGCCCGTTTGGCATTTCCGTCATTATGAATTATCCGATACATTACTATTCCTCCAAAATCTAATTACAATCGCCGCTATCTTACGAATCACCTTTTATAGTCGGTCGATTAATTCTTCTAATGATAATGCTTCTTCTTTGATGATCTCTGCCGCATCTTTACCGACATATCGAAAGTGCCACGGCTCATATGCAATACCTGTAATGTCTTCTTTACCTTTTGGGTAACGCAAGATAAACCCGTATCGATAACTGTTGTCACGCAGCCATATTCCGGCTTCTGTTTCGCCGAACGCCTCATTTAATGCCGTATGACTTCCCGTAACTATATCAAAAGCCAATCCCACCTGATGTTCGCTTGCCCCCGGAACCGTAACGGTTTGCGATGTTTTACGATAGGCATCCGCATAGGATAAGCCATTTGCCATGTATTTTTTGATTTTTCTTTCAAACAGAATTTGTTGACGATTCTCATCACGATAAGAAGAGCAAATCCACAGACTAATCCCGTCTTCATTCGCCGCTTGCAACATAGCCAAAAGGTCGTCAAATATACGTTCATCGCATTGCACGCTTCCCATCAACGTTCCAAGCGTAAACTCATAATCCTCGGGAACCGGATGTTGCTTGTTGATCAACAATAAATTCCAATCATCGGCAGAAAGTTCCGTTTCGCCTTTAAATTCCTCTGTATGTTGCTCAGTCGTTTTCTCTTTGTTCTCCATAAGAATATCTTCTGCAGAATACCGATCCACTTCAATATTCATATCAAAATTCGCTCCGCCGATTTCATCTAAAACATCATTATCATCGATTTCATATACATCATCGATATACACGCTGTCAACATCGTCTGCGTAGGTAACATCCAAAAGAACTGCGGATGTTACTTCTCTTTCGTCTTGAGGATTATTCTCAGGTAAATATGTAAAACTGCTTCCGATAAAAAACAAAAACGGAATCATTGCAATTCCTGTCAGTCTTCTGGGATTTCGGACAACAAAATCAATCATGTATTCCACACATAAATAAATCGTCATCACTGCCAGTATGGGGTACTTGAGTATTTTGTGCTTTTTTATGAAGTTCAGCATTGCGCCAATGACTTTTTCTTTCCGTGTTTTCCTCATAAAAATCCCCTGAATCAAGTTTATTCCTGTAACTCATGAAATATAATACAATTGGGTTTTTCTATTTTTAGTTCCTTTGTATTCATTGCAAGCAATCCTTTTTCCATATTGACGTTAAAAAACGTCATGGTTCCGGATGCGTGGTTCAAACTTACCAAATGTTGATTGTCCGGGAACAACGATGCATCTTTCGGATAATCGCCGCTGATTGGCAGACATAGTTTCTTCGATAACATTCCGCTGTTTTGGTCTATTTCATAAACGATTACCGAATTGTCACCCGCATTGGAACTAACCAGATACTTTCCGTCCTTAGATAATTTCAACGCACTCGATATGGCACCTTCCGCATGATAATCGTTAATTGTCGGTATCGATTGAATACGCTCGAATTCGGGCATATCATTGACCAATCGGAAAGAATATACATCAACTGTATTCTTAATTTCATGAACGATATATAGGTAATTGCCCTTTCTCGAAAAAACGATGTGTCTCGGTCCGGAATTCATTTCGCTTCTGATAATATCAATCGGCCGTAATTTGCCGGTAGTTTGATTCAATTCATAAACATTCACATGGTCTGTTCCGACATCTGCCACAAACAAAAAACGGTTGTCACGCGATACTTTTGCACAATTTGCATGCGGACGGAAACTTCGATCTGCAACATTTCCGAATCCCTGTACATATATTTCATCCGTGATTTCTCCGATCAACCCTTCGCCAAGTAATCTAAGTACCGTAATTTTTCCGTCATGATAACCGGCTACAAACAAAAACTTGGCATCATAACTTGTCGATAAGTAGCATCCGCGCATACCGTTGATGGACGCCATATTGGTCTTTTCCAACATTCCGTCCGGTAGAATACGATATCCCTGAACACCCAAATCCGTTATGGAATACAGATATTGTCCGTCATGAGATCTTGTAAGATAAGAAGAATTCGTGATTTCAACACTTCCTTTTTCAACCATTCGTCCTTCTTTCATATCAACATCATAAATCATGATGCCACGATTACCCTTCATTGTATAAGTGGAAACATATGCAACGTATTTTTTCACTGTAAGCTCTCCGTTTCTGCCTGTAATCATATATAAATCAATCATAACACAGCACGTTTCATTTGTTAAGAATCTTTTTTGGAGATTCCTATTATTACCATATTTTAATGTGATTTTTAGGGGGTTTGTCGTTGTGCTTTCGATAAACCTTTCAGTGATTGAGAATTTTGTCTTTATTAATCATGGAAGGATGCTGACATGTATAGATTAATTTTTATTAGGTGAGGTGTTCAAGGTGAGATGTTCGAGGTGAAATACTCAAGGTGGAATGTTCGCAGTGAGATGTTCACGATGAGATGTTCGCGATGAGATGCTCAAGGTAAGTTGTTCGCGATGGCAGGTGATGTCTGATCTTCTGACAGGTCTTGGTAAAGACCGCACTGGGAATTACCGTATGCCAACACTGATTAAATCTAAAAATCGACAGTTTGGTTTACATAAGTATTAAACTGTACCCCATGTCAAGGACACGATAGGTATAAAATGTTTACCCAATTTC
>CAYMCV010000025.1:13838-26026 GCA_964389005.1 uncultured Lachnospiraceae bacterium | reverse complement strand
GCCAGGACAAACATAGTGAAAGCAAACATGCCAGCTTGAACAGAGGGGCAAGGCAACAAGGCTGAGATACAGGAAAGTCGGAACCAGCCAATAAGGCTTCCCGGGGACGGAAAACAGCAGTAAGTGGAACGTCAGGAGAAGCATACATCCCACTACAACCAAAGCATAATTCAAGCATTCGATGGTGCTGATTCTGGAATACGGCAAAAACGAACCGTGCGGTATAAGGTGAAGCAGGAGAGGAACCGCCCCAGATGGATGAACATCCGGTTGCGTTTGCGATATACATTCTGTCACCAAAAAGTTGTGTCATTAATTTGGCATACGGTGTCTCACCACATCCCGCACAAGCACCTGAGAACTCAAGTAACGGTTGACGGAACTGGCTTCCCTTTACGGTCTTTGCAGCAAACTTTTCAATGACTGCCTCGGGAACATCTGATTCTACACCATAATCAAACATGCTCTGTGCGGAAGTCTGTGTCTCAAACGGCTTCATTGAAAGCGCTTTTTCACCCTTCTTGCCCGGGCAAACATTGACACAGGAACCGCATCCGGTACAATCCAGTACAGATACGCTGATTGCGAATTTGTATCCCGGAACACCGGTCAAATCCATTGTTGAACTCTCAGGAGCCGCAGCGGCCTGCTTTTCATCCATTGCAATAGGACGGATAGAAGCATGAGGGCAAACATAGGAGCAGAAGTTACACTGAATACAGTTGTCAGGATTCCAACTCGGAACATCGATAGCAACACCACGCTTCTCATATGCTGCGGATCCCAAAGGAAGGGTACCGTCTGCATACTCAACAAAAGCAGATACCGGTAACTGGTTACCTGTCTGACTGTTAATTGCATTTTGAATACTGTTTACATAACTTACGACGTCGCTTCTGGAGCCGGAAACATCAACACCGAGTTTCTCATCGGTTGCGTTTGCCCAAGCAGCGGGGATTTCAATCTTAACAAATGCGGTTGCACCTGCGTCAATTGCGTCGTGGTTCATTTTTACGATATCATCACCCTTCTTGGAGTAAGAAGCGGTCGCAGCATCTTTCATATACTTGATTGCGTCGTCTGCGGGAATGATATCTGCAAGTTTGAAGAATGCGGACTGAAGGATGGTATTGATACGTCCGCCGAGACCGATTTCTTTACCAATCTTGAAACCATCGATGGTATAGAAGTTAATCTTATGGTCGTACATATATTTCTTCGCTTGTCCGGGAAGATGTTGTTCAATCTCATCCATATCCCATGCACAGTTTAAGAGGAAGGTTCCGCCGTCCTTCAAATCCTGTACCATGTTGTATTTTCTGACATATGCAGGCATATGACATGCTACGAAGTTGGCTTTGTTAATCAGATAGGTTGACTTAATCGGGTCTTTACCGAAGCGAAGGTGAGAAATAGTTACACCACCTGACTTCTTGGAGTCATAATCGAAGTAAGCCTGTGCATACATATCTGTATGGTCACCGATAATCTTGATGGAGTTCTTGTTCGCACCAACGGTACCATCTGCACCCAAGCCCCAGAATTTACAACTGATTGTGGATTCCGGTGTTGTGTTCTTGTCAAAAGTTCTATCCAATGAAAGGTTGGTAACATCATCAACGATACCCAAAGTGAATTGTTTCTTGGAGGTATTGTTGTAAACTGCAACGATATCTGCAGGAATGGTGTCTTTGGAACCAAGTCCGTAACGTCCGGCAAAAACAGGAGTAGCTTCGAACTGTGTACCCTTCAATGAAGCGACAACATCCAAGTAGAGCGGGTCGCCGAGTGCACCGGGCTCTTTGGTTCTGTCGAGAACGCTGATGGATTTACAGGTTGCAGGAATCGCAGCAACTAAATGCTTTGCGCTGAAAGGTCTGTAAAGGCGAACTTTAATCAAGCCGACTTTTTCACCCTGTGAAAGCATAAAATCAATGGTTTCTTCGATTGTTTCACATACGGAACCCATTGCGATGATGACTTTCTCAGCATCGGGAGCGCCGTAGTAATTGAAGAGCTTATAATCTGTTCCAATCTTGGCATTAACCTTGTCCATATATTCCTGCGCAAGATCGGGTACTGCATCATAATATGAATTGCTTGCTTCTCTTGCCTGGAAGAATACGTCCGGATTCTGTGCGGTACCGCGCATAACGGGATGTTCGGGATTCAAAGCACGTTTACGGAATGCATCGACTGCATCCATATCACACATTTCTTTGAGATCTTCATAATCCCAGATTTCAATCTTCTGGATTTCATGAGAGGTGCGGAAACCGTCGAAGAAATGCATAAAAGGAACACGTCCCTTGATGGCTGTTAAGTGTGCAACCGCGCCCAAATCCATAACTTCCTGCACACTGCTGGAGCAGAGCATAGCAAAACCGGTCTGGCGGCATGCATAGATATCGGAATGATCTCCGAAGATTGATAAAGCGTGACTTGCAATCGCACGAGCGGTAACATTGATTACGCCCGGAAGTAATTCACCGGCAATCTTGTACATATTGGGAATCATTAAAAGCAATCCCTGAGAAGCTGTATAAGTTGTTGTAAGTGCGCCTGCTTCCAAAGAACCGTGAACCGCACCTGCAGCACCGGCTTCGGATTGCATTTCGGAAAGTAAAACTTCGTGTCCGAAAATATTCTTTCTTCCCTGCGTTGCCCACATGTCAGTATAATCTGCCATAGGCGAAGAGGGAGTGATTGTGTATATCGCAGCAACGTCTGTAAAAGCATAGGATACGTGAGCGGCTGCGGTATTACCATCCATGGTCTTCATTTTTCTTGCCATGTTGTTAGTACCTCCTATTATTATTTAAAATGTAGAACTACACAAATAAATGTGATATTAAGGCACAAAAAAGCCTTTTATTGCATCCATACCAGTTTAATATAAAACCTAGATTTTATCAACATTTTTTTACGGATAAACGTAAAAATCAATGAGATAAAAATGAATCTGAGCACAAAACTTTCAGGACGGAAGCTGCAGAGGGGCTTTCTGCATAGATTGTGTGTGTGGGTTCATTGATGTGTTCCAAGTAATGCGCATCAGAATCAGTAATGATGCGACACTGCTTCAGATAAGGATTTGCGGAGACCAAAGTATGCAGATTGGAGAGATTTTTTAGCTCTGCGCAGCGAAAAAGACTGTTCGCGGGGACAAAGCCGAGATTGGAAATGAGACTGTAGGAACTTTTGTCGATATGTGCAGGAATCATGATTCCGTGATGCGCCGTAACAAGTGGGTATACATCATGAAATGCAATGTCTGTTGCGGATATCAGCAACAGAGGGTACTCCGAAATTGCCTCGTCTTGTTCATTCATGATAATCTGGTGACCGAATTTGTCGGGAGCATTTGGGAGCGGAAGAAGATGAGCCTCAACATAAGCATCAAAAGAAAGCGCATCGGAAAGCGTCGGAAAGAGGCACAACACATGAACCTCCTCCTGCGTGGTCAATTCCATTCCGGGAATGACCAGGAGCGGGTATTCTTCTGCTATTTTCATGACGGCCGGGCAGTTTTTACAGGAATTATGATCTGTAACGGCAATGACATCCAGTTGCTTTACAACGGCCATTCCCACGATGTTCCCGGGGGTCATGTCATCATCACCGCAGGGAGAGAGACAGGAATGGATGTGTAAATCATAGGCCAGGGGCTTAAGCATGTTGTAATTCGTATATACGAAGCGCAGCCTCAAAAACGGGTAAATCCGTTGCAAATACAGCGATTCCCTGTTCTTTGGCTTTTTCAATTACAGCCGAATCAAATGCAGCACTTTCTGCCAAAATGATGCAGGATACATCGGCGAGAGAGGCAACCGCCAGCGTATTCACGTTCGCCATCACGGTAACCCAACAAGAATCGGCTTTGGCCTTTCCCATTGCAATGCTTAACAAGTCACAGCAAAAAGGAGTGGAAATACTGCGATTTGCATCAAATGAATCACATACGACGGAGAAATCCGCCAACGAACAAATGTCTTTTAGGGTAGCCATTGTTTTCCTCCTATATTCCGTTTAATTTGGATATGTCATCGGTTAATTTGTGTAAGTATTCTTTGAGTACATAGATACAATCCTGCTCTTTGGCAACGCCGCAAACAATATCCTCCGCAAGCGCTTTGCACGAAGGTGCACCGCAACAGCCGCAATCTAAGCCGGGGAAACGCTCACACAATTCCTCGATGCGAGACATTTTCTCGATACTTTCTTTGAGATTGTTGGCAAGTTCGAAGACGGGTTGATACTCGACTTCGCGCGTCCATTCAAGCGGAAGCGGCAAGGTATCTGAATTGTGATATCCGGCCACGGGCATGTATTTTCGCAGGTGTTGCAACTTCGCTTTCGCCGCATAGGGGTTCTCGACAGCCATGACGCCGCCAACACATCCGCCGCTGCATGCATTCAATTCGATAAAAGCCAGGTCTGCGGAGAATTTGTCATCTTCCAGATCTTCTAAAATGTGAATGACATTCTCAATTCCGTCTGCCGCCAGATAAGAGTCGGTTAAAAGGCCTCCGGCCTCGCCGCCCGTTCCGCCCCAACTGATGCCGATTTTGCCGGAAAGCGATAAATCCTCGGGATTCTTTGCGGCATCCGGCATGGAGCCGATTAATGCCGGATAGATATCTTTGATTGCAAGAACTGCATCAATTTCGCTTTTATCATATCCGATGGGTGCTTTTGCTGCCGTAACCTTGGAAGGGCAGGGCGACAGGAAGAATATGCCGATTTTATCCGCTGCAAGTCCGGTTTGCTCCATGGCTCGTTTACGCGCGATTGCTGCGGCAAGTTCTGCCGGCGTGATGAGCGGAAGCAAGTGTTCAACAAGGTTTGGAAAACGAAGTTGAATCAAACGAACCACTGTTGGGCAAGCAGTGCTGATTAACGGCCATTGCTCTTGGTGTTCGCTCACATAGGTGCGAGAGCATTCGGAGATGAGCTCTGCAGCGGCACTGACTTCGAAAACATCATCAAAACCCATGTGTTTCAGGGCAGTCAGCAAGATGTTCACGTCCTCTAAATTGTTAACCTGCGCATACAAAGAAGGAGCCGGTAGGGCAACGGTATACTCATAATTATGAATGGCGTCGATAAAATCACGCTTGGCTTTTTTGGCATGGTGCGGACAGATACGTATACATTCGCCGCAATCGATACATTTACCGAGTGTGATGACGGCTTTATTGTTACGGACGCGAATTGCCTGCGTGGGGCAACGTTTGATACAGTTGGTACATCCTTTACACTGATTCTCAAGCAGATACACTGAATTACCATATGTACTCATTATGATTCTCCGTTATGTTTTGTCTATAAGTTTACCTTCATTGTTACAGTTGTGCCGACGCCGATAACCGTATCGATGGTCATCTCGTCGGAATTCTTCTTCATGTTGGGAAGTCCCATGCCCGCACCGAATCCGAGATTACGAATGTTGTCCGGGGCAGTGGAGTAGCCGGCTTGCATAGCTTTGTCGATGTCCGGAATTCCGGGACCTGTATCAGCCAAAATCAGTGTGATGTCGGCTTCGGTGATGGAAACGGTAATCTCGCCGCCGTTTGCGTGAATTACCATGTTGATTTCTCCCTCATACAGTGCAATGGCGACTTTACGAATCACTTCGGGGGAAACACCCATTTGTTTTAATTTCTTCTTTACATCGCTGGAAGCTTCGCCCGCCCTTGTAAAATCCTCATCAGAGACTTGGTATTTCAGGAAAATTCGGTCATTCATGTCCGCCACCTCCCCGCAGTCCGTTTTGATATAGAAGTCCGCAGGCAGAAAACATTCTGTGATTGGTGGAAAGTATGGGAACTTCATTCAGACGTGCCAACGACAGAATCGATTCGTCCGGCATCTTGCCGCGAACAAAAACAATGCAGACTACATCCATCATCTCTGCCGTTCGAATTACCTGCGGATTGCACAATCCCGTCAACAGGACACATTGATCCTTTACAAATGCCAAAACATCACTCATCATATCGGAACCGCAAGCGGTATGCACCTCGCGATTCAGTTGTCCCTCGCCGGACAAAACGGTTGCGTCCAAAATACGCACAATGTCATTTACAGTCATATACCGAAAATTCTCCTCTCCAAAAACGTAGATAGCGCTGCTAAAAATGAAACGGACAAATCATATGGTTGGCGACCTTGTCCATTCGGAAAAAACATATGCTTCCGACAAGATATAGCATAGCATAGACACGAATAAATTACAATGCGGACGAACATAAAAAAAGACCTCGGAATATGGCGAAAAGAAGTCGAATTGTCTTGTAAAAATGAGTAAAATAAGGTAAGATAACCATATGACTTTGGGATACACAAAAGATTGTGGACGTATAAGAATTTTATACTTGGGAGGTTACACAACATGGCAAAAGAAAACTCGGGGCGCGTATCTTTTTTCTCTAAAATGCAAACGAAGATTATGATTATGATTGTGGCTGTTGCAATCATATCTTTTATTTTTGCGGCGGGCGCGATTATACCGACTTATGTCTCTGACTTGGAGGCCTTCAGTCAGGAAAATTTGTTAATTATGGCAATGTCATACGGGAAGACTTTGGAGAGCAAAGAAGCCGATATGGATTCTGCCGATATCAATTACGAATTCTATAAGGAAATTTTGGAAGATGCGAAAGCAAACAGTCTTCCTTCTTCCTATATATATCTGGTTGACAGTACGGGAACCATGTTGTATCACCCGACAGAAGAGAAAGTCGGTGCAAAGGTTGAGAATGCAGCGGTTACGGAATTGGTTACCCAAATCAGTCAAGGGGTACATCCTGAGGATGACGTACTGGAGTATGAGTTTAATGGCGTGACGAAATACGCAGGATACCATATTCTTCCCAATGAAGATATTCTGGTGGCAACTGCGGACAGAAGCGATGCCATTAATGAAATCAAGCATATATGGGTGGTTTTTACGATTGCAATGGCGGTTGTGGTTGCGTGCTCTTGCGCAGGCGGGATGATTTATGGTCGCGGCGTTTCCAAGGCTTTGAAGAATGCGCAGTTTGTACTCGGCAGTGTTGTAAACGGTAATTTGAAGATTAAGATGAGTCCCGGAGTTATGCAAAGAAAAGATGAAATCGGTGCACTTGGAAAGAGTGTGGAAGGTGTCAGAAACTCCATAACGGATACCGTCAATTCTATGAAAGAAATTGCCGGGGAACTGGGTGAGAGTTCGGCGGATTTGAAGAACATCAGTTCAACCTGTGCCGATAATGCGAACGAAATGGGTACCACTGTGGAAGGTATTGCAAGCGGTGCAGGAACCATGGCTTCGGATGTGGAACATGTTGCGGGAAAGACAACAGAGATGGACGGCAGCATTAACAATATTACGTCAAGCGTCGAGAATTTGAATGAGAGTTCCGAAAAAATGCAGGAAGCCGGAGAGGCGGCACTTACGACAATGGAAGAATTGTTGGAGACCAATGCCAAGACCGGAGAGGCAATCCAAAAGATTTCATCGCAGGTCGTTACGACCAATGATTCCGTTGAGCATATTCGAGAGTCTGTTGATTTGATTATGTCAATTGCAAGTCAGACGAATCTACTTTCGCTGAATGCATCCATTGAGGCGGCAAGAGCCGGTGAGGCCGGACGAGGTTTTGCGGTGGTTGCGGAAGAAATCAAGAAACTTGCGGAGCAGAGTGATGAGGCCGCAAAGGAAATTCAGGATATTGTGGAACGATTGATTTTTGATTCCGGCGAGACGGTTTCGACAGCGACGGATGTACAGGAAGTCATGCGTTCGGAATATAACAAACTCATTGAAACAAGAGAGAAATTTACGCTGCTCGGTGAAGGCGTTACAGAGACGATTGAAGAAGTCATGAATATCAACGGTAAGGCTCTTTCTCTCCAGAGTTCAAGAGATGCCATTGTGGAATCCATTGAGAGTTTAAGTGCCATCAGTGAAGAAAATGCAGCAGCTTGCGAGCAGACCAATGCAACGGTTGAGGAATTGAGTGCCGAAATGGCGACCTTGAGCGAGCGCGCTTCGAGATTGGATTCTTTGGCGGAAAAACTGGCTGCAACGATTAATTTTTATCATTAATTAAGAGAGCGTGTACAATATGATATGTCCGTGAATCGGAGTGATTGCGGACATATGACATGAGGTTCATCATTTTATTTATGATTATGCTAGATTTTTTATGCACATTATGCTAAAATAACAAGGATGTTGTCGCTAAATGACTGTCATGGAACATTCGGGCAGTTTTTTAGTTTGTACGGAATTGTTAAAAAAATATCAAGGAGGTTTTTTAGGATGAGTTCTAAGAAAACAACAGTACCTTTTGCCGGAACGAAAGAGCAAGAGGAGGCACTTCAGAAAGTCATCGCTGAAAA
Organism: uncultured Lachnospiraceae bacterium; assembly: GCA_964389005.1. Taxonomy (GTDB): domain Bacteria; phylum Bacillota; class Clostridia; order Lachnospirales; family Lachnospiraceae; genus CAYMCV01. Next base: position 17,638 of record CAYMCV010000025.1, on the reverse strand, counting down.
CAAAGGTGAGAAGGGTGCTTTGATGCCGGTTATGCAGAAAGCACAGGACATTTATGGATACTTACCCATAGAAGTTCAGACCATGATTGCCGACGGGATGGGAATACCACTCGAAAAAGTTTACGGTGTTGCAACTTTCTATTCACAGTTTTCTTTGAATCCCAAAGGAAAGTACCAGATTTCCGTATGCTTGGGAACTGCGTGCTACGTTAAGGGTTCAGGAGATGTTTACAGTAAGCTGGAAGAGATTTTGGGTATCAAAGGCGGTGAATGTACACCGGACGGAAAGTTTTCGTTGGATGCATGTCGTTGCGTAGGTGCGTGCGGTCTTGCACCTGTTATGATGATTAACGGCGAAGTATACGGTAGATTGACCGTTGATGAGATTCCGGGCATTGTTGCGAAGTATCAAGATTGATAAGTTACGTGGGGTAAACGGATGTGTTGACTGAAATATCACTCAATATACTGGATACGGCAGAGAATTCTGTACGTGCAGGTGCACAGTTGCTTCGAATCGATGTGACAGTAAATGAGAAGGAAGACAGGTTAACCGTGGTCTTGGAAGACAACGGTTGCGGAATGACTGCAGAGCAGGTTCAAAGCGTGGAAGACCCTTTCTATACGACAAGAACCACGCGAAAAGTCGGTTTAGGGGTTCCTTTTTTTAAGCAGGCTGCAGAATTGACAGGAGGTTCTTTTCAAATTCAATCAGAGTTGGGGAAGGGCACCCGCTTAGAAGCGGTTTTCGTACTGTCGAGTATCGACAGAATGCCGTTGGGCGATATCACGACAACGATACATACCCTGGTTGTTTATCATCCGGAGATGGATTTTATCTATCGTTATTGTTTTAATGATAAGGAGTTCGTACTGGACACCCGAGAATTCAGAGAGGTGTTGGGCGGGATTCCGTTTCAGACGCCGGAGGTATCCGGATACATAAAAGAATACTTACAGGAACACAAAAACTCCGTCGACGGCGGAAAAGAAATTTAACATTAAATTAGGAGGAGAGCACATGAAATCTCTTGAAGAATTAAAAGCAATCAGAGACAAGATGCAAGGTCAGGTCGGTCTTCGTGCAGAGAGCGAAGCAGGAACCAGAGTTGTTGTCGGAATGGCGACCTGCGGTATCGCGAGCGGAGCCAGACCGGTACTTGTGGCTTTATCTGATGCGGTTATGCAGAAGAAGTTGGAAGATGTTGCCGTTACACAGACCGGATGCATCGGATTATGCCAGTTTGAGCCGATCGTTGAGGTTATGCAACCCGGCAAAGAAAAAGTTACCTATGTAAAAATGACTCCGGAGAAAGCACTTGAAGTAGTTGAGAAGCACTTGATTCGCGGTCAGGTCATTACCGAGTATACCATTGGTAATGAGATTAAATAATTGAGGAGGACAAATTCATGTATCGTTCACACGTATTGGTTTGTGGTGGAACCGGTTGTACTTCCTCAGGAAGTCAACAGATTATTGATACTTTCGAAGCAGAAATCGAAAAACAGGGTCTGAAGGATGAGGTAGCGGTCGTTCGCACCGGATGCCACGGTTTGTGTGCACTTGGCCCTATCGTATTAATCTATCCGGAAGGATCTTTCTATTCCATGGTGAAATCAGAAGATGTTCCGGAAATTGTTTCAGAACATCTGTTAAAAGGTAGAGTCGTAAGCCGCCTTTTATATCAGGAAACAGTTACAGAGGAAGGTATCAAGCCTTTGGTTGAGACCGGATTCTATAAGAAACAAAAGAGAATTGCACTGAGAAACTGCGGTGTAATCAATCCCGAGGATATTGACGAGTATATTGCAACCGATGGATATCAGGCATTGGGCAAAGTATTGACGGAAATGACACCGGAAGGTGTTATCGACACAATTTTGGCTTCCGGTTTACGCGGTCGCGGCGGCGCAGGTTTCCCGACAGGACAGAAGTGGAAATTGGCAAGAACTCTCGTTCCGGATGCAGATCAGAAGTATGTATGCTGTAATGCGGATGAGGGTGACCCGGGTGCATTCATGGATCGTTCCGTTTTGGAAGGTGATCCGCATGTTATTCTGGAAGCAATGGCGATTGCCGGTTATGCAATCGGAGCGAACCAGGGTTATATTTATGTACGTGCAGAGTACCCGATCGCAATTGAGAGATTAAAAATTGCCATCGGCCAGGCCAGAGAGTACGGATTACTCGGAAAGAACATTTTCGGAACCGATTTCTCATTTGATATTGACTTGCGTCTCGGCGCAGGTGCTTTCGTATGCGGTGAGGAAACCGCGTTGATGACTTCCATTGAAGGAAATCGTGGCGAACCGCGTCCGCGTCCTCCTTTCCCGGCAGTTAAGGGCTTGTTCCAGAAGCCGACCGTATTGAACAATGTTGAGACTTATGCAAATGTACCGAGAATTATTTTGAACGGTGCAGAGTGGTTTTCTTCCATGGGAACCGAGAAGTCCAAAGGAACCAAGGTATTTGCTTTGGGTGGCAAGATTAACAACACCGGTCTTGTGGAAGTTCCGATGGGCACCACTTTGAGAGAAGTTATTGAAGACATCGGCGGTGGTATTCCAAAAGGAAAGAAGTTCAAAGCAGCGCAAACAGGCGGTCCGTCCGGCGGATGTATTCCTGCAGAGCATTTTGATATTCCCATCGATTATGACAACTTGATTTCCATCGGTTCCATGATGGGTTCCGGTGGTATGATTGTTATGGATGAAGACAACTGTATGGTTGATATCGCTAAATTCTTCCTTGAATTCACGGTTGACGAATCATGCGGTAAGTGTACACCGTGCCGTATCGGTACCAAGAGATTGTATGAGATGCTTGATAAAATCACCAAAGGTCAGGGAACATTGGAAGACCTTGACAAGATGGAAGAACTTTGCTATTACATCAAAGCCAACTCACTTTGCGGTTTGGGTCAGACGGCTCCGAATCCGGTTCTTTCCACACTGCGTTACTTCAGAGATGAATATATCGCACATGTGGTAGATAAAAAGTGTCCCGCAGGTGTATGCAAGAGCCTTCTTTCTTATTCCATCGACCCTGAGAAGTGTAAAGGATGTACGATGTGTGCAAGAGTTTGTCCCGCAGGAGCAATCACGGGTGCGCTGAAAGAAGCTCACAGTATTGATACTTCCAAGTGCCTGAAGTGCGGCGCTTGTATTGAAAAATGTAAATTCGGTGCAATTTCCAAGGGTTAATGGCGGAAAAGTTGCAGCATAACGGCTCACCGAAGATAAAAGGTGAGAATCACAAATTTTAGGAGGTAGAATAATGGAGACCGTTAATTTATTTATAAATGGTATTGCTGTGGAAGCACCCAAAGGCACTACCATTCTTGCGGCTGCCAAAACTGTGGGAATCGATATTCCGACTCTTTGCTACTTAAAAGAGATTAATGAGATTGGTGCCTGCCGTATCTGTATGGTGGAAGCAGATGAAGGAAGAGGTGCAAGACTGGTTGCATCTTGCGTATATCCGGTATCGGAAGGAATGAAAGTATATACGAATTCTCCCAAAGTACTGGATTCCAGAAAAAAGACATTACAGTTACTTTTATCAGACCATGACAGAAAGTGTTTGTCATGCGTCAGAAGCGGAAAGTGTGAATTACAGAAACTTTGCAAAGATTTCGGTATTGATGATGAATTGAAGTATGAAGGAATCGGTAATTCATTTGAAATTGATGATTCTGCGGCACACATGGTTCGTGACAACAACAAGTGTATCAACTGTCGTCGTTGCGTAGCAGCATGTGAGAAAACACAGGGAATCGGTGTTATCGGAGCAAATAACA
>CAYMCV010000025.1:0-13828 GCA_964389005.1 uncultured Lachnospiraceae bacterium | reverse complement strand
CTTGGTGAAACCAGTTGTGTATCCTGTGGACAGTGTATCGCAGTTTGCCCGACAGGTGCAATTTACGAAAAGAGCAATATGGACGATATTCTTGAGGCCATTGCAGATCCTACGAAGCATGTGGTTGTTCAGACTGCACCGGCAGTTCGTGCGGGATTGGGCGAAGTGTTCGGATATCCCATCGGTACCGGCGTAGAAGGCAAGATGGTTGCGGCACTCAGAAGAATTGGATTCGAAAGAGTATTTGATACTGATTTTGCTGCTGATGTTACCATTATGGAAGAAGCAACCGAGTTGTTGCAAAGAATTCAGAATGGCGGCGTGCTTCCGATGATTACATCCTGTTCACCGGGCTGGATTAAGTATTGCGAGCATTACTATCCGGATCAGTTGGAGCATTTATCATCCTGTAAATCACCGCAGCAGATGTTTGGTGCTATTTTGAAGACCTACTATGCTGAAAAAATGGGATGGAACAAAGAAGATATCGTATCTGTCAGCATCATGCCTTGTACCGCGAAGAAGTTCGAAATCGGACGTGAAGATCAGAACGGAGCAGGTGTTGCGGATTTGGATTACACCATGACAACCAGAGAACTGGGACGTATGATTGAACGTTGTGGCTTGAACTTTGCAGAACTTCCGGATGAGAAGTTTGACGATCCTCTCGGAAGAAGTACGGGTGCGGCAGTTATCTTTGGCGCAACCGGCGGTGTTATGGAAGCGGCACTTCGTACCGCAGTTTGGAAATTGACAGGCGAGACCAATGACAGCCCGATTGAATTCGTGGATGTACGTGGTGTTCAAGGAATCAAAGAAGCAACCTACACAGTTGCAGGCATGGAAGTGAAGGTTGCGGTTGCATCCGGTCTTTCCAATGCAAAAGTTATTATGGATAAAATCAGAGCAGGCGAAGCGGATTATGCCTTTGTGGAAATCATGGCATGCCCGGGCGGTTGCGTAAACGGTGGCGGACAACCGCAGGTACCGGCAAGAATTCGGAACTTTACCGATATTCGTGCACTTCGTGCAAAAGCATTGTATGATTATGATGCATCCATGCCGGTTCGTAAATCTCATGAGAATGAGGCAGTGAAGGAACTCTATGCTTCATACTTGGGTGAGCCGTGCGGACATAAGTCACATGAGTTATTGCATACGACATATGTAAAAAGACAGATTCATAAACTGTAGTTGAAACATTGACAGCCGAACAGGTTTGCCGATGACACTGTAAGATAAGGCACTCGATTTCCGGGTGCCTTATCGAATAGGTTTTCTATTTTTATATGGAGGGTATGAATGAATAAACGATTCGTGAAAGCAATCATATTGGTTATGGCAGTGGCTATGCTGACAGCATGTGGTGAGGAAACGACATCGTCTGAAAAGACACAAAATGTTTCAGGAGAACAGCAGCCTGCGGGCAGTGATGTCGCATCTGACAAAGTGCAGACTTCGGAACAATCAGAACAAGAAATATCTTCGCAGAAAGAAACAGAAGAACCAAATGCAACAAAAGAACCGGGAACAACAAGCGAATCGGAACAAAATTCAGAATCCGATGAATCGAATGTTCCGAAAGAATCCGACACATTAAGTGAGACACCGTCGGAATCCAATGAAGAAGAAAACACACCCATCAGTGTTGAAATAAAGAACATGCAGGCCAAACTGTATGCCAAAAAGACAGTCAATATTCGTAAAGAGCCATCGTCTTCCTGTGAGAAAGTCGGAGCGCTGGCAAAGGGAGAATGCATTGATGTCACCGGCTTGTCCGATAACGGGTGGTATCGCGTTCGTTATAACGGGGAAGAAGTATTTATCTCAGCTTCTTACTTAATTGAAGAAGCTGATTATCTCGCAATGGTTGCAGCAGAAAATGCAGAGAATGATGAAAGCATAACGGAGCAGCCGGTTGCTTCCGAGAATCCGGAGACACCGACTTCACAACAGCCGCAGACACCGGCAACAGGAACAACGGAACCGACCACACCTGTTAATACTGCGGATTTCCAGACGCAAGTGGTGAATCTGATTAACCAAAAGAGATCGGAAGCCGGACTGCCGGCAATGGAACAAACCGCGGCATTATCTGCCGCTGCACAGGTTAGAGCCGCAGAATTGGAGCAGAGTTTTTCTCATGACAGACCGAATGGGACTTCTTGTTTCACGGTTTTGACGGATAGCCAAATTGCATATATGGCGGCAGGAGAAAATATTGCAGCAGGTCAACAAACGCCGGAAGAAGTTATGAATGCATGGATGAATTCCGATGGACATCGCGCCAATATTCTTTCCGCATCGTACGCACATGTAGGAATCGGAATTTACTATTCGCAGGGCGGTTATGGTATCTACTGGGTGCAGTTATTTACAGATTGACATAGAATTAGAATCCATCTATAATTATACAGTTCATTAAAAATTAATGTAAATTTTGGAGGAAATACCGTGAAAGCATATGGTGTAAACGAACTGAGAACGATGTTTTTGGACTTTTTTGAGAGCAAAGGTCATCTAAAAATGAAGAGTTTTTCCCTTGTTCCTCATAATGATAACAGTCTTTTATTGATTAATTCGGGTATGGCACCCTTGAAACCGTATTTTACCGGTCAGGAAATTCCGCCGCGTAAACGTGTGACTACATGTCAGAAGTGTATCAGAACCGGTGATATCGAGAATGTCGGTAAAACAGCACGACACGGCACTTTTTTTGAGATGCTCGGTAATTTTTCTTTTGGTGATTATTTCAAAGAAGAAGCGATTAGTTGGAGTTGGGAGTTTCTGACCGAAGTTGTAGGACTGGACGCAAATCGGTTGTACCCTTCAGTTTATCAGGATGATGATGAAGCGTTTGCCATCTGGAATCAAAAAATCGGTATTCCTGCGGAGAGAATTTTTAGGTTTGGAAAAGAAGACAACTTCTGGGAGCATGGCTCAGGACCCTGTGGACCTTGCTCGGAAATCTACTATGACCGTGGCGCGAAATATGGCTGCGGGAAGCCGGACTGTACAGTCGGGTGTGAGTGCGATCGTTATATGGAAGTTTGGAACAACGTATTTACACAGTTTGACAATGACGGAAAAGGCAACTATTCCGAGTTGGAACAGAAGAATATCGATACCGGAATGGGACTGGAAAGACTTGCGGTTGTAGTACAAGATGTGGATTCCTTATTTGATGTCGATACGATTCAAGAATTACGCAACCGTGTGTGTGCGATTGCAGGCATAACCTATCAACAGGATGCGAAACAGGATGTTTCGATTCGTTTGATTACGGATCATATTCGTTCGGCAACATTTATGATATCTGACGGTATCATGCCAAGCAATGAGAAGCGCGGATATGTATTGCGACGCATTATCAGACGTGCGGCAAGACACGGCAGATTGCTCGGCGTTCAGGGAACGTTCTTGGCAAACTTAAGTGAGACTGTGATAGAGGGCAGCAAGGGCGGTTATCCGGAACTCGAAGAAAAGAAAGATTTTATCTTCCGTATATTGACGGAAGAAGAAAATAAATTTAACAAAACCATCGATCAGGGGCTTTCGATTCTGTCGGAACTTCTTGATAAAATGCACGCGGAAGGTAAGAAGCAAATGTCCGGCGCAGATGCATTCAAGTTATATGACACCTACGGATTTCCTCTTGACTTAACCATCGAGATTCTGGAAGAAAAAGGATGCAGTGTTGACGAGGAAGGCTTCCGTGCGGCAATGCAGGAGCAGAAGGATACTGCCAAAAGGGCACGTAAGACAACCAACTATATGGGCGCGGATGCAACGGTTTATGAATCCATCGATCCGGCAATCACAACGGAATTTGTCGGGTATGACAGACTGAAACATACCTCCAAGATTACGGTTTTGACAACAGAAACCGAACTTGTAGAGGCGTTAACCGACGGAGAAGTCGGAACCGTTATTGTGGAAGAGACGCCGTTTTATGCAACCAAAGGCGGACAGAATGCGGATATCGGAACAATTCTGGGCGAAGATGGTGAATTTGAAGTATTGGATACAGTTCATTTGCTTGGCGGCAAAGTCGGACATATCGGAAGAGTGAGCAGAGGTATGCTAAAAGTTTCCGACAGTGTCATATTGGCCGTTGACAACAGAAATCGTTTGGATACCTGTAAGAATCACAGTGCTACACATCTTTTGCAAAAAGCGCTGCGAACCGTACTTGGTACCCATGTGGAACAGGCAGGTTCCTTCGTAAACGGAGAACGTTTGCGTTTCGATTTTAGCCATTTTTCGGCGATGACGAGAGAAGAATTGCTGCAGGTTGAGTCAATTGTCAATGAAGAAATTGCTGCATCACTTCCGGTTGTAACGGATATTATGAGTATTGATGAAGCGAAGAAAACCGGTGCCATGGCATTATTCGGTGAGAAATACGGCGATGAAGTTCGCGTGGTTCGCATGGGTGAGTTCTCTACAGAACTTTGCGGTGGTACGCATGTTGCAAATACGGCACAAATTCGTTGCTTCAAGATTCTTTCCGAGAGTGGAGTTGCAGCGAATGTTCGCAGAATCGAAGCGATTACAGATAACGGTGTTATGGCATATTACGCAACAATGGAAGAGCATTTGAAGAAAGCGGCGGCATTGTTGAAAGCAACGCCGGATACACTGGAAGAAAAGATTGAGCATTTGCTCAAAGAATACAAAACCTGCATCAGCGAGAATGAATCCTTAAAGAGCAAAGCCGCAAAAGATGCACTCGGCGATGTTATGGATTCGGTTATTGATGTAAGCGGTACGAAGTTGATTGCATCGAAGTTGAGCGATGTTGACATGAATGGCCTTCGTGATTTAGGGGACCAGTTAAAAGCAAAACTCGGCGAAGGCGTTGTGGTTCTGATTTCAGATCAAGACGGGAAAGTCAACATGATTGCGATGGCAACCGAGGGTGCAATGGCACGTGGTGCACATGCCGGAAACTTAATCAAGGGAATTGCTACACTTGTAGGCGGTGGCGGCGGCGGACGTCCCAATATGGCACAAGCCGGCGGAAAGAATCCGGCAGGCATTGACGAAGCACTGTGCGAATGTGTCAATGTTTTAAAAGGACAACTGTCGTAACAAGACAAGAATGCAATGGTTTTTATCAAAAATAAGCGGTAATGAGCGTTAAATTGCAAAAAATTGGTTGACGAATCTAGAATTATTGAGTATAATTACTAGCGTGCAGTTTAGAATACCCGAACAGTCAAATGCACAATACACGACTGGAGGGAGGGTGAGTAGAATGTCAAGAGTTGAAGTAAAAGAAAATGAATCTTTAGACAGCGCATTGCGTCGTTTTAAGAGAAGTTGTGCCAAAGCCGGTATCCAGCAGGAAATCCGTAAGCGTGAGCACTACGAGAAACCTAGCGTTAGACGTAAGAAGAAGTCTGAAGCTGCAAGAAAGCGCAAATATAATTAATTTATCAGAAACTCTCATCGTAAGGTGAGAGTTTTTTAGTGAACAGAAATGCTTTCTTGATTTATCGATGTTAGGCTTAAAAAGTTTTTTGCCACTAACTGATACACGGAATACTCCGGGGAGATAACCTCTCGGTGTTTGATGGATCAACTAAGTATAATAGAGACTCTGTTTTATGAATATAGTGTATACAAAGACAATTGATTGCAAATGGTGGATTACATGAAGTTTTTCCTAAAACGACGTATACTTGCGGCCTTGTTTGCGGTAACGATACTGTTGGGAAAAGGTCAGGTATGGGCGGCGGAGCCGGAGATTGCTTCCCCGTCAGCCATACTGATGGAGCAAAGTACAGGAAAGATAATCTATGAAAAAAACGCAGATGAGCGACGAAGTCCGGCAAGTGTTACGAAAATCATGACGCTCTATCTGATTTTTGAAAGTTTGGAGCAGGGGCGTATTTCATTGGAGGATGAAGTTGTCACCAGCGCTTATGCCAAGTCCATGGGAGGTTCGCAGGTTTTCTTGGAAGAGGGCGAGATCCAAACGGTTGAGACACTGATTAAATGCATCACCATTGCAAGCGGCAACGATGCCAGTGTCGTGATGGCAGAGTATATCGCCGGCAGTGAGGCTTCTTTTGTGGAGAAAATGAATCAGAAAGCCGCAGAACTTGGAATGAACGATACCAATTTTGTGGATTGCTGCGGTTTGACGGAAGATACCAATCATTACATGAGTGCCAGAGACATTGCCATACTTTCGAGAGCACTGACGTTGCATTACCCGGCAATTTTTAACTATACCACAATATGGATGGAAGATATTACACATGTAACGGCACAGGGGAGTTCGCCGTTTACGCTTGCAAATACGAACAAACTAATCAGGCAGTATCCTTATGCAACGGGACTCAAAACGGGTTCCACATCTATTGCGAAGTTCTGTCTTTCCGCAACCGCGGAAAAGGACGGAATTTGTATGATTTCTGTTGTGCTTGCGGCACCGGACCCGAAGACCAGATTTGGCGATTCCGTTACATTGCTTAATTACGGTTTTTCGGTCAGTCGATTATATCGTGATTCGCATCCCGAACCGCTTGCCAAACAACCGGTCAGATTCGGGGTAGATGACGATGTGACGGCGCGATACGAAAAGGAATTCTGCTATTTGGATACGGAGAACATCAATTTCGATATGATTACGAGGGACATTATTTTTTATGAACAGTTGGAGGCACCCGTTTACGAAGGAGACATTCTGGGAGAAGCCGTGTATCGCTATGAGCAACAGGAACTCGGCAGAGTCAATATTCTGGCGGAACGGACGGTTTTAAAAGCGACTTACTTCGACTGCTTCAAAAAGGCTTTCGGAAAATATCTTTTGTAAATCCGTAAGGTTATGCTATAATGTAAAAAGTGGCGTAAAAGAATGGAGTTATTTGGCATGCTGTATATTGTACTTGCTTGTGTCGGCATATGTTTGATTGCCCTCATCGTGATTGATATCATTGATTTGAACAGATTCACGGTGACGCAGTTTGCATTCGCGGACAGTAAAGTAACATCGGATATTTGTTTCGTTGTGCTGGGTGATTTGCATAACAAAACTTACGGAAAAGACAACTGTAAATTAATTGCAGCCATAGAAGAAATTGCACCGGATGCCGTTTTGTGTGTCGGCGATATTATGACAGCGGCACCCGGGGCTGATTTTACGCCGGCCCTTCATTTGATGGAAGCGTTGGGACGGCAATATCCTGTTTATTATGGCATCGGGAATCACGAATACCGCGCCGGACTGTATTTGAACACCTACGGCGATATGTATGAAAAGTATTTTACCGGCCTGCAACAAGCGGGAATCAAAGTATTGCGGAATGAACATATCTATCTCAAAGATACGAATATTGACATTTGTGGCGTTGAGATTGCAAGAGAATACTACAAGCGTTTTACCACATATCCGATGAAAGAAGACTATCTTACAAGTATCATTGGCGAACCGAATGAGAGCGCATATCAGATTCTGCTTGCGCACAATCCGGAATATTGTCCGGAATATGCCGACTGGGGAGCTGATTTGACGTTGTCGGGACATATACACGGCGGACTGATTCGCTTACCCATTTTGGGCGGCGCCGCTTCGCCTGCCGTGAAATTCTTTCCGAAATATAGCGACGGCCTATATGAAGTCAAAGGGAAGCGGGCGCTTGTAAGTTGCGGACTCGGGACGCATACGTTGCCGCTTCGCATATGGAATCCGGGCGAAATTGTGGTGGTACGTTTATCCCCGCAGTCGGAATCAAAATCATAAGAACTACTATACAGAAAGAGAGTGTACAATGGCAATTCCTGTGAAACTTCAGGTGTTTGAGGGTCCGTTGGATTTACTTTTACATCTGATTGATAAAAATAAAATAGACATCTACGATATTCCGATTGTGCAAATTACGGAACAGTATCTGGAATACATTCGTGCCATGCAGACGGAAGACATGAATATCATGAGTGAATTTTTGGTCATGGCTGCCACACTTTTAGATATCAAGTGCAAGATGCTTTTACCGGTCGAAGAGAGCGAAGAAGGCGAGGAAGAAGATCCGAGAGCCGAGTTGGTGCAGAAGTTATTGGAGTATAAATTATACAAATACATGTCCGCCGAATTGCGTGAGCGACAGAGTGCTTCCGAGAAGCAGGTGTACAAGCCGCCGACATTGCCGAAGGAAGTTTTGGAGTATAAAACACCGGTTGATTACGATGAATTAATGGGCGATACCGATTTACGTAAGTTGAACGACATCTTTCAAGCAGTGTTGAAACGACAGGTTGATAAAATTGACCCGATACGAAGCAAATTCGGTAAAATCGAAAAAGAAGAAGTCAATCTGGAACAGAAGAGAGACTATATTGTTACATATATTAAGAATCATCCGAAGTGCAGCTTTGCCGATTTGCTTTCAAAGCAACGCACCAAGATGGAAATCATCGTGACTTTTTTGGTTGTGCTTGAGTCCATCAAAGTTGGCGCGATTGTTGCAAAGCAGAGCGACGATGAAGAAGATATTTTGATTACCTATACCGGAATCGAGTTTTATCCGCTCGAGGATATGACTGCCGTTGCGGAGGAAGATACGAAGTAGTTTGCCGGAAATATTTTACGTTATGCAGTTTTATGAGATTACGATAGGAGACCTGAAAGGGGAAGAAACGTGGAAGAAAAAAGAGCCATTGCCATTATAGAAGCAATCCTGTTTGCCGTGGGCGAGTCGGTTGAGACCAAGGTGCTTGCGGATGCGTTGGAAATCGAAGAAGTTGAAGTTGCGGAACTTTTAGAAAAAATGAAGAAAAGTTATGCGTGCGAAGACAGAGGAATTATGCTTGTCGAACTGGAGAATGCAGTACAGCTTTGCACCAAGAACGATACCTATGATTATCTGGTAAAAGTTGCGGCTACGCCGAGAAGAAATGTCATGACGGATGCGCTTCTGGAAACGCTTTCGATTGTTGCTTACAAGCAGCCGGTGACACGATTGGATGTAGAGAAGGTACGAGGCGTGAATTCGGACCATGTGGTCAGCAGATTGGTGGAACTCGGGCTTGTATGTGAAGTGGGACGTTTGGACGCCCCGGGGCGGCCGATGCTGTTCGGAACGACCGAGCAATTTTTACGTTGCTTCGGCGTGAAATCCTTGGAGGATTTGCCGGAATTCAGCAACGATCTTGTGGAAGATTTCCGCGCACAGGCGGAAGCGGAGGCACAGTTGAAACTGGATTTGTAGAGTCATATTTTTCCGTTCGAAGCGTATATTTAATGTGATAAATGTCACGAAACGGAAATAACCATGAGAAAACTTCGCTTAATGCCGCTTGTTGTGATAATCGTTTTTTTGATTAACGGCAGCAATGTATTTGCCGACAATGAGACAGACCTCAAATTATACGCCCGTTCTGCAATTCTGATGGATGCAGATTCCGGGCGTATTTTATATGCAGAAAATGCGGAAGCCGTTATGGCGGTGGCAAGCACAACGAAAATCATGACATGTATTCTGGCGGTGGAGTCCGGACGAATGGATGAAGTGGTGACCGTATCGAAGGAGGCGGCCAAGCAACCCAAGGTCAAGTTATATCTAAAAGTTAACGAACAATACTATCTGCGAGATTTGCTGTATTCACTGATGTTGGAATCACACAATGACACGGCTGTCGCAATTGCCGAGCATTTGGGCGGCAGCGTGGAAGCATTTGCGGACCTGATGAATCAAAAAGCGCAGGAACTCGGTTGCACGCATACCTATTTCGTGACACCAAACGGCCTGGATGCCACACGGGATGGGCGTGCACATGAATCCACGGCAAAGGACATGGCAATCATCGCGTCTTATGCCATCCAAAATGAGATTTTTTTGGATATCATACAGACCGGAGAATATGGATTTTCAGACGTTACACAGACGCGTTCGCATCGTGTTTATAACAAAGATGCATTTTTAACGTCTTATGACGGTGCCATCGGAATCAAAACCGGATTCACGACCAAGGCGGGATATTGTTTTGTCGGTGCGGCATCAAGAGATGAGCGTACATTTGTCTCGGTTGTGCTGGGCTGCGGTTGGCCGCCGAACAAGTCTTGGAAATGGAGTGATACGCGAATGCTGATGAATTACGGAATGGACCATTTCCGGTATCGGGATATTACGTCACCAGCATACAGCGGAACAATTACGGTTGTAAATGGACAGGAAACGGCTGTATCAATCCATAAACCGGAAGTTTCTGCCCGTTTGCTGCTTGCCGATACGGATGAAGTTCTGATTGATACGGAAATGAAGCAATTTCTGCAGGCTCCGGTTGCCAAAGAGACATGTATCGGTTATGAAATCTACTATATTAATGGGGAGGAATGGAGCAGGGTACCGATATGTACGATAAATGAAGTCGGAGAATGGAATTTCATGTTTGTGCTGCAAAAAGTATGCGGGATTTTTTGGCTGTGATAGCTAAAATGAAGATTCATTGCTATTTTTATTGTAACCCGAATAGATAGTTGAAAAAATTCTTTAATTTTGAAAATTTTGCTAGGTTTATTGACACAGTTATGCTATACTATCAAAGTACGCGACTAGGTTTCTAAGTCGCAAATGTCGGTATTATTATTTAATCTTATAAATGGAGGTCAGTAAAATGAGTACTAGTTCAACAAGTGTAGCGAGACAAAGAATTCAATCTTTGCTCGACGAAAGCAGTTTCGTTGAAATAGGAGCGCTTGTAAGTGCAAGAGCTACCGATTTTAATTTGAAACAGGTTGATACTCCGTCAGACGGTGTCATTACCGGATACGGTGTAATCAACGATAATCTTGTGTATGTTTACAGCCAGGATGCTTCCGTTATGAATGGTACCGTAGGCGAAATGCATGCGAAGAAGATTGCAAATCTGTACGATCTTGCAATGAAGATGGGAGCTCCGGTCATCGGACTTCTTGATTCAGCGGGATTGAGATTACAGGAAGCAACAGATGCATTGAACGGATTCGGTGAGATTTATATGAAGCAGACACTTGCATCCGGCGTAATCCCGCAGATCACAGCAATCTTCGGGACCTGTGGAGGCGGCCTTGCGTTGATTCCCACATTGACGGACTTTACCTTTATGGAAGGTAAGAATGCAAAGTTATTCGTAAACGCACCCAACACATTGGATGGAAATTCAGTGAATAAGTGTGACACATCTTCTGCACAATTCCAGAGTGAGGACAGCGGAATTGTTGATTTCATCGGTGAAGAGGGTGAATTACTTGCACAGATTCGTCAATTGGTTTCTTTCCTTCCCGCAAACAATGAGGACGAGGCGGAAGAGACTGTATGCGAAGATGATTTGAATCGCGTATGCGCAGGCATTGAGAATTGTGTCGGCGATACTGCAATTGTACTTTCCAATTTGGCGGATGACGCTTTATTTATGGAAGTCAAAGAAAACTATGCCAAAGATATGGTAACCGGTTTTATCAAGTTGGACGGAATGACGATTGGTGCGGTTGCGAATCGCAGCGAAGTTTACGGAGAAGACGGTAAGGTTGCAGAGAAGTTTGGAGAAGTTTTATCTGTAAAGGGCTGTAACAAAGCAGCAGATTTTATCTCTTTCTGCGATGCTTTTTCGATTCCTGTATTAACCCTTACGAATGTAAAGGGCTATGCAGCAACGAAATGTGCGGAGAAAGGAATGGCGAAAGCGGCCTCCAAGTTGATTTATGCTTTTGCGAATGCAACGGTTCCCAAAGTTAACGTAATTATCGGAAAAGCATACGGAAGCGCATATGTTGCGATGAACTCCAAAGCAATCGGCGCTGACATTACTTATGCATGGGACAACGCTTCCATCGGAACAATGGATGCGAATATTGCAGCAAAGATTATGTACGAATCTGAGGGCGCAGATGTCATTGCCGAGAAAGCGAAAGAATACGAAGCATTACAGAACAATGTGATGAGCGCCGCAAGAAGAGGTTATGTAGATCATGTAATTACAGCTGCCGACACGAGAAAGTATGTAATCGGCGCATTTGAAATGCTCTACTCCAAAGTGGAAGAACGTCCGGTAAAAAAACACGGAACAGTATAGCAGAAAGGTGACGCAACTATGAAAAAAAAGATATCATTTATTCTTTGCGCACTTATGGCGGTATGCTTTCTGGCAGCTTGCGGAAAAGAAGTCAGTGTGACGGAGTCGATGAAAAATGACGCAGAGACATTGAGAAACATTATCGCGGTTCGCCCGAATGAAGATGGCTCTTACGGCACATATACTGCGGATGACAGAGAATTTCAGATGAGTTTGTCAGAAGAGAACTTTGCAATTTATGCAGGCAATTGGATGCAGACACTGAACTTCAACATCTCCTATGATGCATATATTGCGGGTGTTAAGTCATATGTCGGTGCAGAGTCGGAAATTGGAAGTGCGCTCAGTGTATCAGAGGTAACGGCGAAATATAACGCAGACGGATTGTTACAAACAACATGTATTTACGATTGCAGTACGCGTGATACCGAAATGATTGTAACGTATAGTGAAGAAGGACAGATTGTCGGTGTCAAATTCAACCCGATTTATACGACGGGTGAGAATATGTCCAGAGCGGCAATGAATACGCTTATGGGTATGGGCGTTGTATTTTGTGTGCTGATTTTGATCAGTCTGATTATTTCCTTATTTGCTTACATTCCGAAGATTCAGGCGAAGGCAAAGAGCAAAAAGGAATCAAAAGACGGTTCCATGGACAATACCATTCAACAGATTATCAGCAAAGAAGAGGAAGAACTTGCTGATGATTGTGAACTGGTTGCAGTCATTGCGGCGGCAATTGCTGCTTACGAAGGAACCTCAACAGACGGATTTGTTGTAAGAAGTATTAAGAAATCAAGAAATTGGCAGAGATTATAAGTTAGAATCAGTTGATATGCACTTTATTAGTGCAGGAAAGGATAATAAGAAATGAAGAATTATACAATTACTGTGAATGGCAATGTATATGATGTAGTGGTAGAAGAAGGCGCAACCACAGGCGCACCGGTTGCTGCGGCACCGGTTGCAAAGAAAGCAGCTCCCGCAACAACGGCATCCGCAAAGGCTCCGGCAGCAAAAACTGCAGGAAGCGGTTCTGTCAAAGTTGAGGCAGGCGCAGCAGGTAAAGTTTTCAAAATTGAAGCAAGCGTAGGACAATCAGTGAAAAAAGGCGATGCTGTAGTCATTATTGAAGCAATGAAAATGGAAATTCCCGTTGTTGCTCCGCAGGACGGAACCGTTGCAAGCATTGACGTAACCGTCGGCGATGCAATTGAAGCAGGGGCAGTACTCGCAACGTTGAGTTAAGCAGAATGAATCAGGAAATCTGACAGGAGGTTTTTTAAGATGGATTATGTATTTAATACATTGAGTAATCTGCTTAATCAAACGGCGTTCTTGAATCTGACGTGGGGAAATTACGTTATGATTGCGGTTGCATGTCTATTCTTGTTTCTTGCAATCAAAAAAGAATACGAACCGTTGCTGTTGGTTCCGATTGCCTTCGGTATGTTGCTTGTAAATATCTATCCGGATATTATGAGCCCGATTGGTGCGAACGGAGAAGCAGGCGGATTACTTTACTACTTTTATTTATTGGATGAATGGGCGATTTTACCGTCGCTGATTTTCCTGGGTGTCGGTGCGATGACGGACTTTGGTCCCCTGATTGCCAATCCCAAGAGCTTTTGGCTTGGTGCTGCAGCACAGTTCGGTATTTTTACCGCATACTTCGGTGCATTGTTATTCAACGAGACCGGTTTGGTTGAGTTCAATGACAAAGCAGCGGCAGCAATCTCCATCATCGGTGGTGCAGACGGACCTA
>CAYMCV010000024.1:0-26160 GCA_964389005.1 uncultured Lachnospiraceae bacterium | reverse complement strand
CTTTTTAACAATTTCCCGTGCCCCCTTCAGAACTCCGTACAGAAGCACCAGCCATATCCACAGCATATTTATCCTCCGTTTGCATACCCGTCTATCTTAGCAAATACCTTCCGTGTATACAAGCGAATTCTTTATTTTGTCCGCCGCAATTCCGCATATAACTCTTTAACTAAAAATAACGACAACGGTCCGCAGAATATTCCGAGGACACCAAAGATTTGAATCCCGAAAAACACTGACAACAGCAGGAATACCGGATAGATATTGATTTTCTCTCCGATTAATTTCGGCTCCAATGTCTGACGTACCAGTGCGCATACCACATACACCGCCACACATCCGAGTGCACGAATGACATGTCCGCTAAAAAGTTGCCCGATTGCAATCGGCACAAATACCACGCCTGTTCCAATCAATGGCAACACATCCAGAAAACCTGCCAGCAGCCCAAAGCCCAGAGCCCCTTCCACTCCACAGGCAAACAATCCGGTTACAGATAGTAACGACACGCATAAAATAATGATTCCCTGCGCCCGCAAATAGATTTTTAGCAACTTTAGTATCTTCCCCGCGATTTCTCTCGCACGCAGATACATCGCATTTTGCTGAATTCTTTCGCGTATCTCACCGTAATCTTTTGCAAGCAATATCACGGCAATGACCGTAAATGTCAGATAAGCCATTCCACCTATGACAAAATTGATATATGTCGTTGATACATCCATGATTTTGGGGAAAATCCGCTCGCGCGCCGCCCCAATCAAATGCCCCGCGGTATCAATGACCACAGTCTCCACGCGCACCCCGCTCATTCCGGTGCTTCCGGCAAAGAGCCTGCAACAGTATGAAATCATATCATTCACACCTTTGCACATATGATCTGCATTTTTTGAACAAAATCCCATAAAATCAATGCACTTCCCGGCAAAGAACCACAAAGCCAAAGCCGCAATGACAAAAAGAATCAATAAAAAAAATCCCGCGGTAAATCCCTTGGGAATATGAAGTTTCTCCTGTATTTTCGCAAAAATCGGATGCAAAGGCATCACAATCAAAAGCGCAATGACAAACGGTCCCAAATATGGCAATACGAACCGAATCAGCAGAACAACCACAAGCGTAATCACAATCAGCCGAATAACGTTATAGTTCCATAATTTTTGCAAAAAACCCATACAACAACCTCCGTCGCAAGACTCACATCTTAGTATGGGGATTTTACAAATGTTTTATCCGTAAATATGCGGTGCCTCAAACGTCATCTTTTTCTTCGTTATCGGATGCTCAAAGGACAATCGATAGGCGCAAAGTGCGACAGATGTGACTGATAATTTCGCAGATTTGCGCTTTGACTCCTCTGTTCCATACTTCAAATCTCCCAGAAGCGGACATCCGACTGTCGCAAACTGCACGCGAATTTGGTGATGTCTTCCGGTTAACAAATGTATCTCGACCTCGCTATAATCGTCGTCTTGTTGTGACAATACACGATACGTCAACCTTGCTTCTTGCATCTTGGCACCATTGGGAGGCTTTTCTCCATTATTGACTACAACAGACGTATTGTTTTTGGAATCCTGATACAACATGTGTCGAAGTTCCCCGGTTTCCTCCTGCAGGTGTCCGAAAACCTTGGCGCGATAGGTTTTTTTCATTTTTTGCCCGGCTATTTGTTTTGACAGTCCGCGTGCGGCCTCCTGCGTCTTCGCAAAAACAATCACACCGGATACCGGTTGGTCCAACCGATGAATCACGCCCAAGTACGGATTCTTACAATGTGTCTGCACGGCAATGTAGTTTTTTAACTCACTGACCATATCCTCGGCACAAAAAGAAGCCGATTGTACCGCAATCCCAACCGGCTTATAACATACAATGATATGTTTATCTTCAAATTGAATCTCTGTCTTCATTCTTCACGTTTCCGTTTCGCTATATCTTGAATCGATATCCCACACCCCAAATCGTCTCGATATACTGCGGTTTCTGCGTGTTACTCTCGATTTTTTCTCGAATTTTCTTAATATGAACAGTCACGGTTGCAATATCTCCGACGGAATCCATCGCCCAAATCGCACGGAACAATTCCTCTTTCGTATACACATGATTCGGATGTTCTGCCAAAAAAGTCAACACATCGAACTCTTTGGTTGTAAACGTACGCTCCTCACCCTCGATAAAAACGCGGCGTGCAGACTTATCAATGCGAATTCCGCGAATCTCTACAACATCATTCTTCATACGATTGCCACCGACCAAACGATTATACCTCGCAAGATGCGCTTTGACACGCGCAACCAATTCACTTGGGCTGAATGGTTTCGTCATATAATCGTCCGCACCCATTCCCAGACCATAAATCTTATCCAGTTCTTCTTTCTTGGCGCTGACCATAATAATCGGAATTTCTTTCTTCTCGCGTATTTGACGACAAACTTCGTATCCATCTGTGCCGGGAAGCATCAAGTCTAAAATAACCAAATCAAAATCCTGTGTGAGTGCCTTGTCGACCCCTGCGGGTCCGTTTCCCTCCACAACCACTTCATATCCGCTTGTCTCGAGATAATCACGTTCCAACTCTGCAATTGCCATTTCATCTTCAATAATCAGAATTCTGCTCATTTCGACCTCATTTATCTTTTTCCTTGTTCTTTTTTCCTTCGCTGTTTCTTCCATCGCTGTTCCAGTTCTCAATACTCTTGGTTGCTTCTTCTTTGAGCATCTTACCTGTCTTCTTCACAATCTTCTCAATCTTCGCAATCGGACCGTTCGACATCTCCTGATTGTCTTCGACAACCTCAACATCCGGCAGGAACTTACGTAAGGTAAAATGAATCGTAACACCCATCTTATCTGCGCCCGTCGCCCAGATTTCGCCGCCATGTTCCTCAACAACGCGCTTCGCAATGGACAGTCCGATTCCGCTGCCGCCCTGTTGTGAATTACGGGAAGCGTCCGTTCGATAAAAACGCTCGAATATCCTTTTGAGATCTGCCGCGGGAATGCCCTTTCCGTTATCCGCGATTTCAACGCAAATTGTCTCGTCTTCGTCAGAAATGCGAATGGAAATAACACCTTTTTCTTTATCACTGTATTTCACACTGTTGTGAATGATGTTGTTGATGACTCGTTTGAGCTGCTCGGGATCCGCAATCATAAATGTACCTTCCGGTACGAGATTCTCATAATGAAACTCAATTCCGCGCGCTTCCAAATCCAAACCCACTTCTTCGGCACAGTCATCGAAATAATCCGCTGCCGCCATTTTGTGGAAGTTATAAGGTATCTTATTGGAATCAATCTGCGAATACACCGTCAATTCATCAATCAATCGATCCATATCGTTCGCCTTGTTGTAGATGGTCTTGATGTACTTATCCATCTTCTCGGGCGAATCCGCAATTCCGTCCATAATTCCCTCGACATACCCCTTGATAGAGGTAATCGGCGTCTTCAAGTCATGAGAAATGTTGCTAATCAGTTCGCGACTCTGTTGCTCTGACTGTGCTTTCTCCTCCGCAGACTCTCCAAGTCGCAATCTCATCCTCTCGAAGTTGTCATATAATTCTCCGATTTCGCCCTTCTCCTCGGTTTTGATTGCATCTCTCAGATTACCGTCCGCAATTTTTTGCATCGCGTCATTCAGTTCACCCAACGGCAAAAAAACGCTCTTTCGAATCCACGCCGTCAACAGAATGCTTGTCGCCAAAAGCACCAGCAGTAACGCAAAAAACAGGCTTTTTAGCAAACTTTCCGATAGCATCATATTCACATGCGTTACCAAAAAGATGCTACCCTGACTCTGATCCGCAAAAACGAAATCCACTTTCTTGACCAAATATTGTAAGTCACTGTAATAATATCCGGTCGCCGCATCTCGCATGCCATCTCCATACTGCGGCAATCGATCAAAAATACGCTCACCCGTCTCCGGAGAACTGCAATAATACAGTCGATCCCCTTTTCTGACAATCAAATATGAAGAGACTTCCTTCAGTTGCTCGTCAATCTCATCCAAAAATGCCTTATCGTAAAGTTTCTCCGGCTCATTTTGCGCCATCTCAACCAATGTATCGTAATAATCCGCCGTGACTGCCTTGTACGCCTGCACCGGGTCAGACATTATCTGAAAATTAAACTTATTGTCGTCGTCCTGATTGTCCTTCACACTGTAAAACAGCCCAAATCCAATGGCGATATAGGCAATTTCCGCAAGTAAAATGGGCAGAATCAGAATTCCGATAAAAGTAATCGCAAGTTTCGTATTGAACTTCATTATATCACACTCCGTACGGATTCGCTTTTAAGCAAATCTAAACTTTTTCTAAAACATCTATAAACGTTTTATTCGTCTTTTATCGTCGGGAACAACGGTTGTGTCTTCCCTACCGACAAATCCGCTTCTTTCATCAGCATCTTCATGCGCTTAATGTCCGCTCGCGTTGTGGGTTCATGTGTATAACGCGCCTTTTCGTACGTCGCAATTGCCTCCTCCGTAATGAAGAAACCCTTCCGATTGGCAAACTCGCGCTGTTCCGCCGGCGTCGAACTGACCGGTACACCGTCTTTCCCAAGGATATTCTGTATCCCTTTCTTATATACCCGTCGAACCGATTGTTTTTCCCGCAGTCCCTCGCCTTTGGAACGCTTACGTTCATCGATTACAACATAATCCCCCGGCGCAAGAATATTGTAAATCTCCTCCTCACGCTTGAACTTCCATGAGGAAATCCATTGAATCAACGACTTCATACAGATAAAAATGATAACGGCGATAAAAATGCAGGCAAATGTAATAACAATAATTCTTGAAAGCAATGACTGATTGGCGATATCCCCGATATATTGATTATACATCCGATCCGGGCGAATTTCGTTGGTATTGCGCCCAAGTACCAACATCTGATACAACATCTCAACAACCGTACATAGCCAAAAAATGCCGAGCAGAAGGTATTTCAGAACAAAACGTGCGCACGTTCCAATCCCTTCCACATGAAACAGTGAAGAAATTGCCACCAACGCGACAAAAAACAAAACATAAGCAACTGTCATTCTAAAGTTAATTCTGATAATTTCCTTTTCGTTCATATAAGTACTTTTTCGCCGTGCTTTCAAGAAATCGTGCACCGCTGAATGATTTTCATCAATCAATGCATAGGTCAGATAACCCAAAAACAATACAAAAGAAACCCAGAACACCATGCCGTATCCGATAAGCCAACGCCAGCAAGTAAATATCCCAAGCAGAATCAAAAGAATCAACCGAACATTTTTACGAAATTTTCTCATACATCCTGTACCTCCACATATGTAATATGAATCCATGGAGAGGAAGCATAACACTGCTTCGCATTGCTGACCGGCACCACCATTTCACCTTCTCTGCCGCCCAAAAAGTCCTCATACGCGTGAATCAATTCCGGTCTTTGTGATGTACTGACCAGAATCGGAAGCGTAACCTCTGCCTTTTCCTCTTTTTCTTTGATAAAAATACTCCCGAATCCCTCTTGGTAATTCATAACGTCAATGCGTGCAAGTTGCCGAAGACACGTTTCCAAATGCCCGACTCCCGCGCCTTCCCAAACATTAATGGGCTCATGAGAAATCATATCAAGCGCATTGGTAATCAGTCGAACCGGTATTCCTTTTCGTAAAAAATCCTCAAACAAAGTCCGCGCCGCTTCTATGGCAACCTCTGCCAAAAACTTTCGTACAGCCACGCCTTCCGGCTCCATATTCAGATATATGGTAACATTGATTCCTCTGGTGTCATGATATTCGTTGACCTTCAGTTGTCCGGTTCGTGCAAATGCATTCCAATTAATTTTTTTGATTGGATCGGTCGGTACATAATCGCGAATACCCTTAAATTCAAAAGGGTCCTCATAAATAAAACGGCGGTTGAAGTATTCTCCCGTCACTTTGGTAAATACCGCATCCATTGACAGGTTGCGCATACGTGCCGGATATACATATATCGCCTCACCTGCATCCGTACTCGCTCCATACTTCTCCCGCATAAATAAATCCGAAGATAAAATATTGATTTCCCCCGTTTGAAACAAACCACGTTCGGTAAATGTAACTTCAAACTGCCGACTTTCTCCGGCATATGGCCGCAAAGCATAACAATCGCTTCGATATTTTCTGTCTGAAACTACAATCTTCTCCTCGTCGGCAAAACAAATACTTTTATCCAAAGCAAACGACAGAACAACCAAAGGCAACGGAAACCATTTCCGGTTAACGATTGTCTCCTTAATAGTTCCGACATCACCTCTGGCATAACTCTTTGCGTCAAAATCTACACTGATTTCCAGTCCCCGTCCCCAAATTTTGCGAAGTATCAAGCTCTGAAGCAGGAAGACCAGCAGAATCATAACCCCAATCATGATCAAAAGCATAAGCTCTCTCCCCGCTTATCGTTTCCATTCTTCCGTTGGTACCCGAAGCGTCTGAATAATCTTGGAAATCTCCGCTTCCGCAGCATTCGCCATGTACCCGTTTGCCTGCAGAATCAAACGATGCGCCAACACCGGAACCGCAAGGAACTTCACGTCTTCCGGAACGGCATAGGTACGCCCCTGCATATAAGCATAGGCCTTAACCGCACGCAACAACGCCAACGTACCGCGCGGACTGACTCCCACAAGTATCTCACGTGTCTTTCGTGTCGTCTCGCTGATTTGTTGAATATAGGCAAGTAAATCTTCATGTATAAAAACGTCGGCCGCTTCTTTTCGCGCTTCGACAATCATCTCTTTACTGCAAACCGGCTGTAATTCCTTGTAGGGATTATCTTTACTGTATCTGAGAAGCATCTGCAGTTCTTCTTCTGCTTTCAGCATTCCCATCTCAACTTTCATCAGGAAGCGGTCCAACTGTGCCTCCGGAAGCGGAAACGTTCCCGCCGTCTCTATGGGATTCTGTGTCGCGATTACCATAAAAGGTGCAGCCAACTTACGTGTCGTACCGTCAACCGTAACCTGACCTTCCTCCATACATTCCAAAAGCGCAGACTGTGTTCTCGGTGTTGCGCGATTAATCTCATCTGCCAATAAAACATTGCTAAAAACCGGACCCCTGTGAAACTCAAACTTACCGGTTTTCTGGTGATAAATATTCAGACCCGTTACATCCGACGGAAGCAAATCCGGTGTAAACTGAATTCTGCCGAATTCACCTTCAATTGACTTCGCCAAAGACTTCGCCATAAGCGTTTTTCCGGTTCCCGGCATGTCCTCTACCAGAACATGTCCCTCTGCAATCATCGCTGTCAAAAGTAAATCCGCCATCTGTTCTTTACCGACGATTACCTTACAAATATTCTCGCGAATCTTTGCAATCTCCTGTCTTGCTTCCATTTGTATACCCTCCTTGTATTACCCCTCCTTTTATATTACTTTTTTCATAGTTATCAGTCAACTATCGAAGTCAAAATATTTCTCTTTTATCCTCATTTTGTCAAAAATCATACCCAAAATAACAAAAGATATCATACTACCGACAACCTGAATGATATTTCCGACCACACCGACCATGGGTGCGGCCCAGTTCCCATAGATTAACGCTTCCGCAACATAATATCCGCCAACAGTTAAAAATAACGCAGCAATTCCGGCAAGCAAATTCCGCTTACATATGATTTTATGCTTTCGATTCGTAAAAATGAATGCAATCGCAGCTTTGATTACAATCGTCGCGATTGCCCATATCGGCGCAGTCAATAAGTCAGCAAGTCCCGCTCCTGCTGCCGCCGCAAAACAAGCGTAAGGTGCCGGAAGCAAAGCCGCCGCCAGAAATATAAAGGTATCGCCGAAATGCAGATAACCGTTTCCAATGGGAATATGTGCAATATAGGCGGTTGTAATCGTAATTAGTGCCGCAAACAAACCGGCCGATATCATTTTATTGATTGTCTTCTTATTCTGATGAGCCATTTTAATCTTCCTTTCGTCTGTCTGATTACGGTATCTTAACATGCATATGAAGATATTGCAATAATTTTTAGATAAAAAGTGTTGACATTGTGCGGTTTAGGTGTTATTTTAATATCAGTAACAGTTACTATTATCAAACGAGGTGCGAGATGCAACTAAAGTACAGTAAGCAAAGACAAGCGATTAAGAGTTATCTGATGACAAGGAAAGATCATCCGACTGCCGATTTTATCTATATGCAGATGCGGGAAGAAATTCCGAACATCAGCCTCGGCACGGTATATCGGAACCTAAATCTTTTGGCCGATATGGGTGAGATTCAGAGAATTCGCGTGGAGGGTACGACGGACCGCTTTGACGGCAATCCGGCGCCGCATTATCATTTTGTCTGTCGCGATTGCGGATGCGTTCAGGATGTTCCGATTCAGAACGACGAACACTTAAATCAAGTGGCCGAGGAGGTTTTTGACGGACAGATTGAAGGACATGTGACCTATTTTTACGGATTATGTGCCAAATGTATGATCAAAAGCAGCAAGTGATTTGGGTTTTTGGGGAATACTGTATTTACTGTTCACACGGACGTTTGTCCGACAACAATCAGAAAAGGAGAATGAATTATGAAGTATGTATGTCAGGTATGCGGTTATGTTCACGAAGGAGATGCGGCCCCGGAGAGATGCCCGCAGTGCGGAGCTCCGTCATCCAAATTTACGGCACAGGGCGGCGAGACAACATGGGCTGCTGAGCATGTGGTAGGTGTTGCACAGGGTGCAAGTGAAGATATCATGGCTGATTTGAGAGCGAATTTCACCGGAGAGTGTACTGAAGTCGGCATGTATCTTGCGATGGCGCGTGTGGCATTCCGCGAGGGTTATCCGGAAATCGGTATGTATTGGGAGAAGGCTGCCTATGAAGAAGCGGAACATGCAGCGAAGTTTGCGGAACTGCTCGGCGAAGTCGTAACCGATTCAACCAAGAAGAATCTGCAAATGCGTGTGGAGGCAGAGAACGGTGCAACTTCCGGTAAGTTTGATCTTGCAAAGCGTGCCAAAGCGGCAGATTTGGATGCAATTCATGACACCGTACATGAGATGGCAAAGGATGAAGCGAGACACGGTAAGGCTTTCGCTGGGCTGTTGAATAGATACTTTGGCTAAGCTGTTAAGCGGATACTATAGAAGAGGGGACATATCACACGATATGCCCCCTTATTTTATCGATTCTGCTTCCAATTTCGCCTCCGACAACTGTCCGTACAGATAGCCGTCTTCCTCATATGTGCCGAATGTACCTGTAACCGTAATTTCATCTCCGCGCATCGGGTAGTCATCCGGATAGACATGCACCCCCTCCCAGACAAACTCAATCCCCTGTGTACAACATGCCGTGGAGTCTTGAATGATACAGGAGAAGTACTCCTTTCCCGTCGTCTCATCCTTAAAATAGTCAAACAACCCGCTCAGTTTAACGGTCTTCCCAATATACGCATCCGGAGAAGACATGATATTGGTAACTTCCGAATATACCAATATACTGCTTACCGTCGTTAAATCAATATCTATACCTGATTCTTCGGGAGTCGTAGGTTCTTCCGGCAACGCCGGTTCTTCTTTCTTGCACCCCGTTACATACAACGCCGCCAAAAAGGAAAGAATCAACACCTTCGCTAAGTATTGGGCTTTTTTACAATCCGCTGCATACTGTTCTTTCATCATATGCCCCCGTTGGTTATCATTCAATTTCATTGCTCTCTGTTTTGTCACTCTTTTTCACGCTTTTTCGTCGTGTTTGTCTTTTGGGTGCTTTCTTCGGTCTGTTTAATTCGGCTAAAAATTGCTCCGCATTCTGAAGGTAAGCCACATATTCCTGCTCCGGCAAAGGTTTCGAGAAGTAATATCCTTGTAAATAGTCACACTGCAGACGTTCAAGCATTTCTTTTTGCTCCGCCGTCTCAACACCTTCCGCCACAATCAGCAGTTCTAAACTCTTCATCATGGCAACGGTATGCGTCAGTATCTTACTTGCTTTCTCGCTCGACAACGTTGACCATACGAAGCTTTTATCAAGTTTAATTAACTTAAAAGGAAATTCCATCAAATAATCGTTGTTGGAGAAGCCCGTTCCATAGTCGTCCATCGCAAAAGTACAACCGAGACTAATCAATTCGTTCATGTTCTTGACCAATGTACCGGTATCCCCATTTGCAAAGGTTTCTGTAATTTCAAAATCAATCATATGGTAGGGCACACCGTATTTGTCCATAATCTCTGTTAAATGCTGATGTAAACTCTCCTGCATACACTGGACAACCGACAGATTGACCTCAATGTATTGTACTCCCAATTTCTCCGGAACACCGCTTGCGATAAATTCGCAGACTTTTGTAAATACAATATCTCCGATTTCCAGAATCAAACCGTTTTGCTCCGCAATGGGAATGAATTCTTCCGGACTGATAAATCCCAATTTTTCATCCCGAAGTCGAATCAACGCCTCGGATGCACGGAAACTGGTATCTCTGGTACAGTAAATCGGCTGATAATACACTTCAAATTCTCGATTGATTACCGCACGGCTGAGAATATGATTCACCATGGTGCTTCTTTTTTGTTCTTCTATTGCCTCCAGACTTGCCCATACTACATCTGTCGAGTTCTTATCTTTTGCTTCTTTCAACGCGTAATGGATGGCGTTGAGCATTTCCTCTTTGTTCTTGGCAATCTGCGGATAATTAACGGCACAAATACGCGGCACCAGTGAAACGGCTACGCCGCAGACTTTAAATGTAGATAAAAATCGCCAATTCAGCCACTCTATATTCTCTTGAATCCTCGGGCACTCTGCATTCAGTATCAAGGCAAACCTCGTCCCATCCAGATGATACAACGTTCCCTGTAGATTGTTGCTGCAATCGGTTGACACCGAAGATAAAAGATTATTTCCGTTTTCTGCACCCATAAACTGATCTACAAACTGAAAACCTTCCAGTTGAAACGCCAGAATTGTCAAACTCTTATTTTTGACAAACTGCATATCCAACATTTCCAAGAATGCCTTTTGATTATAGATGCCCGTATCCGGACTGATATATTCCGAGGGATTCTGTAATGTCTGAAAAATTAACAAAAGCATTATTGAACCCAGGAAATTCACAATCAGATATTGCGGGAATCGAATCTGGATGACAATGCCGCAGGCAATCATTATACCAAAGGCATATGTGGTTAATTTCTGTGAAAGTGTAATCCGCTTCTGTGCCCATAACGAGAGAATCATTGCACCGCCAATTTCAAGCATTCCCAACGGAATCAATATATAATTCCCGTTTCCATGCATATACTCACCATTTTCAAAGTAGAAAACCGTTCTGGTAAAAGGCGTACTTCCGATATACAGGATGACAAATGTCCCGACTGCAAGCAGAAGTTGCCGCAATCTTCTTCCGAGTTTGGTATTCACAATTTTAACCAAAGTCATCGTGTAGTAAAGATAGATGACCGCACAAAGATTATAGGAAATATAGAATAAAATACTGATAATATAGTTTAATCCAACGGGAAAAGTATCGGCATTCTCGATACCGTATACGGATACAAGGTCGGAAACCGATGAAATTAAGAGATTAATCAGCAAGAAAGAAAAAGCCCTGTTTGATGGGCTTGGAAAGTATTTTTTTGAATAGAAAAGTATCCCGACGACGCAGATGATAAATATCGCTGCGACATCATAGTGTAATATGTACTCCATTGAACTCTCCGTATTTTTCACATGTCGATTCTACAATCCATTATAGTCTAAACTTGTCTAAAAAACAAATCATTTGTGTGCTTTTTGCTGACAATTGGCACATTTCACACCTTTTGTTTCTCCTTTTTTGCATTTTTGTCGCGCCGTAACCACATTAAAATTGCAACCGCACAGATAATGACATAACCGATGATGCTGAAATGATCCGGTCTTTGATCAAGAAAGAGGAATCCAAACAATGCGGCAAACAGAACCTGTGAGTAATCATAAACGGAGATTTCTTTTGCCGGGGCATACATGTATGCGGATGTGACGAAGAACTGCCCTCCGGATGCCGCCATTCCGGCAGAAAGTAACAACAATAGTTGAACCCATGTCATCGGCATGTAACAAATAACAATCATCGGCAGTAATATCACACAGGAAAAAGCAGAAAAGAAAAAGACTACAAATGAACTTTTAACTGCTTTTTGTCCAAGGCGCCGTACCGCCGTATACGCCGCGCCTGCGCCGAGACCGCCCATTACGCCCGCAACCGCGGGAACCACTTCAAGCCCCATTGTGGGCTTGATGATAAACAAACTTCCGATAAAAGCAACCACGACCGCAGCCCACTGAATGCGATTGGCACGCTCTTTTAAGAAAATTGCGGAAAAAATAATGCCGAAGAAAGGTGCCAGTTTATTGAGCATGGATGCATCCGAAATATTCAGCCGATCCACCGCATAAAAATTACACAGAAAACCGATGGTACCCATGATTGCACGAATAACGAGAAGCACCACGTTTTCTTTGTCTTTTAGATAATTCAAGTCTTCCCGAAAAGTCTTGCTTTTGAGCAGAACCGAAGTTGATACTACAAGCGCCACTGCATTCCGGAAGAATCCTTTTTGGAAGACCGGTAAGTCGCCCGATAAGCGCACCAGAAGATTCATCAGCGCAAAACAAAATGCCGCCCCGATAATACATACGATTCCTTTGTTTCTTTTACTCATTCGTCTGCGATTCCCTTCCGAACGCCCTGACAAACTGCTCGATATCCGCTTGGTTTGCAGTCAGACTTCCCTGTGTCATACGGGCACTACCGCCACCGCGTCCGTTGAAGGCCTCGTTCATTGCCTTCGATAATTCCCTTGCATCTTCCTTTTGTGATGCAACAATATAGCGGTAACCCTGACCGCTTAAGCCGATGAAACCGCATACGAATCCGTCGCATACCGTAACTGCGCCGTTTAGTACGGTACGCATCTGTATCTCATCAAAATTTGCTTCAAAGAAGCACACATTTGTAACGGGATTGTGTTTTTGTGTTTCCATAAACATTCGTAGTCTTATTTCGGAGAGTTCTCGTTTCAGCGCGTTATTCTCTTCTTTGCGCTCCTCGAATCTCTGCAACAATGCACTGACCGCTTCGGCAGTATCTTCCGGTTTCGCGGAAAGCAACGCAGATATCGCACGTACGCTTTTTTGCTTATGGATTGCATCATGAACGGCACGCTCGCCGCAAATCATCGTTAATCTCGTACCTCCACGGTGCGCTTCCCAAGTAAGAATCTGTATCAAACCGATTTCCCCTGTTCGTGCCACATGCGGTGCACAGCAGGCGCAACAATCGTAGCCCTCGATGGTGACCAGTCGGATGTCCTCTTCAAAGTCTATTTTACTTCTGTAATACTTTTTATCTGCTTCGTCCTTCGTATAGACCCGGCAATCAACCGGGACGTTCGCATACACGGCGCGATTTGCTTCGACTACAATCTTCTCGATATCTTCCTCGCTTAAAACACCGTCCACATCCACCGTGACGACATCCTCACCCAAGCGAAAGCCCACATTCCGAAAGCCCCAAAATTTATCAATCAAGCCGGAAACCAAATGCTCCCCCGTATGGTTCTGCATATTGGAAAATCGCTTGCCCCAATCGATTCGAAGCAGCGCAATTGTCCCCTCTGCTATCGGCTTGTCTGTGTAGTGCAGAATCCGCCCGTCCTCGCACCGGACCTGTGTAACTCTGATGTCATCGATGTATCCGCTGTCGGAATCTTGTCCGCCGCCCTCCGGAAAGAATGCGGTTTGATTCAATTCAATCGCATAGCCGTCGGATACCTGACTGCACGATATAACCTTGGCGGTAAAATCCTTGCAATATGCATCGTCTTCATAAATTCGTACCGTCGCGGCACCACTGCTTCGCTCATTCTTCATTTTCCGTCGAACTCTCCTTTGCTTCGTCCGTTCGAGCCGTTTTCTGTATGACAACCCTATCTCTGCCGGCTTCTTTTCCTTCATATAGACAGCGGTCGGCAAGCACCAGCAGTTCGTCCAATTGACTGTCCGCAGAGCCGTTTACAACGCCGAACGTCATGGTAACTTGTATGTCATCTTCTCCGTAATTCGTGTATTTCGCACGAATTTCCGATAAAATGGCTTCCAAGAAATCAGCCGCTTTATACGCATCATAATTCTCAAACACAAGCAGGAATTCTTCGCCGCCCCAACGCGCCACATACCCTTTTCCCAGCATATGCGTGCGCAGTATCCGCGCGACCGACTTAAGCACTTCATCACCTGCCTCATGCCCGTAAGTGTCATTAACTCTTTTGAAGAAATCAATGTCTCCGATCGCCAGACTGTAAGTAATTCCGTTTCGAACAGCCTGTCGTACCGTCTGTTTCAAGCGTGCCTGTGCATAACGACGGTTATAAAGCTCTGTCAACATGTCCTGTTCAATCAATACGCGAAGCGCTTTTTGCATGGAGACAATTGACTTTCCGATTTCTCCGATTTCGTCATTTCGCTTCATCACGCCATAATCCATCTCTTTAAGCAAATTCCCCTTCGCAACCAGCGCCAGCGAACTGTTTAACTGCTGAATGCTGCCCGAAAGTCCGCGTGCATAACTCAACCCAATCCATCCTGCAATTATCATAGAAATTGCCGCCAAAACAAGTGTCGGTGTCACAGCCTTCCAAATGCTTTTTTGCACATCGTCCTTCGCTCTCGCAATTCCGAGCATTCCGACACAATTGCCGTTCCGATTCAACAACGGCGCATAGTAGACAAAGTAGTCTTTATCATTGATGTTCAACCTTTCATAGAACATTGACTGACGCTCATCCACAACATCACGAAGAACGGTTGCGTTTGCGCCCGTTCCCACCAGACGCTCTCCATTCGCTCCGCAAATGGTCGTAAGCATACGTATGTCTTCATAAAAAACCGATATCTCCATACCGGTTCTTTCTTTCATGGTGTCGATAATTTCAAAATCACCGGTGATTTCGCTCTCTCCCTTGTAGAGCGCAAGCACCTTACTCCCCTCCAATTCATAATTCCCCGGATACGCATAGTCATACATGACCTGAATCGCCTCGGCAACACTTTCCATCTCGTTTTCCACTTCCAAGTTGATGATAGATGTAAAACGGCCGACCGAAAATAAGGTCACTACCAGACCGAACAACAACAGCGGCAATACCGACATGGTAATAATCGATACCGAAATGCTACCCTTCTTCTCTTTGCTCATCCGCTCCCCCTTTTTCTTGAATTGCTTCTGCTTTTACTTGAATCATTCCCATCTCGTCGGTTGTCGTTTCATTTCCGCACTCATCAACAGTCACTGCCTGTGTAAAGAATTTTCTCTGTAAGTACGAATAAACCTTGCCGGTTGTCAATCCTTGTACTATAGTTGTAAATATAATTGTACAATACGTGATAAAGAGCACCACCGAATAGATATCCTGACTTAAGAAATCCACGGTACTCAAAGCAAGTGCCAGACAGACACCGCCTTTTAGCCCGCCCCAAGTCATCAATGTGGTAAAAGGAAGCATCCGATAACCGTCAGGCAGTTTCCATGTCGCAAGTGCCGATAAATAAACTCCGCCGAATCGTGCAATCAAGTTGAACAGAATTGCCACAACCGCAAGCAGAACCTGGAATTTCACTTCTGTCATATAGATAAAAGACAAGCCAATCAATACATAAAGCACACTGTTTAGAAGTGCATCCATAATAGACCAGAAGTCTCTGTAATAATCCTTCGGGTCCAAATCTGCATGTTTATTTTTGTATTTTTCCATTGCCGTCGAAAAATATATTCCGCAGACAACAGACACAATAACGCCGGAAAAGCCAAGTTGTTCACATACCACATAAGAAAGAGAAACCGCAAGCAACGATATGGTAATGTGTTTGATCGGGTCCTGTGTCCTCTTGATTAATTGGAACAATAGGAAGGAAATCAGCAACCCGACAACAATCGCTCCAACCAACTCCTGGAACATCACCATGAAGAAATTACTGTTGGCGGTATCCAGATAGATATTTTTGAGACAGATAAAAAGTGCAACACCGGTGCCGTCATTAAACAGAGATTCACCTTCCATAATGGCAGTCACGTCCTTGGATAATCCCATTTTATTCAAAATACTCGTTGCCGCAATCGGGTCCGTCGGAGAAACGATGCAGCCCAACAGGAAGCAGAGCAAAAAATTCATATGTAAGCCAAGTGCCATGGAAATCAACCAGAACAGACCTCCGTAGATGGCAGATGATAACACCGTCGTCAACAATGCCAACAAACTGATGGGCTTTAAGTTCTGTATCAGATTCTGCAACTTCAAATGGCTGGCGCCGGAAAACAACATAAAGCAGAGGACGCCGTCCAACAGATATTTGTCGAATCGAAATGATTTGATATTCGAAATGGTACTGTGCGATGTATCAATGACTCCCGTCTGCAATAATGCCCAGAATACAACACCGGAAATCAACGCCAGCAAAACAAGTGCAATATCATTGGGAATCTGAATAATCTTCTCGTTAATAAAGCTAAAAATGACTACAAGCGCAATAACAATAACAAAAAACAACAATCCGAATTCCATGATTTTTGTCCTTCCTCTTTTGAAATCTTGTACACTTATAGGATACTCTTAACCGAATTTATCGTCAATACAAAAAGGAGTCCGCATGGGACTCCTTTTAGTTATCGTTATCAATGAAACTTCTATGTATCTTCTTATCTTCCCGTTACGATGTACGGCTGAATTGCGCTTGCAAGTCCGGAAAGCGGCATAGTCTGAAGCCAGATACGTCCCGGTCCTACAACCTTGGTGTTGAATAATCCTTCTCCGCCGACAAGTACATTTCCGAGTCCTTTTACCTGCTGAATCTCCATGTTTACGGTTGCTTCCATAGCTGCAAGTGAACCTGTGTCGAGAATCATCGGTTGTCCCGGTGCAAGATTGTACTCGATGGTGCTACCGTCGATCTCGATGAATACAAGACCGTTACCGGTAAACTTCTGCATGATGAATCCTTCGCCGCCGAACAGACCTGCGCCGAGTTTCTTCTGAAAGAATACTTCTTGGTTTACGCCTGTTTCACAAGCAAGGAATGCTGATTTCTGCGCGATAATGGTTGACTGCGGTGAAATGGGTACCGGTAAAATATTGCCCGGAAGTCCTGCCGCAAAGGCAATCATTCCCGGTCCGCCGGTTGCGGTATAGATATTCTCGAACATGGACTCTCCTGTGAAAGCCTTTCCGAGCATCTTTCCGATTCCGCCGCCTTTGGTCTGCATTTCCATGTTGGGAGACATCCACGCCATTGATCCCTTTTGACACTTTATGCTCTCGCCCGGTGCTAAATTACATACAAGCACGGGAAACGGAGCACCTTTTACTTCATACTGCATAATTATTCCTCCTCTACTTTCGTTGCCGTTCTGTGGTTCTATCGTTACAGGGTTAAGCCCCTGTGAACTTCATAAAAGAACTGTATCTTTCGTTGTATTATTTGTGATATAATTTCTTGGTCTGATATTCCGGTTCGCAAGTCAAATTGATTCCAAGCTTACGGAACATATTAAGGTCTACTTGGGATAAAATCACACTGGAATGAACTTCGGAACCGCGTAGGTTCTGTAATTGATCCATCGCTTGTTTCGCGGTGTCATCCGTGACCGCACAAATTGCCAGGGCAATCAGAACTTCATCTGTATGCAATCTCGGATTGCGATTCCCCAAATGTTCAACTTTTAGATTCTGAATCGGTTCGATGATGGTCGGAGATATTAACTTAGTCTCATCGTCGATTCCCGCCAGCACTTTCAGAGCATTCAATAACAATGCAGAGGAAGCCCCCAGAAGCTCACTGGTCTTTCCGGTAACAATCTGGCCGTTCGGCAGTTCCAACGCCGCCGCAGGTGCACCAGACATCTCGGCTTTCATCAATGCCGCACCAATAACCGGTCTGTCTTCAATGGTAATTCCCGCTTGCTTCATCAGTAGTTCAATCTTGAGAATCTGTTCATCATCGGCGGAACCCTGCCGTTTCAGGCAGAGCGTGTTGTAATAGCGGCGAATAATCTCGTCTTTGGATGCTTTTCTTGTAATCTCATCATCAACGATTCCGTAACCCGCCATATTTACTCCCATATCTGTGGGAGATTTATAAGGAGATTCACCCATAATCTGCTCGAACATGGCATTTAGCACAGGGAAAATCTCAACATCAC
Source organism: uncultured Lachnospiraceae bacterium (assembly GCA_964389005.1). Classification (GTDB taxonomy): domain Bacteria; phylum Bacillota; class Clostridia; order Lachnospirales; family Lachnospiraceae; genus CAYMCV01. The sequence continues at coordinate 7,941 of CAYMCV010000024.1, read as the reverse complement.
GGTTGTAGTTGATTGTTGTCTCTCCGTACGCTTCCAAGTGGAACGGGTCAATCATATTCACGTCGTTCAAATCTGCGGTTGCCGCCTCATATGCAAGGTTAACCGGATGTTTCAACGGCAGATTCCAAATCGGGAATGTCTCGTACTTTGCATACCCGGCCTGAATTCCACGCTTATGCTCATGGTATAACTGTGACAGACACGTTGCCATCTTACCGCTACCGGGGCCCGGCGCCGTTACAACAACCAATGAGCGCGTTGTCTCAATATAGTCATTCTTTCCGTATCCTTCGTCACTTACGATAAAAGGAATATTTGCAGGATATCCGGCAATCGGATAGTGCCGATAAACCTTCATCCCAAGCGTCTCAAGTTTCTTCTGATAGGAAACTGCGCTAGGCTGCCCCGCAAAATGTGTCAAAACCACGCTCCCCACATACAATCCGTATCCGCGAAACGCATCAATCAGACGGAGTACATCCATATCGTAGGTAATACCCAAATCGCCTCTGACTTTGTTCTTCTCGATATCCGCTGCATTAATTACAATGACAATCTCCGCCTCATCCTTCAGCTTCGTAAGCATATTGATCTTGCTGTCCGGCTTGAATCCCGGTAACACTCTGGATGCATGAAAATCATCAAACAGTTTGCCTCCGAACTCAAGATATAATTTCCCGCCAAAAGTTGCAATTCTCTCCTGAATACGTTCTGATTGCAGTTTCAGATATTTATCATTGTCAAATCCTATTTTTCTCATTACCCTTCTCCATAATACAACGATGATGCGCGGTTCTTTTCAAACCGCACCCTTTAACAGTGTACACTGTTTCGTCATTTTTTTCCATAGTTTTTTGTTGAAAGAAACATACTTTTATTATTATTGTTTTCTCTTCGCTTTCATGCTACATTATTGTCATACAAGGTCTTCGATTCACAGGAGGAACGCGCATGTCAACGAGTCGCGAAATTAACCACAAACTGTTTTTGCATCGTGAACTTCATATCACTTACAATCCTTACGAAGACGAAATGTCTTTTTATGAAGCGGTAAAAAACGCAAATTTAGAAGTCGTTCAGCAGGAAATGGAACATTTTAAAAGAGAAACCACCAAAGGAAAGGGAGTACTCTCAGATAATCCGGTTCGAAATCTGCTGTATCACTTCATTATCTCGACTGCCATGGTTGCACGTTTCTGCATCGGTGGCGGGATGGATCATGATATGGCTTACTCGCTGAGCGATTTGTACATACAGAAGGCCGACCGTTGCAAAACCATCGATGAATTGAAATTATTGCAGCAGGACATGGCTTACGACTACTGTCGTCGCATGAAGCAATTGCAAAAAGCCTCCGTCTACTCGAAACAGATTGTGCTTGCCATCGATTATATCTATGACAATCTGCACAAAAAGATAACCGTGAAATCCATTGCCAATGCCATCGGTATCAATGAAACCTACTTATCAAAACTGTTTAAAAGGGAAACCGGCGTATCCGTCAGTGAGTACATACGCCTGCGCAGAATTGAAGCTGCCAAAAACATGCTGATGTATTCGGACTACTCCTATGCGGATATTTCATCCTATCTGTGTTTCTCATCCCAAAGTCACTTTACCAAAATATTTCGCTCGGAAACCGGCTATACACCCAAGGTTTTTCGCGACCGGAACTTCCGTCGCACCTTCGGCGGCGAACGTGATGAAATACTGCCGGATTAAGACAGTTGAATTCGGATATCGTTATTTTTAGCTTTATATCATCCCAATCGGGACAATCAGATTCTCTTTATCAAATGCGCTGAAGCTTTCCGCCATACAGAGAACGGCACCGGTGCCGACTTGCAACGGGGCTTTATCAATCACACCGAAGGTTCGTATGATTCGCTTATCCGGTGTGACGGTTTTCTTGATTTCCAACGGGCAGAGTTTGCCGTCGCCCTCTATAATCACATCAATTTCCTTTGCATCGCGATCACGGTAAAAATATAGATACGGTTCGCGTCCGTCGTTCTGATAATTTTTCATGATTTCCGAAACGGTAAAGTTTTCGAGCAATGCACCGTTCATAGCTCCGCTTTCGGCAACTTCCGATGACGACCACTTCGTCAGATAGCATACAAGTCCTGTATCGAAGAAATATACCTTCGGCGTTTTAATTGTACGTTTCAACACATTATTGGAGTACGGATGCAGAAGAAAGATAATGCCAAGCGTCTCTAAAATGTTCACCCACGCTTTTGAAGTCTGAATATCAATATCGGCATCCTCAGCAAGTGCATTATAGTTGATCAGTTGCGAAGTACGTGCGGCAACAGCGGTGATAAAACGATGAAATTTCAACACATCAATGCTACCTGACAATTCCCTTACATCACGCTCCATATAGGTAGAAAGATAAGAAGAATAGAACACATTTCGATCCGCATATTTTCCGCTGACCAATCCCGGCATAGAACCATTCCAAAGCCGTTCAAACAGTTCCGGCGTTGTGACAGGTATGAAGCCTTTGCTTTCATTAAGAAGCTTGTTCAAGTCGGTGGTAAACGGTACACATGGCTTTCCGATGATTTCTCGCTGCGACATGGGTGACATATGCAGAAGCGCTACCCGTCCGGCAAGAGATTCCTGTACACCGCGCATCAGACGGAATATCTGTGACCCTGTCATCCAGAAATCACCCGGATTCTGGTGTTCGTCAATATGAATTTTGATATAGGTAAACAACTCCGGTGCGTACTGGACTTCATCAATCAGTATCGGTGGTTTGTGAAACTGTAAAAAAAGTGCGGGGTCGTTCTTCGCCATGTCACGTGCGGTCAAGTCATCAAGCGTAACATATTCACGCCCGATGTTTTCCCTTTCTGCAAGGGTTTTTAGCATGGTTGTCTTTCCCGACTGACGCGGTCCGGTCAAAAGAATTGCTGAATAGGAACGGCTGAGTTCCAAAACACGTTGCTCCATATGTCTGCTCAAATATTTCATAATGTATCACCCGTTGATTATTTCGGCTAATTTTGGTTGCAAAATAATTATAGCCGCATTTTTGCATATCGTCAATGGTACAATGCGGCTGATACTTCATATTTTTCGAATTTCTTCTTAGGGAATCTTACACCATAGGTTCAAGCGACTTGCTCAAAAAGTTCTTCAGCTTCTCGCTTTTGGGTTGTCCGAACACCGCTTCCGGTTCTCCGACTTCCTCGATAATACCGTCTGCCATAAAAATCACCTTGGTTGCGACTTTACGTGCAAACTCCATCTCATGCGTCACTACAATCATAGTGCTGTTTGTTGACTTCAAATCACTGATAACACGCAGCACTTCTCCCGTCAATTCCGGATCCAATGCACTCGTCGGCTCATCAAAGCATAAGATATCCGGATTCAGAATCAATGCCCGCGCAATTGCAACCCTTTGCTGCTGCCCACCAGAAAGTTCGCATGGATACGCATTCTTCTTTTCAGACAAACCAACCTGCTTCAATATGGCATCTGCACGTGCTGCAATTTCCTCGTGCGCTTTTTTGACTTCTTCCTGATAACTTGCCTTCGACACCTGTTCTTCTTTGCGCCGTTGCTTTCTGTTCTTTTTGATTTCCTCATCGGCAAGCAATTCTGCTGCCAAGGTCAGATTACGATATACGCTGTATTGCGGGAAAAGATTAAACTGTTGAAATACAAGACCGAAATGCAACCGTTTCTTGCGAATCTCCCGCTCGGAGTCCTTCGTCACATTTGAAGCATCAAAAATGACCTCGCCGTTGACCGAAATAACACCCGCGTCCGGCGTAATCAGATGATTTAAACACCGCAACAACGTCGTTTTTCCGCTTCCGGAAGACCCGATGATTGCCAGTACTTCCCCTTGCTCAAGCGAAAAATCGATACCCCGCAAAACCTGCTCATTATCATAGGATTTCTGTAAATTTTTAACTTCCAATACTGCCATAACGCCCTCGTTTCCGTTGCCTTTTGTATCGTTATCCGTCAGCCTTTATAGTAATTGAATTTCTTTTCCAATTTGTTGAAGATAATGGTAAGTATTCCTGTAAACAACAGATAAAAAACACCGACATAGAATATCGGCCATATGATTGCTTTGAGACCGACAATATCCTGCGCCGCCTTAACCAGTTCTATGACTGCGACCACACGCGCAAGGGAGGTGTCTTTTACAAGTGTAATAATTTCATTTCCCATCGGCGGCAAGATTCTCTTAATAACCTGAAACAATACCACGCGGAAGAAAATCTGTGCTTTGGTCATGCCGAGCACTTGGCCTGCCTCATATTGACCAACAGCAATACTCTCGATTCCGCCGCGATATATTTCGGAAAAATACGCGGCGTAATTAATGATGAATGCAATCAATACCGCAGTCAGACGCTCCAATGGCTTCCAACCGAAGATTAAGCCGGGACCGAAAAAGACGATGATGACCTGCAACATCAAAGGAGTTCCTCTGATAATCCAAACAAAACCGCGCGTGAGATACCGAAGCGGTCTGATTTTCGTCATGGAGCCAAATGTAATTAATAATCCGAGCGGCAACGCTCCGATTAGTGTAATGATAAAAATGAGTATGGTAACCTTGAATCCATCCAATAATTGCAGTGTAACTTCCCAAAACGACATAATTCTCTCCGTCCTTATCTGACAAGTGTCATCCTTCTTTACCGTTCCCCATGAGGTATGTATAACTCAACAAAGGGCAAACCAAGTTGCCCTTTGCCAAAGATTTGTTTTAAATCAAAACTACTTAATGTTAACGCCGTACTTATCTGCAAGTTCCTGTAATTTTCCGCTTGCTTTGACGGTAAGTATTGCATCGTTGATTTTTTGTAAAGTCTCTGCATCTTCAAGGCGTAATCCAATTGCATATTCCTCAATTGCAAGTTCAACACCTTCTACCATCATCAAGTCTGCATAATCTGTTTCATCTGTAATAACAGACTTCGCCATAACGTAGTCGATAACGCATGCATCACAAGTTCCCGCTTTCACTTCCAAAAGTGCATCTTTCTGTGCGGAAACACCGATAAACTCGTTGGTCTTGAGCGTATCATCAGCTGCAATCGCATCTGCACCTGCAGATCCGTTCTCAGCGGTAATCTTGATTCCGGTCAATGTCTCCAGACCCGTGAACTTCGATGCGTCTGCTTTTCTAATAATAACAACCTGTTTGTTCTCAACATACGGTGTTGAAAAAGCCATGTTTGCTTTTCTTTCTTCCGTAATCGTCAATCCGTTCCAGATGCAATCGATGGTCTTAGACTTCAACTCAACTTCCTTCTGATCCCACTCAATCTCCTGAAATACGGGTGTAACACCGAGTTCTGCGCAAACAGCCTCTGCAAATTCGGTATCGAATCCGGTCAGCTTACCTTCTTCGTCGTAATAATTCATCGGCTCATACAGTGTGATTCCCATTACCATGGTTCCTTTGTCCTGAATGTAAGCCCAATCTTCTTTGTTCTTGTTGCATCCGGTCAACATAACCGCACACATCGCAACCGCTAAAACAAGTGCCACTAACTTTTTCATATTCTCCTCCTGTATCTATGTAACAATTGATTCACTGCTGCCGCAAACGCTTCTTGTGACTGACTTGCGAATGCTTGCGGACTCACGGAGTATACTATCATAAAAACACAAATACTGTCAATGCTTCCGGGCCTTGTAGATGAGGAAAAACAAAGGATTACCGTTTCCTTCCGAGACGACATTCACATTCTGTTACGCTTCATCCATTAAGTTCATTACAAAACCTCCATCTGTATCATACCCATCATTTTATCTGAATTTCTGAATCTATTCGCATATTCCTCAACAAGTGCAATATCCATTATTTCCACTCTGTTTCTATAATTTGAAATAATCTCTTTATAGTAATCAAATGGTAATTTGTTACGAAATCTCATAAGTTCAATTAGCATTCTCTCTAAACTGTAAACAGTTATCTCTGTATTATTGCGTTGCATGGTGGTCTTTCCCATTTCAAATATTTCTTCTTTTAAGAATGACTGCTTCACCCTATTATCCTTTATTCTACTGTCCGTTCTTAGTGTTGCAAGATAATAATAATCAGGTATTACATCAGTAAGCGAATGATAATAAAATGCACTTTCTCCTGTAAATATAGAACGAGGATATTTTGTACCAATAATTTCTAATTCTGAACATGACTTTTGCAAAGAATAAATTCCCTTTTCTTTTTGAAACAGTTTTCCTTCTGAAATTTCTTTTTTCATCAAATGATCACTGCCATATTTCTCTATACATTCTTTATAGGTTAATACCATAACAATCAACTCCATTTAAGTGTTTATACACACATTTACTGTATCGTGTGTATATTTGCTTTAATAGTAACTCCAACTCTGTGCTTAGTCAAGCACATTTTTAAGTAAAGATACACACAAACTGTAATTCGTGTGTATCTTCACTTAATTTCAATATTGCTTTACAGTTATTATCCACTTAAATACTTAATCTATACACCTTGCAAATATCACTATGTGAACATATAAACCATTACAATACAACATTGAAACGTATATTTTTTCATAGATTGTTCGCTCGTGTTGTGTAATACACATGTAGCTGCCTAAACTCATCCGCATGCGCTCTCCGTATTTTTTGCCTACTTGCTTAATATCATAACTACAGAAGGGATTTTTTCTTATTCTTCCCTAAAAAACACCCTTTTGGGTCAAATTATTCTTATCTAATCCATATAGTAATACTGCATCTGTGGTTTGATTGACCGCAACATCAAGATATAAGGCATTCAAAGAATCGTTCGCATTGTCATACTGCTCATTGTATTCAACCAAATCAACATAATACTCCTCCGAGGTGTTATTGAATGCCAAAACCGCTTTCCGCATCTCCCCCGGTGCAAAAATGCAGGCAACTGTAACGACTTCCTTATCAAGCGTCACAGAATAGTCCATAACCTCATCACAGGGTTCAAGTCGATAAAAATCGTGTTGAAATGTTGCAGGATTTAAATAGCAAACAATGAAATTACCGTTTCCTCCCGAGACGACATTCACAATCTGTTGCGCTTCAAAACCCATTTGTCGGAAAGAAAAAAGTCGATATGCCACACCGTTTTTGACACCGATAAAATCTATGATACCTTCCTTGTTTTCAATGTCGTCGCCCTTGGTTTGACAATAGAAATCGTATTGATTGTCTCCTGTATAGATATTGCGTCCGTCTTGCACCAATTCCAATTGTGCAACTAAAGAACCCGCCAAACGAAAGTCTTCTTCAACAAGCCCCTTGTCTTTATTATATCTGTAGTATTTTTTGTGATCCAAAGACAACAGACACGACTGCGCGGAATTGGAATACAGTTTCCATACACATGTCTGATCTTGTTCCGATTGATAAAACACGCTTTCCAAATTGTAATTCAAAACTTCAAACTCGTTACCATTCGCTAGGTAAATGTAGTTTTGATCGCAGCCCAAATAAGTATTACCTATTTTATCTAAATCAATTTTTAGTTCGTCATATTGAGTGGAAGCGAGCAATGTCCCATTTTCATCCAGAAGATAGAATTGCTCTCGGTTATAATCATGCAAAAAAACTCTCCCATCGTGATTTACACAACACGAGAACGTTGTATCATCAAACGCAATATCCTGACAAAGAAATGCTTTCATCTCTTGTGTGTCATATTCATACCAATAAAAATCATTATACAATGAGTTGTTTCCAATCACTCCGGTTCGTGCCCAATCATTGATAAAGCAGCGATCGGAATCAGCCGCTAAAATGGACCTGCAAATTAAATCCTCGCTTGTCAAATCATCTGCCAATCGTTCTTCAATGGTACTGTCAGCAGAGGAGAAAATAAGTGTTGCAGTATATGAGTCTGTGAAAGTTTTTCTGTAAATAGAGATACCAAAGGTCTTCTATGATAAA
>CAYMCV010000023.1:16984-26232 GCA_964389005.1 uncultured Lachnospiraceae bacterium | reverse complement strand
CAAGCAGGGATTACAAGAGCCGTTTCCGAAGAAGAATTGCAGAAAATAAAGAAAAACAGAATTGCAGATGTGAGTGACAACATGGTTATATCTGCGGCCAATCAAGGCGGAATTACAACCGTCGAGAAAGCGACTGCAGAGATACGACCGGTTTCAACGAAACCTGCGAAGGATGAGACACGCGTTTTGCCGCAGGCAGAAGTGAAAGAGCGTGTGATGGCGCAACGAAGCAAAGTTAAAAAAACAACAAACGAGGAAGAAGTGACACGACCGGTACGTCGGAGGACTTCGGAACAAGAAATTCAGAAGAAGAGTAAAAGTACCCAAACAGCGGAAACGTCTACGCAGCGACCGCATGCGAAGAAGCGGGTTGCAAAGAAACCGGTGAAGCCGACAACCAAGAAGCAGGCAGTGGAGCAATTTGAGGAAGAAGATTCCGCTAGCGATAAAATCAAAAGCATATTGATTGTGTTATCGGCAATTTTGATTGGCTGTATCGTGATTTATTTTGCAGGGCTTGCAATCGGTATTTTCGGAGATGATTTACCCAAAACAGGAAGTGAGAGCACTTCATCTGTAATTGTTCCGGATGTATTGGGCAAATCTATCGCAGACGCACAGAATTTGTTAAACGAACAACACTTAAGTTGTTCCATCGCATATGAACCGTCATCGGAGTACGAAGCCAATCAGGTCATGAAAACCGTTCCGGCGGCAAACACAGAAGTCAATGCTTATTCCGTGGTTTCGATTACAGTCAGCACAGGTCAAGACGGTGTTAACGTAGCAAATGTGGTTGGCTTAACCGAGGCTGAAGCGACCGCAGCTCTTGAGAAAGAAGGTTTTACGGTTGTTAAAAATGAAGAATCAAGCAAGGATGTAGCAAAGGGACTTGTGATTTCTCAAACACCCGGTCAGGGCGAACTGATTAGCCGTGGAGGAACCGTTACACTGACCATCAGTAAAGGTCGTGATGTCGAACAGGTTCAAGTTCCGAGCTTGACAGGGATGACCGAGGAGGGTGCGAAAGAAACATTGCTCAATGCCGGTTTGGTTTGTTCTTCGGTCAGTGAGGAGTATAATGACGAAGTCGCGGCGGGATTGGTTTGTTACCAGAGTTATACCGTGGGTGCCTCTGTTGAACCGGAAACAGGAGTGGACATCAAACTTAGTTTGGGACCGGAATTGAAGTATTACAATTGCAATATCAGTGTACCGCAACCGGAGCATTACCAAGGTGGTTCTGCGCAGATTGTTTTGCGTAGCAACACAGACGGAACGGAGTTGTTCAGCACATCAACCGATTCGTTCCCGGTTCCGATTGTTTTAACGAATATTTGGGGCGTATCAGGCGGAACCGTAACGGTAACGTATACGGTATATGTGCAGCAGGAAAGCGTGGATGAAGCGGGCAATCCGGTTGTACAGAATGTCCCTGCGCAAGATGTGTATCAATATGAAGTCTACTTTGAGTAGTTTTGAAAGGCAGGATATGCAGGAGGTACATGAGGGAAGAATCATCAAGGGAATTGCCGGATTTTACTATATTCATGTGTATGGTCGTGGCGTGTATGAGTGTCACGCCAAAGGCATTTTCAGAAAAGATGCAAAAAAGCCGTTGGTTGGCGATTTTGTCAGGATGCAGTGTATAGATGAAGAACAGTTCAAAGGTAACATCACGCATATTTTACCGCGTCGAAGTGAATTGTTGCGACCGGCAGTTGCCAATGTCGATCGGGCAGTCATCATTTTTTCCGTGGTCAAACCGGAACCGAACTTTAATCTGTTGGACCGTTTTTTGATTATGTTACAGGAACAGAATCTTGACTGTACGATTTGTTTCAATAAGCAGGATATTGCGGATGAATCACAACTGAATTCATTGGCAAAGAGTTATGAAGCATGTGGAAATAAAGTGTTGTTTACAAGTGCGGTTTGCGGTGAAGGAATTGATGAATTACGAGCAATTTTGCGCGGAAAGACAACAGCGGTTGCCGGACCGAGCGGTGTCGGGAAATCAACGATCATTAATGCGATTTGTCAAAGGGAGGTCATGCCGACCGGAGAAATCAGCGTAAAAATCGAACGGGGTAAGCATACGACGCGTCATTCCGAACTATTTCCCGTTGGCGGGGAACCGGATACTTACATCATGGATACACCGGGGTTCAGTTCTTTGCAGTTGCCGGATATTCGCAAGGAAGAGTTGCGTAATTTTTATCCGGAATTCATCCCGATGGAAGATGCATGCAGGTTCAAAGGGTGTTCGCATATCTATGAACCGATTTGCGGCGTTAAGGATGCCTTGCAAAAAGGACAAATCAGTTCGATTCGATATGAGAATTACCGAAGATTATATGAAGAGATTAAGGACAGAGACGAAAAATATATTCGATGAAACGGGAGCGAAAATTTATGAATATACTATCACCTTCAATATTGGCAGCGGATTTCTATTCATTGGGCGAGCAGATTCAGGCGGTAGAACGCGCCGGAGCACAGTATTTGCATATTGATGTAATGGATGGGGTATTTGTTCCATCCATTTCTTTTGGAATGCCGATGATACAATCCATTCGAAAAAGAACGGAACTTGTCTTCGACGTACATCTGATGATTGTGGAACCTGAAAGATATATCGAGAAATTTGCCGAAATCGGTGCCGACATACTGACGGTACATTATGAGACCGTACGCGATATTCGCGAGACAGCGGAAAGAATTCATTCGCTTGGGATGAAGGCGGGATTGACGGTAAATCCCGATACGGATATTCAGAATGTGTTTCCTTATTTGCCTTATGTGGACATGGTATTGATTATGACAGTGCAGCCCGGTTTTGGCGGGCAAAAATACATTACAAAATGCACGGATAAAATCATTGCGTTAAGGGAAGAAATTTCACAGCGAAATTTACCGGTTGATATTGAAGTGGACGGCGGAATCGATGAAGAACATCTAAAAATTGTTTTACAGGCAGGCGCGAATGTCATTGTTGCGGGTTCTTCGATTTTTACATCAAACGTTCAACGTTCTGCGGAGCGCTTTCTGGAGATTATGCAAGCGTAAAATGTGATAGACTGTATTTTTTAGCGATAAAGCAAGAGAAGAAAAGTGAGGATAAAAAATGAAATTAGGAATTGTCGGCCTGCCGAATGTAGGAAAAAGTACATTGTTTAATTCGTTGACCAAAGCGGGAGCGGAATCTGCGAACTATCCGTTTTGCACCATTGATCCCAACATCGGAATCGTTGCGGTTCCGGATGAAAGAATACAGAAATTGGGTGAGATGTATGCTTCCAAGAAAATCACACCTGCGGTCATTGAATTCGTGGATATTGCAGGTCTGGTCAAGGGTGCATCCAAGGGAGAGGGACTCGGCAACCAATTTTTGAGCAATATTCGAGAGGTGGATGCGGTTGTTCATGTGGTTCGTTGCTTTGAAGATTCCAACGTGGTACATGTCGATGGGAATATCGATCCGCTTAGAGACATCGAAACCATCAATTTGGAATTGATTTTCTCTGATTTGGAAATATTGGAACGAAGAATTGCCAAAACGGCGAAGGGTGCCAAAATCGATAAAACGCTTGCCAAGGAATTGGAATTACTTGAGAAAATCAAGCAATTGTTGGAGAACGGAAAGGGTGCCAACAACTATGTGCCCGAAGACGAAGATGAAGTTGCATGGTTTGGAAGTTATAACTTATTAACGGCGAAACCGGTGATTTTTGCTGCAAATGTGGCGGAAGAAGATTTGGCAAACGACGGTGCGGATAATGCACACGTTGCCGCTGTCAGAACGTTTGCCGAGACGGAAGGCAGTGAAGTATTTGTCATCTGCGCGCAGATAGAACAGGAAATTGCGGAACTGGAAGATGATGAGAAAGCCATGTTTCTTGAGGAACTGGGTTTAAAAGAATCAGGACTGGAAAAGTTGATTAAGGCCAGCTATCGTATTTTGGGTCTGATTAGTTTTCTTACCGCAGGAGAGGACGAGACGCGTGCATGGACCATTCGTGTGGGTACCAAAGCACCGCAGGCCGCAGGCAAGATTCATACCGATTTTGAGCGCGGCTTCATCAAGGCGGAAGTGGTTTCTTATGAGAATCTGCTGACGTACAAGACGCTTGCCGCGGGCAAAGAAAAGGGGCTGGTCGGTTTGGAAGGAAAAGAGTACGTGGTACGGGATGGGGACGTCATACTGTTCCGTTTCAATGTATAACAAATACTTGAACGTAACATAAATAAATATCGTATGTGCAATGGAAGGGCTGGATATATCAATTTGATGTGTCCGGTCTTTTTTACGTTAAAAAGGAATCCTACCAACATATAAGTATGTAATTTTTATGAAGAAGATTCATCGGCAGTAACACGCTTGCATTCAGATGAAATATTTTCACAAACCCGCACATTTCCTGCAAAAAAGGCTTGCCAATTCTGTAAAAGTGGTGTAAAATTACCTTAAAAGTGGTGAAAGGTGGATGGAAGTGCCACGAAGTGGAGAATTTTTAGCGAACGATAACGAAACAAAGCATGTGATTTAAGAAGCAGCGGACGGGTGAAAAGTATGGCAATGGGATTTATGAGTGAATACAACCATACGGTAGATGCCAAAGGCAGAATGATTATTCCATCCAAATACAGGGAAGGCTTGGGAGAAGAATTCGTTGTAACCAGAGGAATTGATGACTGTCTGATTGCCTATGCTTTAAATGAATGGCAGAAGGTCATGGATAAACTTGCAGAGGTGCGAATGACGAATCGCGATGCAAGAGAATTTACAAGATATTTGGTCGGTGGGGCAACCGAAGTACAGACTGATACACAGGGGAGAATTCTTCTTCCGGCATTTTTGAGAGAACATGCCAAACTTGTGAAGGATGTTGTACTGGTCGGAATGGGAAACCACATTGAGATTTGGGCGAAAGAGAAGTACCAACAGGTTATGGAACAGACAGATATCAATGAACTGGCTCAGAAACTTGATGAAATCGGTATTTGGATATAAAAGACGTTAAGAAAACCGCGACATGGAGGCTGCAAATGGTATTTGAACACAAATCCGTACTGCTTTGTGAAACAATCGAATCGTTGCAGGTGAAACCGGAGGGGATTTACGTTGACGGAACGCTGGGCGGCGGCGGACATGCATACGAGGTTGCAAGCAAATTGAGCGGCAAAGGTAAACTCATTGGAATCGATCAAGACGATGCGGCAATCAAAGCAGCGGGAGAGCGCTTAAAAGAGTTTTCAAAGCGGGTCACAATAATTCGAAGCAATTACGCAGACATGCATGAGATTCTGCAAGCAGAGGCACCGGACGGTGTGGATGGAATTCTCTTGGATTTGGGTGTTTCTTCTTACCAACTTGATACGGCAGAACGTGGTTTTACCTATATGAGCGATGCCGCATTGGACATGCGGATGGATCGGAGGCAAACAATTGATGCCGCAATGATTGTGAATACTTATTCCGAAGCGGAACTGTATCGCATCATTCGGGATTACGGTGAGGATAAATTCGCCAAGAATATTGCAAAACACATCGTGGCGGCAAGAAAGAACAAGAACATCGAGACAACTTTTGAATTAAATGAAATCATCAAAAATGCAATTCCGGCCAAGATGCGAGCTATGGGAGGACATCCGTCCAAACGCACGTATCAGGCAATTCGTATCGAGTGCAATCACGAGTTGGAAGTGCTTCGGGATTCGCTTGAGACAATGATTTCGGACTTGCGAAGCGGCGGCAGACTTTGCATCATAACCTTTCATTCGTTGGAAGACAGAATTGTGAAATCGGCATTTCGCGAAGCGGAGAATCCGTGTATTTGCCCGAGTAATTTTCCGGTATGTGTATGCGGACGCGTATCAAAAGGAAAAGTTATTACCAGGAAGCCAATACTTCCGACCGAGACGGAGATGGAAACGAACTCGCGATCAAAGTCGGCAAAGTTAAGAGTATTTGAACATATCTAAAAGCAGATCGGAACTGCTTGTGTAAGAGAGGAGATTGAAAAATGGAAGAAAGACGTCACGGAAGACAGTTGAACAGAGAAACAGGACATGCATTTGATCGTAATGCGCAATACACTTACGGAAATGTGGCAACACAACCGGACGTACGACGTGAGTTGGACGCAGAACCCAGAAAAAAAGTTCATTCCGGAACAAGAAAAAATCGCGAAAAGTCTATACAGATGAACCTCCCTTATGTTATCTTTTTAGCAGGGGCATTGTGCGTTGCGGGATATATACTCGTGAACTATCTTCAGATACAGGCAGACATTACAACGGGTAACGAGAAACTTGCAAGATTGGAGAATGAATACCTGGATTTAAGGACAAGCAATGATGAAACCTATACAAGAATTATGAATTCGGTTGATTTGGCAGAAATCGAGCGTATCGCCAGAGAAGAACTCGGTATGCATTATGCGACAGACGGACAGGTCGTTGTATATACCAATGAAACGGGCGATTATGTGAAGCAGTATGCGGATATTGAGTAATCAAAAAAGTAGGTGTTTATCTTGAAGAACAGACAAAAAAAACAAGAAAAACTGTTTTCATTAACAATGCGTAGGAAGCTGGTAATACTATTCACAGTAGTATTACTGGCTTTCTTAGGATTAAGCGTTCGCTTAATCATGATTAATACAGAAAAGGGCGAACAATACAAGAAACAGGTTTTATCACAACAAAAGTATGATAGCAGAGTGATTCCTTATAAACGCGGCGGAATCGTGGATTCGAAAGGTACCACGCTTGCCATCAGCAAGAAGGTATATAATGTCATTTTAGACTCCTACGTACTAAATTATAACGAGAATCAAAAAGCAGGATGTATCGATGCGACAGTGGCGGCACTGAAACAGTGCTTTGAGATTGATGAAGCGGCAATTCGTACACAGATACGTGAAAATGCGGATTCCAGATATTATATCATTGCAAAAAAGAAAGAATATGATGAAATTCAGGGATTCAGCGATATGATGAATGATAAAGACAACACGCCGAATATCTGTGGCGTATGGTTTGAAGATGAGTATGTCAGATATTATCCGATGGGAACACTTGCATGCGACGTACTTGGATTTACCAACAGCGGTAATGCAGGTGCTTACGGACTGGAAGAATACTATAATGATGTGCTGAACGGAACCAACGGCAGAGAATATGGGTATTTGAACGATGAATTGAATTTGGAGAGAACAACCAAGCCGGCAACGGACGGCAATACGCTTGTTACAACGATTGATGCCAATATTCAAAGGATTGTGGAAGAAAAAATATTTGCATACAACGAAGCGCAAAAAAACGTTGCGCGTGAGGGACTCGGAAGCAACAATACGGGATGTATTGTAATGGATGTCGATTCCGGAGAAATTCTGGCAATGGCAAGTTATCCAAATTTTGATTTGAATCAACCGAAGGATATGAGCGCATATTATACACCGGAAGCGATTGCACAGATGGAGACGGATGGCACGTTTTTGGAGACAGCGGCATCCTATTGGAAGAATTTCTGTATTTCGGAAACTTATGAGCCGGGTTCTGTAGCAAAGCCGTTTACGGTAGCGGCAGGATTGGATTCCGGTAAAATTATCGGAAACGAAACCTATTTTTGCGGCGGTAAATTAGAAATTGGTGGGCATAAAATCAAGTGTCATAATCGCTGGGGAGACGGCGAAGTGAATATTGCGACGGCGGTTGCGGAATCATGTAACGTTGCCCATATGTTGATGGGTCGACAGATGGGCAAAGACGTCTATCTGAAATACTTTCAACAGTACAATTTCGGTCTCAAAACAAATATTGATTTGACGGGTGAAGCAAGAACGGATTCTTTGGTATACAACGAAAAAACGATGGGTGACACCGAATTGGCGACATCAACATTCGGACAGGGTTACAATGTGACCATGATACAGATGATTACGGCTTTTTGCTCGTTGATTAACGGCGGCTATTATTATGAACCGCATATGGTCAGTCAGATTTTAAGTGCTGACGGTGCAGTTGTTGAAAATATAGAGCCGCGTATTCTGAAGCAGACCGTTTCGGCAACAACATCCGCTAAGATTATTGAGTATTGTAACGGTGTTGTAACAAATGGTACGGGAACAACGGCAAGACCGGCAGGTTATGCCATCGGTGGCAAGACGGGAACGGCAGAGACTTCGCCGAGAGGAACGGTTGATTACGTTGTATCTTTTATGGGTTATGCACCTGCAGATAATCCGCAAATTGCGATTTATGTTGTCATTGACAGACCTAATATGGTTCGACAGGATACAGGAACAAGATTTGCGACTGTTATGGTACGAGATATTTTAACGGAAGTACTTCCGTACTTAAATATCTATATGACGGAGCAACTTTCGGAGGACGAAATCACGGAGCTCAAAGAAAAAGGGCTTTATGAATCGGCAATCATTAAGATTGATGAAACGCCGGATGATACCGAGCCGAATTCTGAGGAGGGCAGTGAGACGGAACACCAGAAAATCACACCGACGATTGATCCGGAAACGGGCTATGCCATTGACCCGGATAACGGCGAATTTTTGGATCCGGAAACCGGCGCACCAATCGATCCGACATCATCATTTATGCAACCGATAGAATAAGATTGCATCAATGCTAATAAACTATTATGAAAAAGCATGACAAGGCGGCTTCATGCAAAGAAACATCACACGTTATCGACGTAATCAGTTGATTATTGCTTTGTTTTCCGTAGCAGCTTGCATGGTTTTGTGCGGCAGACTGTGTTATCTGATGCTGGTTCAAGGCGAGTATTATACGATGAAAGCGCAGGAACTTCACGAACGAGAACGCTCTATTAAGGCTGCCAGAGGAAGAATACGTGACAGAAACGGTGTCATTTTGGCAGACAATCGTACGGTATGCACCATATCGGTGATACACAATCAAGTTACAAGTCCGGAAGAAGTCATTGCCGTATTATCAAAGGAACTTGAAATAGAGGAGGCCTTTGTCAGAAAAAGGGTAGAAAAATACACGTCGATTGAGCGAATTAAAAGCAATGTTGACAAAGAAGTCGGTGATCGCATTCGTTCCTATAATCTGCCGGGAGTGAAGGTGGATGAAGACTATAAACGATATTATCCATATGAAGAACTGGCATCCAAGGTATTGGGGTTTACAGGCGCCGATAATCAGGGAATTGTCGGAATGGAAGTTGCATACGACAGTTTTTTGCAGGGAAAAGCCGG
>CAYMCV010000023.1:0-16974 GCA_964389005.1 uncultured Lachnospiraceae bacterium | reverse complement strand
AACCATATATACACTAACGGATGCGAAGGGTGTGGAACTGCCCGGTGAGATGGAAACGAGGGCGGAGCCGATTGCAGGACTTGATTTGGTCATCAGTATGGACGTCAATATACAACTATATGCGACGCAATTGGCAGAACAAGCGATGGAAAAGCATCAAGCAGATGCGGTATCCATCATTGTGATGAATCCGCAGAATGGCGAACTTTATGCCATGGTGAACACACCGGAGTTTGATTCTAATCAACCATATGAATTGCTTCTTGAACCGGACGAAGTTCGCCCAAAAGGCGATGCATATACAGACGCTTTGAATCGCATGTGGAGAAATGATTGTATCAATGATACGTATGAACCCGGTTCAACGTTCAAAATCATTACGGCTGCCGCCGGATTGGAAGAGGGCGTGGTCAGCCTTCAGGATTCTTTTTCCTGTCCGGGATATATCATGGTGGAAGACCGCAGAATCCGATGTCACAAAACAACCGGACACGGAGGAGAAACATTTCTGCAGGGAACCATGAATTCATGCAATCCCGTATTTATTACGGTGGGACTCAGACTCGGCGTGGAGCGTTATTACTCTTATTTTGAACAGTTTCGACTCAAAAACAAAACCGGAATTGATTTACCGGGAGAAGCGGGAACCATCATGCATAAGCAGAAAGACATGGGGCTTGTAGAATTAGCGACGGTATCTTTCGGACAGTCATTTCAGATTACGCCGATTCAGCTTGTTGCGACGGTATCCTCGCTGATTAATGGGGGAACACGCGTAACACCTCATTTTGGATTGGAAACGCAGCAGAAATCCGGAGAGACGGTCAATATATTTGCTTACCAAAGGGAAGAAGGAATTGTTTCCGAATCGACATCCGAAACCATTCGTGAGATGCTTTTACAGGTTGTCAGTAACGGGACGGGTAAAAATGCCTATGTAGAAGGGCAGACAATTGCCGGCAAAACAGCTACCAGCCAGACATTACCTCGCGGTAGCGGGAAGTACATTGCATCTTTTATCGGGTTTGCACCGGCCGATAATCCCAAGGTCATTGCGCTTGCTGTCATACATAATCCGCAAGGCGTATATTACGGCGGGCAGATAGCGGCACCCCTTGTTCGTGAACTTTATGAAAATATACTTCCGTATTTGGAGAGAATGGATTATAATTAACTCCGGATTGCACAAGATACGTTGAAAGGAATGAAGAAATGATGAACTATGAAGTGACAATACCGGTTATTATCGCATTTGCCATCAGTGTGATATTGGGGCCGATTGTGATACCCTGTCTCCGTAAACTGAAGGTGGGACAGCCGATTCGCGAGGACGGACCGCAAACGCACAAATCCAAAGCGGGAACACCTACAATGGGAGGAATCATTATTTTAGTAGCGATTGTAGTTACCTCTCTTTTATATCTAAAAGACAACCGCGAAATTGTTCCGGTGCTGTTTTTAACACTGGGTTTTGGTCTGGTCGGTTTTATGGATGATTATATCAAAGTGGTACTCAAACGTTCCATGGGCCTTCGCGCTTGGCAAAAAATGGCATTACAATTGCTCATTACCACGGTTTTTATTCTGTATATTAAATTTTGTACAACAATCGATATGACAATGCTGATTCCGTTTGGGCAAGGTAAGGCGCTGGATTTTGGCATTTTTACGATTCCGATTCTATTCATCGTGATTATCGGAACCGATACCGGTGCCAATTTTACCGACGGACTGGACGGCTTGGGAAGTTCGGTCACCGTGATGATTGCCATCTTTTTTACGGTGGTTGCATTGGGAACCGGTAGCGGCATTGCACCGATTACCTGTGCAGTGGTCGGCGCACTTTTGGGATTTCTATTATTTAATGTATATCCGGCAAGCGTATTCATGGGTGATACGGGGTCGCTCGCTTTGGGGGGATTTGTTGCGGCAACTGCGATTGTCATGAGAATGCCGCTTTACCTTTTAATCGTGGCATTTATTTATGTTGCTGAGGTTATGTCTGTAATTTTACAGGTGTCATATTTTAAGTTAACCAAAGGAAAGCGTTTGTTTAAAATGGCACCGATTCATCATCATTTTGAAAAATGCGGGTGGAAAGAGACCAAAATTGTCGCTGCATTCACGATAACGACGGCAATTCTGTGCTTGGTTGCAATACTTGGAGTTTAGGTGAGAAGAATTCACATGAATATGTTTTGGAGGTACATCGTGAAAGATTGGAAAGATAAAAAAGTTCTCGTCGTCGGTGCGGGAATGAGCGGAATTGCAGCTGTCAATCTGCTTACGGAATTGGGAGCCGAATGTGTTTTATATGATGACAACAAGGATTTGGATAGTAAAAGAATATTGATGTCGGTCACGGAACCGACGAAGGTAATCATTAAAGCCGGTGAATTATCGGATGACGTTGTCAATGCAACAGAACTTCTGGTTTTGAGTCCGGGTGTCCCGGCAGATACTAAGTTTGTTCAATCATTCAAGGACAAGGGCATCACCGTATGCGGAGAGATTGAACTTGCTTACGCGGTGGCAAAAGGCAGACTTGCGGCGATTACGGGAACCAACGGAAAGACCACAACTACATCGCTGGCCGGACAGATGGTTAAGGATTATTTCGGTCAGGGATTTGTAGTAGGTAATATCGGGAATCCGTATACAAAAATTGCATTAATGACAGAGGAAGATTCTGTTACGGTCGCGGAAATCAGTAGTTTTCAGTTAGAAACCATATTGCAATTTCATCCGCAGGTCAGTGCAATTCTTAACATTACACCGGATCACATGAATCGACATCATACAATGGAGAATTATGTTTATCTGAAGGAATCCATTGCCAAAAATCAAACGCAGGAAGATGTTTGCGTGTTGAATTATGAAGATACATACACGAGAAACTTTGCCGCCGAAACAAAGGCACATGTCATTTTCTTTTCTTCCGAACGCAGACTTTCGGAAGGCATATTTTGTGAAGAAGGTACCATTTACTATGCTGACGGAAAACAAACGAACAGAATCATGAATGTCAGCGAAATGCAATTATTGGGCAAACATAATGTTGAGAATGTCATGGCAGCCATCGGAATCGGAATGGGACTTTCCATACCGATGGTGTCTATGGTCGCTACAATTAAGGAATTCAAAGCGGTTGAGCACAGAATCGAATTTGTTGCCAGCAAAGGCGGAGTTGATTATTACAATGATTCGAAAGGAACCAATCCGGATGCGGCAATTAAGGGAATACAGGCGATGAATCGACCAACGATACTCATCGGAGGAGGATACGACAAAGGCAGTACATATGATTCGTGGATTGAAGCATTTGACGGAAAAGTTAAGAAACTGGTATTAATCGGGCAGACGAGAGAAAAAATAGCAGAATGTGCACGTGCACATTCGTTTGAAGACATCGTATTTGCCGAGGATCTACAGGAAGCGGTCTTACTGTCGGCACGAGAAGCGACAGCCGGTGATGCAGTGCTGTTGTCACCTGCATGTGCAAGCTGGGGAATGTTTCCGAATTATGAGGTACGTGGTACCATGTTTAAGGAATTTGTTCATCAATTAAAGGGGTGAAGCATTGAACACGATTGAAAAAATCAGAAACAAAAAGAAGAAAATGAAAGGAGAACACTTTTTTGACTACACATTATTGTTTGTGGTCTTGTTTTTGGTGGGCTTCGGTCTGATCATGATTTATTCAACCAGTTCATACGACTCCAAACTGGCAACGGGGAATCCTGCTTACTATTTACAAAGACAGGGAGTTGCCGCAATTCTTGGAATTGGCGCTATGATTTTGGTTTCGTTTTTTCCTTATCGTGTACTTGAAAAGTTTACAGGATGGTACTATCTCATAGGCATTGTATTTTTACTTTTACTGCTTACGCCGTTGGCACATAGTGCCAAGGGAGCAACGCGCTGGATCAAATTAGGATTTGGTTTTAACTTACAGCCTGCAGAGATAGCCAAATTGTGTATGATTCTTTTCCTCGCCGGCATGGTATGTAAGATGGGAAGTTCCCTAAAAACATGGAAGGGCTTTCTGATTATGTTGGCATTTCCGATACCGATGTGTGCGATGATTTATATCATCAGCGATAACTTAAGCAGTGCCATCATTGTATTCGGAATCGCAATTCTAATGATTTTTGTCGCCAGTCCGGATTACAAAAAAATCAGTCTTGTACTAGCCACCGGCGCAGCGCTGGTGGGCGGCGTTATTTTTTATGTATATAACTTTGTCAGTATGGATACAAAACAGTTTCGCCTTCGCAGAATTCTTGCATGGTTTGAACCGGAAGCATTTGCACAGGACGAAGGTTTTCAAACCTTACAATCATTGTATGCAATCGGCTCCGGCGGCGTCTTTGGAAAAGGCCTTGGGCAGAGTATGCAGAAACTCGGCTATATTCCCGAGGCGCAGAATGACATGATTTTTTCGATTATCTGTGAAGAACTCGGATTATTTGGAGCTGTCATGGTCATTGTTTTGTTCCTGCTGTTGATTTGGCGCTGTATGATTATTGCCACGAATGCGGAAGATATGTACGGTGCACTGATTGTCGTCGGAGTTATGGGACACTTTGCGATTCAGGTCATACTGAATATCGCTGTTGTAACCAATACCATTCCGAATACCGGGATTACATTGCCGTTCATCAGTTACGGCGGTTCCTCCACCGGCTTTTTACTGATTGAAATCGGATTGGTTTTGAGCGTCGCGAGAGGAATCCGAATCAAAACGTATTGATAAAGGAAAACGGCATGCAAAAAAGAAAGAAGAAAAAAAGAGTCGGCACGCGTAAGAAACCGGACTATGACAGACGTATATATGTCAAGATTCGAATCGCAGGGATTTTGTTTGGAGTCCTTCTTCTTTGCGGCGGCGTTTACTGGTTATTGGAGAATTACTCCGTGACCGGAGTCAATGTGGAGGGGAATCAACATTACACCAAGGAACAGATTCAGGATATCGTACTAAGCGGTCCGCTCTCGAACAATTCTCTTGTGTTGTCGCTTCGCTATCGCAATAAAAGTATAACGGATGTTCCGTTTGTGGAACGGATGGATGTTTCCATTGTTGACCGACACAATGTATTGATTACCGTATATGAGAAATCTCTCGCCGGGTATGTGGAGTATCTCGGGAATTATATGTACTTTGATAAGGACGGTATTGTGGTGGAAAGTTCGAAGGTAACCACAGCCGGGATTCCTTTGGTAACCGGTCTGAAATTTGACTATATTGTCCTGCATGAACCACTTCCTGTTGCAAATGAGGATGTTTTCTCCGACATTTTAGATATGACACAGTTATTGAAGAAATATGAATTGCAGGCAGACAGAATTTATTTTGATTCTTCCTATCGAATGACAATCTATTTTGATGATGTTAAAGTCGCACTGGGAGAAAGTGACAATTTGGATGAAAAGATGATGCAACTCAAACATATCTTACCGGAACTTGCCGGAAAAAGCGGAATTTTACACATGGAAAATTACGCGGAAGGCTCGAAAAATACAACATTTGCTTACGATTGAACGAATAAAAGCATTGAATCTATGACAAATGAAATAAAGGTTGTGGATTTTGACGCTTGTATCATTAAAAATGAAAAAAAATATTGCTAAATTACACAAAAGAAGATATGATAGGTTATATGGGTAGAATTGTGTGTTATATGTGTAGAGGCACACGGGGAATAGTTTGTTAAGGAGGAAGAAACCTTGCTTGAGATTAAGTCAAATGAAGCGAATAATGCGGCAAAGATTCTCGTGGTTGGAGTCGGAGGCGCAGGAAATAATGCAGTAAATAGAATGGTTGATGAGAATATTACGGGGGTAGATTTCATCGGAATCAATACCGATAAACAGGCACTTCTGTTATGTAAAGCACCCAAGTTAATACAAATAGGAGAAAAATTAACCAAAGGACTTGGCGCAGGAGCCAAACCGGAGATTGGAGAAAAAGCAGCGGAAGAATCTGCTGAGGAAATAGCGGCGGCGTTAAAAGGCGCAGACATGGTATTTGTTACCTGCGGTATGGGTGGAGGTACCGGAACCGGTGCAGCTCCGATAGTAGCACAGTTATCCAAGGATATGGGAATTCTCACGGTTGGTGTTGTAACGAAACCGTTTAAATTTGAAGCAAAGACAAGAATGGCCAATGCAGAGTACGGAATTGAGAAGTTAAAAGATGCTGTAGATACGCTAATTGTAATTCCGAATGAGAAACTTCTTGAAATCGTAGACAAGCGTACGACCATGCCGGAAGCACTGAAGAAAGCAGACGAAGTATTACAGCAGGCGGTACAGGGAATTACAGATTTGATCAACGTTCCGTCAGTAATCAATTTGGATTTTGCAGATGTACAGACAGTTATGAAGGACAAGGGTGTTGCACATATCGGTATCGGTATCGGAAAAGGCGAGGACAAAGCAGCGGAAGCAATCAAGATGGCTGTCGAGAGTCCGTTGCTTGAGACAACCATATCCGGAGCGACAGACGTAATCATTAATATTTCCGGTGACATTACCTTGGCGGATGCGAATACCGCAGCGAGTCACGTTCAGGATTTAACAGGAGATCAAGTTAACATTATATTTGGAGCGATGTATAATGATTCGATGCAGGATACCTGTTCCATTACTGTAATTGCTACCGGTATTGAGAATCAGAATGCAGGACAGAAATACGCGAACTACATACCGAATATTCAACCGTCGATGCTGAAGCAACCGGGTGTTAAAGCCAATTCCGGATTAAATTATTCGAATATGGGAACCAAACCATTAACGCCGATTACACCGCAGAGACCGCAGGACATCAGGAGTAATGTAGAAGAAAAGACACTTGTAATACCTAAGTTTTTAAAGAATAAAAACGATAATATGTAATATCAAAAAGGAACCGAACGGTTCCTTTTTGATTGCCAATAAAGCGCATTGAAACTGTCGAAATTTTTATGACACAAGTAACATGATATGACAAAAAAAGCACAACATGAATGTTAGAATGAATCTAAGGTGAGATTGAGATGTTCTGTGAAGTTTATGTTGATGCTTTATTTTTATGGAATTTAACGGCTGATTTGTGTGCATTACTGATTGCGGAGACATTGACGAATTGCAGAATCTCCGTTAAACAATTGTGGCTGTCGGCATTAACGGGCGCGCTGGGAAGTGTTGTGTTGTGGATTCCGCTCGGAAACGCTGTATGGTTTAAGACATGTGTGATTTTTATATGTACAAGTGCAGTCATGGTGGTGGTCGCTTTTCGTGTCAGAACAGGCAGACAGTTTTTGTCGGCAATGATGATTTTATTCATTGCAACGGCAACATTGGCAGGAACGGCGGGGCGGGTATCGATTCATGCAAATGTTTATATTCGATTCATTTTTAGTTGCATTACAATGATTGGATTGACAATACTGCTTCGCATCGGTATTCGAAAGATACATCAAATCAGGAAAACACTTTTGGCGGTAAGCTTGTTCCATAACGGAGAAGAAATTACGGTTGCAGCGCTGTTTGACAGCGGCAATGGATTATATGACAACAAACGAAAGAAAGGCATCTGCGTATTGGAACAATCGGTTTGCAAGTTTGATACACAGACATGTGTCGGGCAGGTACCGTTTCATACAGTCGGAACAAGCGACGGGAGATTGAACGTCTATCTTGTAGAACGTGCGGTTATTCACACTTGTATCGGGGATGTAAAGTGCGATAATATGCCGATTGCACTTTGTGCCGAAAAACTATCAAAAGACAACCGTTATCACATGATTTTACATGAGGATTACTTAAAAAGACTGTAATAAACCAAAAAGATAAAAAAATCGGAATAAACTTGGAAGGGAGCAAAACAATATGTTTTTTGGTATTTTATTTCCGTCCGATATCGGAACGCAGAATCAAGGCTTGCGTAGGGAAAATGAGGGGAATTTGCATTACATAGGTGGCGCGGAAATCTTACCGCCACCATTGGAGGCCGGCGAAGAAAGTGAAAGGATACAAGAGCTGATCAGTGAAGATAAGGAGGAGGCTCGCTGTGTATTGATTGAGCACAATTTACGCCTTGTGGTTTATATTGCCAAAAAATTTGACAATACGGGGGTTGGTGTTGAAGATTTGATTTCCATAGGAACCATCGGTCTCATCAAGTCGGTTAATACGTTTCGACCGGATAAAAATATCAAACTTGCAACATATGCGTCTCGTTGCATCGAAAACGAAATACTAATGTATTTACGAAGAAACAGCAAGACCAAGATGGAGGTTTCAATTGATGAACCGTTGAATGTGGATTGGGACGGAAATGAGTTACTTTTATCCGATATTTTAGGCACGGAGGAGGATATCATTTACCGTGACATCGAAAACGAAGTGGAGCGAAAATTACTTCGTGAGGCAATTGCAAAGTTAAGCGAACGTGAGAGAACCATCATTAATTTGAGATTCGGATTGAACAGACTGGACGGACAGGAAATGACACAAAAAGATGTTGCGGCATTACTCGGTATTTCACAGTCTTATATCTCAAGATTGGAGAAAAAGATTATGAAGCGGCTGAAAAAAGAAATCAGCCGCGAGATTTAGCCGCCCAAATACATCCGCATGGTTTTTAACGCATTTTTTTCCAAGCGACTGACCTGCGCCTGTGAAATTGCAATCAGTTCGGCAACTTCCATCTGCGTTTTACCCTCAAAAAAGCGAAGCGTGATGATTTCACGTTCACGGTCACATAAGCGTTTCAGAGCTTCACTGAGCGATAGTTGTTCCACCCAGAGATCTTCGCGATTTCTTTTATCGCTGATTTGATCCATAACATAAAGTGTGTCCCCGCCGTCCGTATAAACAGGCTCATACAGACTGACCGGATTTTGCAGAGCATCAAGTGCAAACACAATATCTTCTTTGGCAATGCCGATTTCACCGGCAATTTCCATAATGGTCGGTTCACGCATGTTTTTTCGTGTCAAGTTCTCTTTTGCATAAATGGCTTTGTATGCGGTATCTTTCAGCGAACGGCTGACACGAATGGCATTGTTGTCCCGCAAAAAACGTCTGATTTCTCCGATAATCATCGGGACGGCGTATGTGGAGAATTTAACGCCGAGTGTGGTATCAAAATTGTCGATGGCCTTGATCAGTCCGATACAACCGATTTGAAAAAGGTCATCGGCATTTTCACTGGACGAAGAAAAACGTTTGATAACACTTAATACAAGACGCAGATTTCCTTCTATAAATTGTTCACGTGCACGGTGATCGCCGTTTGCAATTTTCTTAAGCAAAGTTTCTTTTTCTTCCGTTTTGAGCAACGGCAGTTTGGATGTGTTTACCCCGCATATTTCAACTTTTCCTTGTGACATGGGCATGCCTCCTGCTTCATAATTTCCGTTTCCGATACAGTAAGGGTTCACAGTTTTTCGTAAACTTATACCGAAATCATGACTGCCAAAAAAGAAAAAATCATAATGCAAAAACGAAGGAATATATTGGTAAAAAAAGTGGGAAAACTTTATGCTGTTTTCGGAATTAAAAGACAAGGAAGTTGTAAATATTAAGGATTGCAGGAAACTTGGGCATATTTGTGATTTAGAATTTGATTGTCAAAAAGGATGCATTTTAAAAGTGATTATTCCGGGGAAAGGACGATTTTGCAATTTTTTTTCTCCGGAACCGGAACAGACAATCTGCTATTGCGAAATCAAACAAATCGGACCGGATATTATACTGGTGGATATTTAGGCTTGCATGTTTTGAAAATATGGTGTATAGTGTTCAGCGATTGACTGTTGTACTTTAAGAAACGTCAAAATACGGACTTTTTTAGCAAAAGGTGCGGAAATATCAATAAAAAACAACAGCTGACCGTTAGAGGAACAGGTATCGGATAGAGACAAAAGTAAGAACAGGGGTTTTGGAATGGCAAAATATTTTGTAATTGTGGAATCACCGGCAAAGGTGAAAACAATCAAGAAGTTTTTGGGCTCGAATTATGAAGTGGCAGCAAGCAACGGGCATGTTCGTGATTTGCCGAAGAGCCAATTGGGAATTGATGTGGAACACGGATATGAACCAAAGTATATCACCATCAGAGGAAAAGGAGATGTACTTTCGAAACTTCGTAAAGAAGTTAAAAAGGCGGAAAAGATTTATCTTGCAACCGACCCCGACCGTGAAGGAGAGGCTATTTCATGGCATCTTTATGAGGCATTAAAACTTTCCGATAAAAAGGTATACAGAATTACGTTTAACGAAATAACCAAGAACGCCGTAAAAGAGTCCCTAAAAAATGCAAGGGATATCAATATGAGTTTGGTTGATGCACAACAAGCCAGACGTATGCTCGACCGCATGGTTGGATATCGCATTTCACCTCTGCTTTGGGCAAAGGTCAAACGCGGATTGAGTGCAGGTCGCGTACAATCGGTTGCATTGCGTGTGATTTGCGACCGCGAAGATGAAATCAATGCGTTTATACCGGAAGAGTATTGGAGCCTGAATGCGAATTTTAGTATTGCAGGGGAGAAGAAACCGTTGACGGCGATGTTTGTCGGAACGACGGAAGGAAAACTGGACTTAAACGCCAAAGAATCGGTGGAAAAGGTAAAAAAAGAACTTAAAGGCGCAAAATATGCCGTTTCGGATGTCAAAACCGGTGAAAGAACAAGAAAATCCCCGCTTCCTTTTACAACATCGACATTGCAACAGGAGGCAAGTAAGATATTGGGATTTTCCACCCAAAAAACGATGCGTCTTGCACAACAGTTATATGAAGGAATTGATATTTTGGGTAACGGTACGGTGGGCGTAATCACATACTTGCGTACCGATTCCACCAGAATTTCGAATGAAGCCAAGAGTGCGGCAGAAGCCTATATTCGAAGCACCTACGGCGATCGCTATATTGCGGAAGAGACCGGAACTGTCAAAGAAGACAAAAAAATTCAAGATGCACATGAAGCAATTCGACCGACGGACATTACAAGAACGCCGGAAATCCTGAAGGATTCGCTGAGCAGAGACCAGTATCGCTTATATCAGTTAATATGGAAACGTTTTACGGCAAGTCGTATGGCACCGGCGGTTTTTGAGACGGTAACGGTAAAGATAATCGGTGGCGCGTATCTGTTTCGTGTCAGCGCATCCAAATTGCTGTTTGACGGATATCGCAGTGTCTATATGCAGGAGGACGACGAGAAGTCGGAATCGAACGCATTGTTGAATACCATTACCAAAGAGACGAAGCTTACATTCAACGCATTTGAAGAACAACAACATTTCACACAGGCACCGGCACATTATACGGAGGCTTCTCTTGTACGTACAATGGAAGAACTCGGAATCGGACGTCCGAGTACTTATGCGCCCACAATCGGAACAATTATTGCAAGGCGTTATGTGGTCAAAGAAAACAAGAACCTTTATGTTTCCGAACTCGGAGACGTTGTCAATCGTATGATGAAGGAAGCATTTCCGAGTATTGTCGATACGAATTTTACTGCATACATGGAAGCACTTTTGGATAAAGTGGAGGAAGGAAGCGTATCGTGGAAGACGGTTGTTTCCAATTTTTATCCGGATTTGAACGAAGCGGTTGTACTTGCGGAAAAAGAACTTGCGGAAGTCAAAATCGCCGATGAGGTTTCTGATGAGGTTTGTGACCTTTGCGGAAGAAATATGGTGATTAAGTACGGACCGCATGGGAAATTCTTGGCATGTCCCGGATTTCCGGATTGCAGAAATACGAAAACCTATCTTGAGAAAATCGGAGTTTCGTGTCCAAAGTGTAAGAAAGAGATTGTCATTCGAAAGACCAAAAAAGGAAGAGTGTATTATGGGTGTGAGGATGCGCCTGCCTGCGATTTTATGGTATGGCAACGCCCGACAAAGGAAATTTGTGAGAAATGCGGATTTGTTATGGTAGAAAAAGGCAATCAACTTGTCTGCGCCAATGCAGAATGTGGATTTCAGCGTCAAAAACTTGCAAAATAGCAAAAAGTGTGTTACGCTCTAAAAATAGATGAAAAGGTAGATGCAGAATACAATATTCTGCATTTTCTTTCCTTTTAAAACAAACAATTAACAGTCACCGTTTTCATATTTTTACAGGTGTAGCAAGAAAGATTGGAGGTGTTGCAATGGGAAGTGTACAGTTGCTGGATAAGACACGTAAAATTGGTAAATTGTTGCATAACAGCAGCAAAGGAAAAGTTGTATTTAACGATATATGCAAAGTTATGCGAGAAACAATGGAGTCCAATGTGTTGGTTATCAGCAGAAAAGGGAAGTTACTTGGGATGAGTTGCTCCGCAAAGATACCAATGATCAAGGAACTGCTGACTGAAAAAGTCGGGGCATTTGTAGATAAAGATTTTAACGAACGTCTGTTGGCGGTCTTGTCGACCAAAGAGGATGTAAACCTACATACGCTTGGATTTGAAGAGACAGACGTAAGCGGATATCACGCCGTTGTGACACCGATTGAAATATCCGGAGAACGTCTCGGCACGCTGTTTCTTTATAAAAACGGAGAACCTTACAGCATTGACGACATTATCTTGTGCGAGTACGGAAACAGTGTTGTGGGGCTGGAAATGTTACGTTCCGTCAGCGAGGAAATTGCGGATGAGAGCAGAAGGCAGTCCGGCGTTCGAGCAGCAATAGGAACGCTCTCCGAAACGGAGAAGGAAGCAATCGTGTGCGTATTTGACGAGTTAAAAGGAATGGAAGGCGTATTGGTTGCCAGTAAGATTGCCGATCGTGTGGGGATTACCCGTTCGGTGATTGTAAATGCACTCAGAAAAATGGAGAGTGCCGGTGTCATCGAATCACGATCCTCCGGTATGAAAGGTACATATATCAAAGTTTTGAACGACGTTGTCTTTGAAGAAATCGAACGATTGAAAGAAACTTTACCGAAATTGGGTGCCAAGGGTTTTACAGAACAATAGAATTGCCGATATGTATTATGACAGGTTCGGGCATGGAAGCCATATATAGGAGATAAAAGGATTTATTGCAGTCAATAAGTCCTTTTTTTGTATCACAGAGCGGCACTTGGTGATAAAAACCGTTTTGTAAACAAAAATTCATATACCCGACAGAAGCAGATATCTTGTGGATAAATATGGATTTCAATACAAGATACGGTGGTTATTTTGCAAAAAGACCTTGTTTTTTTGTCGAAAATACTTATAATGAAATAAGGTAGGCGTATTATGCATTATGGTACATGCAGGAAAGAGAGGCTTTGAATGATTCAATCGAGCGTATTTGATTATGTGAATGTTCTTGACAAGGCAGCGGATGCGGCATGGCTTCGGAACGAAGCGATTAACAACAATATTGCCAATGTCAGTACGCCGGAATATAAGCGGAAGGATGTTTCGTTCGAGGCGGAACTGCAGCAGGCGTTACGCGGCTCACGTTATCTATCGACGGACAAAAAGGTTTCCAATCTTCGGGTTTCCGAAGTAACACCGCGTGTTTATACGGACGCGGAAGGATTTTCTTATCGCTTGGATGGAAATAACGTCGATATTGAGACTGAGAATGTTTTATTGGCGAAGAATCAGATCAAATATAATGGATTAATGGGTAGCATATCACAGGAATTTCAGAATATGCAAACTGCCATGAAGTAGCGGTAGGCAATTCGGAAAGGAGAATTTTTATGGGAATGTTTGATGCTTTTGATGTCAGTGCTTCAGGTATGACGGCGCAACGTTATCGTATGGATGTGATTTCGGAGAATGTGGCGAATGCGAATACCACAAGAACCGAGAACGGAGAACCGTACCGACGTAAAGTGGTTACGTTTGAGGCAAAGGAACAGCATGGAATGTTTCGTGACTATTTGGATTCTGCAACAAATGTTGGGAACGTAGCCGGGAAGTCGGTTGGCGGCGGGGTTCGTGTCGTATCTGTTCAAGAGGACATGACAACGGAGATGAATCAGGTATACGATCCGTCACATCCGGATGCAGATGAAAATGGTTATGTTTATTATCCGAATGTCAATACAATTACAGAGATGACCAATCTGATTGATGCGTCGCGTGCTTATCAGGCGAATGCGACGGCGTTTGACGCCAGCAAATCCATGGCGGTTCAAGGTTTGGATATCTTGAAATCATAGTTAGATGACGTGCAATTGTAATATGGATGGGGAAAACGGAGGTTAGGGTTATGGATATTTTATCTTTGGCAAATATGGATACTGTTTCGAACGTTATGCCGAGTGCCAAGAACCTTTCGGCAGCGAAAGGAAATCAATCGGATGCATTTGGCGCCATGTTGAACGCAGCGATTGACAATGTAAAAGTTACCAATGCCTATTTATCCGATGCAGAGAACGAAGAACTGAAGTTTGCGATGGGCGAGACCGAGAACACACACGATTTGGCGATTGCATTACAGAAAGCGTCGACGGCACTGCAATATACGGTGGCGGTTCGTGATCGATTTTTAGAAGCATACAGAACCATCATGCAGATGCAGATTTGATGTTTTGCATTCATGGTTAGAACATGCGATGATCGATTTGGGGCGATTGAGCGTATGAAAGTACATCGTGGAGGATAGATATGGTTGAGAAACTTTTGGACAGATTAAAAGTACTGCCCGGAAAGATAAAGGAATGGTGGGATAAGTTTTCATCCAAACAGAAAACGACCATTTTAGCGGTCGGAATCGGTATCATTGTTGCATTTGCGATATTGATTACGGTTGTCACGCGTATACAATATACGAATCTTGTAACCTGCGAGAATACCAATCAGGCATCGCAAGTGAAAGATTTATTGGTTAACGGCGATATCAAATACAAGGTGTCGGATTCCGGCTTGGTTTTTACGGTCAATACCAAACAATTGTCGGAGGCACGTCTCTTACTTGGCGCGAACAACATCATGTCGGACGACTTTGGAATCGACAAGGTGGTAAACGGCGGATTAAGTACAACGGAAGCGGACAAACAGAAACTCTATGTGGCATACTTGGAAAGTGCGCTTGCAGATGACTTGTCACAGTATGATTTTGTAGAGTCGGCCAGTGTGATTCTAAAGATACCGGAGGACGATGGAACACTGATTGCACGGAATCAACAATCCTATGCAACGGTGCTTTTGACATTATCCGGGACATGCACTGAGGATAATGCTTATGCGATAGCCAGATTTGTAAAAACTGCCATTGGAAACGATACCACGGAGAACGTCGTCATTATGGACACGGAAGGAAATCTTTTGTTCTCCGGCGGAGATGAACTTTCGATTGCGGGAAGTGCCGGAAGTCAGACAACGGCGAAACAACAGGCGGAAGCCATTGTCAAAAATGAAGTCAAAAAAGTATTGCTTGGGACGAATGAGTATGATCTCATTGAAGTCGCAAGCAATTTGGTGTTGGATTTTTCTACTACGGAATATGCAGAACATCTGTATAAACCGGTGGATGGCGCCGCACAGGGTGTCCTGGCAAATGAGAGCGGATATGAAGCCGAGACCACCGGAGGAACCGCTGCGGTTCCTGGTACGGATTCCAATGGAGAAGGCGGAACCTATGTATATCAAGACGGTGCCGGCGGAACTTCTACAGAGAGTGAGTTTACAAAGAACTATCTTCCGAATGAGTTTATGACGAACAAGTCGATTCCCCCCGGACTGATTGTATATGATGATTCTTCCATTGCAATATCAGCGATTTCTTATCGCGTTATCAGAGAAGAAGATGTCGAGAACCAAGGCTTGTTAGACGGTATCACATGGGATGAATACAAAGCACAGAATGAGACAAGAACCAAACTTGATGTGGAGAATGATTTTTACAGTATTGTTGCAAACGCAACGGGTATTCCGGCGGAACGAATCACAATTCTTGCATTTGAAGAGCCGTTCTTTGTTGACAAAGAATCATTAAAAGTTGATTTTTCCGATATATTCCAGATTGCATTGATTGTTCTGATTGTGATTCTTCTTGCGTATGTGGTGATACGGAGCATGAAAACAGATAAAAATAAACCGGAAGAACCGGAAGAACTTTCTGTGGAAAGCCTGTTACAGTCCATGCCGAGTGAACCGCTGGAAGATATTGAACTAGAAACCAAATCTGAAACACGAAAAATGATTGAAAAGTTTGTTGATGAGAATCCGGAGGCGGTAGCAAATCTGCTCAGAAACTGGTTAAACGAGGATTGGGGGTAGGATGATGGCACGAAACGAAGATAAAATCAGCGGAATACAGAAAGCCGCAATCCTACTGATTTCATTGGGACCGGAAAAGTCGGCGATGATTTTTAAACATCTGAAAGAAGATGAAATTGAAGATTTAACCTTGGAAATTGCAAATACGAGGAGCGTGACGCCGCAGGCAAAAGAAGAAGTCATCAATGAATTTTATGAAATCTGTCTGGCGCAACAATATATTGCAGAAGGCGGTATCGGTTATGCGAAGGAATTGCTTGAAAAGGCACTCGGTGCAGACAAGGCGGTAGATGTCATTAATCGTCTGACTGCGTCCATTCAGGTAAAACCTTTTGAATTTGTACGAAAAACGGATGCGAGTCAGTTACTGAGTTTTATTCAGGACGAACATCCGCAGACGATTGCACTCATACTGTCTTATTTGGGACCATCGCAATCGGCAATGATTTTATCTGCATTATCGCCGGAGCGACAGGCTGATGTTGCCAAACGTATTGCAACCATGGATCGCACAAGTCCGGATGTGATTAAGGAAGTCGAGAAGATTTTGGAATCCAAGCTGGCAAATCTTGTAAACCAGGATTACACCATCATCGGTGGCGTGGATCATGTTGTTGAAATTTTGAATACCGTGGATCGCGGTACAGAAAAACTTATCATGGAAACTTTGGAAATCGAAGATCCGGAACTGGCAGATGAAATCAGAAAGAAGATGTTTGTATTCGAAGATATTCTGCTTCTGGATGATCGCGCGATT
>CAYMCV010000022.1:20883-26383 GCA_964389005.1 uncultured Lachnospiraceae bacterium | reverse complement strand
AAAGTTAGAGTAAAAGTTCGGGGTATCTGCCTGGAGGGTTCAAGACCACTGTTATGAAAGAGGCAGATTTAATTCTTGCAACCGGAGGGCCAGGAATGGTAAAGTCGGCATATTCAAGCGGAAAACCGGCCCTTGGTGTTGGAGCCGGAAACACGCCTGCTATTATTGATGAAACGGCGGATATTGTACTTGCGGTTAGCTCAATTATTCATTCCAAAACTTTCGATAACGGAATGATTTGTGCGTCCGAACAATCTGTCATTGTACATAAAAAGGTATATGATGCTGTGAAAGATGAGTTTTTTGAACGCGGATGTTACTTTTTGAATCCCGAGGAAACCGAAAAGGTGAGAAAAACCATTATTACCAATGGTTCGTTAAATGCAAAAATTGTAGGACAGAGTGCGTACAAAATTGCGTCACTTGCCGGAGTAAAGGTACCGGAAGGTACAAAAATTCTGATAGGTGAGGTCGAAAGCGTCGATATTTCTGAGGAATTTGCACACGAAAAACTCTCGCCTGTGCTCGCTATGTATAAAGCGACTGATATTATTGACGCTTTTGACAAAGCGGAACATCTGATAGCAGATGGCGGTTACGGACATACTTCCTCGATATATCTTAATGAAATTACCGAGCGTGAGAAACTCAAAGCATTTGCGTCACGAATGAAAACCTGTCGTATACTTGTGAATACGCCATCATCACATGGCGGCATCGGTGACCTCTATAACTTTAAACTTGCGCCTTCGCTTACGCTCGGTTGCGGTTCATGGGGCGGAAACAGCGTAAGTGAAAATGTTGGTGTAAAGCATTTGATTAATATAAAAACCGTTGCCGAAAGGAGACAGAATATGTTGTGGTTCAGAGCACCTCAGAAAATATATGTAAAGAAGGGCTGTCTTCCGGTGGCTCTTGATGAACTTAAGACAGTAATGGGAAAGAAAAAAGCATTTATAGTTACCGACAGTTTTCTTTACAACAACGGCTATACGAAGCCGATTACCGACAAGCTTGATGAAATGGGCATTGCACATACAACATTCTTTAATGTTGCGCCCGATCCAACGCTCACTTGTGCAAAGGAAGGCGCTGCACAGATGAAGGCATTTGAGCCGGATTGCATTATATCTCTCGGCGGTGGATCAGCTATGGATGCTGCTAAGATTATGTGGGTTATGTATGAGCATCCGGAGGTGGATTTTATGGATATGGCAATGCGATTTATTGATATTCGCAAGCGTGTCTATACATTCCCTAAAATGGGCGAAAAAGCGTACTTTATCGCCATACCCACTTCGGCCGGAACAGGTTCCGAGGTAACGCCGTTTGCAGTAATTACCGATGAAAAAACTGGCGTAAAATATCCTCTTGCAGATTACGAGTTGCTTCCGAACATGGCAATAATTGACACAGATTTTCATATGAGCGCACCGAAGGGCTTGACCGCCGCTTCCGGTATTGATGCCGTAACTCATGCACTTGAAGCTTATGCCGCAATGCTTGCTACAGACTATACCGATGGACTTGCGAAACAGGCGTTACAGGTTATTTTCGAGTATCTTCCTCGCGCTTATGACAATGGACAGACAGATATTGAGGCACGCGAGAAAATGGCGAATGCCGCGACAATGGCAGGCATGGCGTTTGCAAACGCATTCCTCGGCGTATGTCATTCAATGGCGCACAAACTTGGCGCGTTCCATCATCTTCCGCATGGAATTGCAAACGCACTTATGATTGAAGAAGTGTTGCGTTTTAATGCTTCCGAAATGCCTGCAAAGATGGGAACCTTTTCGCAGTATGACCATCCGCATACACTTGCGCGCTATGCCGAAATTGCAGACTACTTGAATCTCGGAGGAAATAGCGATGCCGAGAAACTTGAAAATCTTATCAAGGCAGTTAGTGCCCTCAAGGAACGCGTCGGAATCAAAAAGACCATCCGCGATTACAATATCGATGAAAAGGACTTCCTTGACAGGCTCGATGATATGACGGAGCAGGCGTTTGATGACCAGTGTACAGGAGCAAATCCACGTTATCCCCTGATGAGTGAGATCAAGCAGATGTACCTTAATGCGTACTACGGTAATCATTTTGTTGAAACTCCTTTTCACGATGCTTTGAAACACACAGTAAATACTGATACTCATAACTTCAAAAACACATACCGTAAAACAAAAGGCGGCATTAAGAAAGCGTAAGGAGGGAAGCAGTTATGAAACTGGATAGAATAATCGCAGTCAGAAATAGAAAAACCGTTTATCGCGACGGAGAACACTGCCTAAAAGTCTTTAATGAAGAATATTCCAAGTCGGATGTGCTGAACGAGGCCTTAAATCAGTCGAGAGTCGAAGAAACGGGACTTAATATTCCCAAAATTCTTGAGGTTACTGTGATTGACGGTAAATGGACAATTGTTTCCGAATATATCAAAGGGAAAACGCTTGCACAACTTATGCAGGAAAATCCGGATAAAAAGGAATCATATTTACAGCAATTTGTAAATCTCCAACTTGAAATGCACGCAAAAATCTGTCCTAACCTGAGCAAACTCAAAGATAAAATGAGCCGCAAAATCAGCGAAACAGCCCTTTCCGCGACAGCGAGATACGATCTTCACACACGTCTTGCGGGAATGCCAAAACATAATAAATTATGCCACGGCGATTTTAACCCGTCTAATATTGTGATATCGGATGACGGTACGCCTTACATTCTCGACTGGTCACATGCAACGCAGGGAAATGCCTCCGCCGATGCGGCAAGAACCTATCTTTTGTTTTGGCTGAGCGGTGATATTGAAGGGGCTGAACGGTATCTGGATTTGTTTTGCGAAAAAAGTGACACGGCAAAGCAATATGTTCAGAAATGGATGCCAATTGTAGCAGCTTCGCAAAGCGTTAAGGGAAATGCCGAAGAACGAGAATTTCTGAATTCTTGGATTGACGTTGTTGATTATGAATAAGGAGGAAAATAAAATGAAATTAACCGTTTGTATAGGATCATCCTGTCATCTGAAAGGTTCACGTCAGATTGTGGAGCAGTTACAGTATCTTATCAGAGAAAATAATCTCGGAGATAAAGTGGAACTTTCCGGCACGTTTTGCATGGGAAGATGTCAACAGGGTGTCTGTGTCACAATAGATGACAATTTCTTTTCGGTAAGCCCTGATGAAATCAATACATTTTTTGCAGAAAATGTACTTGCGGAGGTGATATAGATGATTGTCCAGATTTGTGTGGGTTCATCTTGCCACTTAAAAGGGTCTGAAAAAGTTGTCGAACTTTTTCAAGCATTGATTACGGAGTATCGGCTTGAAACCGACGTTACACTTGCAGGAAGTTTTTGTTCCGGCAAGTGTAACCGCGACGGCGTGACTATAACTGTTGACGATATGGTTTATACAGGAATTACACCCGATAATCTAGAAGGTTTTTTTGAGGATAAAATTTTGAGGACCATTAATATCGAGAGGATGTGATGGAATGGAATGTCTGACATTAAAAAAGTCAAACTGTAAGAATTGTTATAAATGTATTCGTCACTGCCCTGTGAAATCCATTCGCTTTTCCGGCAATCAGGCATATATCATCGGCAGCGAATGTATACTTTGTGGACAATGCTTTGTGGTCTGTCCGCAAAACGCCAAGCAGATAGTAGATGAAACAGAAAAAGTTAAGGTGTTGTTACAGTCAGGCGAGCCTGTAATCGCAAGTCTGGCACCGTCGTTCCTTGCAAATTACGCGGATGTTGGCATCGACGGTATGCGTGAGGCACTTAAAAGACTGGGCTTTTTTGACGCCGAAGAAACCGCACGCGGAGCAACGATTGTGAAAACCGAGTATGAACGGATACTGGAGGAAGAAACGCAAGACGT
Organism: uncultured Lachnospiraceae bacterium; assembly: GCA_964389005.1. Classification (GTDB taxonomy): domain Bacteria; phylum Bacillota; class Clostridia; order Lachnospirales; family Lachnospiraceae; genus CAYMCV01. The sequence goes on along the minus strand of CAYMCV010000022.1, from coordinate 22,499 downwards.
CGTAATAAGTTCCTGCTGTCATTCGGTAAATCTACTTATTCAGAAGCATTTTCCCGCAGAACTCAGGTGTCTTGCAAATGTACTTTCTCCCGTCCAGGCGCATTGTGAGGATATCAAGCGTCGGTATCCCAATGCAAAAACCGTCTTTATCGGTCCATGTGTGGCAAAAAAGGACGAGGCACAGCGTTATGATGGGATTATAGATGCTGTTTTGACATTTGATGAGCTTACGGCATGGCTTAAATCGGAGCATATCGAACTTGATACAAGCGGTGTTGAAGAGAATAAGAAAAGTCGCACAAGGCTCTTCCCGACAACTGGTGGAATTTTGAAAACCATGGTTAAAAGAAATCCCAACTATACTTATATTGCGGTTGACGGTACTGAGAACTGCATTGCCGCACTTCGTGATATTGAAAGCGGGAAAATACATCATTGCTTCATTGAGATGTCTGCGTGCGTAGGCAGTTGTATCGGTGGTCCTGTAATGGAGAAATATCACCGCTCGCCGTTACTTGATTATATGTCGATTTCACAGTCCGCCGGGGATGAGGATTTCGCGATAAGTCAGCCGGATATCTTTTTGCTTCAAAAAAGTTTTTCGTTCATCGAGCAAAACGCTGTACAGCCATCTGACAATGAAATAAGTGCAATTCTTCGTCAGATGGGTAAAATAAACCCATCCGACGAACTAAACTGCGGAAGTTGTGGATATAACACCTGTCGGGAAAAAGCAGTTGCGGTTTATCAGGGTAAGGCCGAAATTTCGATGTGTCTGCCATACCTCAAGGATAAGGCGGAAAACTTCTCCGATACGATTACAAGAAATACGCCGAATGGACTTATTGTACTTAATGAAAAACTGGAGGTACAGCAGATAAACGCAGCGGCAATGGAACTTACAAATCTTCGCTCTGCATCGGATATTCTCGGTGACGGCATTGTAAAAATACTTGATCCCCGTGATTTTCTTGACGTATTACAAACGGAAAAGGCTATTCACGGAAAAAGGATGTATCTTGCGGAATATAAGAAATACGTTGAAGAAACGGTTGTTTACGATAAACTGTTTCATCTGATAGTATGCATTTTACGCGATATTACCGAGGAAGAAATTCAACGTGAAAAAAAAGAAAGCATTAGTCGACAAACCGTAGAAATTGCTGACAAAGTCGTAGACAAACAAATGCGTATTGTACAGGAAATAGCGTCGCTACTGGGTGAGACGGCAGCGGAAACCAAGATTGCACTTTCAAATCTCAAGGAGTCAATAAGCGATGAATGATCTTTGTGCCGATATCGGCTGGAAAAGCATAAATCACGACGGCGAGCAGCTCTGCGGTGACCATGTTGACATTGTGGAGCAAAACGATAACTCCACCGTTATTGTTCTTGCCGACGGACTCGGAAGCGGCGTGAAGGCGAGTATTCTATCAACTCTTACGGGGAAAATTATTTCTACCATGATGGCGGAGGGGCTCCCACTCGAAGAATGTGTAACAACAATTGCGGCGACGCTGCCGGTGTGTGCGGTGCGTGGGGTTGCATATTCAACCTTTACAATCATACACCTCATTGACAACGAATCTGCAGAATTAATCCAATATGATAATCCG
>CAYMCV010000022.1:15532-20873 GCA_964389005.1 uncultured Lachnospiraceae bacterium | reverse complement strand
TACAATTGCGGGGAAGACGATTTATCAGTCGCTTGTTAAATTGCAGGAAAACGATATTTTTATTGCAATGAGTGACGGCTGTCCTCACGCAGGAATAGGAAGGGCGTATAATTTCGGTTGGAAACGAGAAGAGATTATTGATCTTATGGAAACGCTTTCTGATTCTGGGTATGCTGCAAAAACACTTTCCACTATGCTTGTAGATGAATGCAATAAACAATACGGTTATCATCCGGGAGATGATGCGACTGCCTGCGTTGTGCATATTCGCAAGCGCGAGTCTATGAACATTCTATTCGGACCGCCTCGTAACCGCGATGACTGTGATCGTATGATGTCATTGTTTTTCTCAAAGGAAGGAAAGCATATTGTCTGTGGCGGAACCACTTCGTCCATTGCTGCGGCATATCTCGGGAAACCGCTTACAACAAGCCTTTGCTTTGAGAGCAAAGATGTGCCTCCGATTGCGCAAATCGAGGGAATAGACCTTGTTACCGAGGGTGTTATTACCATCAGCAAGGTAATAGAATACGCAAAGGATGCTCTTGATCAGAACGAATTGTACGAGAGATGGAGTTACCAGCGCGATGGTGCGTCAATGATATGCAGACTTCTTTTTGAGGAGGCAACCGATATCAATTTCTACGTCGGCAGAGCGGTAAATCCCGCGCATCAGAATCCGGACTTACCAATCAATTACAGCATTAAGATGAATCTTGTCAAAGAGTTATCGGAGTGTTTACAACAGATGGGCAAACGTATTAAAGTTAGTTATTTTTAGTAACGTGGAGGTTATGTATGAAAAAATTTGATACAAAAGTTCAGTACTTGAAATACAAGGTTCTCCGTGAGGTGGCGAGAGAGGCGTGGGCGGACAGACTTCCTGAAACAGCAATAGATATTCCGAAGACGATTATTCCGGGGAAGATTCCGACAATGCGCTGTTGCGTTTATAAGGAACGCGCAATTCTTACGGAGCGCGTAAAGATTGCTATGGGTGGCGACAAATCAAATCCGAATGTGATTGAAGTTATAGATATTGCTTGTGACGAATGCCCCATGGGCGGATATGAGGTGACCAACGCATGTCGTGGGTGTCTAGCACATCGTTGCGAGGATGCCTGTCGTTTTGGCGCGATTACATTTGACGAAAAGCATACAGCGCATATTGACAAATCAAAGTGTAGAGAATGCGGTGCGTGTTCTAAGGTATGTCCGTATCGGGCAATTCAGAATTACAAGCGACCATGTGAAAGTGCGTGTTCGATTAAAGCTATTTCAATGGGAGATGAGAAGCAGGCGCATATTGACAATGAAAAATGTATATCCTGCGGTGCCTGCGTTTATCAGTGTCCTTTTGGTGCTATCACGGATAAATCCTATATTCTCAATGTCATTGATATGATAAAAAAGAGCGAAGAAAATGAAAAGTACAAGGTCTATGCGGTGGTTGCGCCATCTGTATCCAGTCAATTTACTTACGCAAAATTAGGGCAGGTTATAGCGGGACTAAAGGCTCTCGGGTTTTACACTGCCATTGAGGCCGCATTGGGAGCTGATATGGTAGCGCAGGCGGAGTCAAAGGAACTTGCTGATAAAGGATTTTTGACAAGTTCGTGTTGTCCTGCGTTTGTATCCTATGTTGAAAAGAACTTTTCGGAACTTGTACCGTTCATTTCACATAATCTATCCCCGATGGCGACAATAGCAAAATTTATAAAAGAAAAAGAACCTTTATCTAAAATCGTCTTCATTGGGCCTTGTACAGCTAAAAAGGCGGAGGTTCAAAAGACGGGTATAAGACAGTATGTAGATGAGGCTATGACGTTTGAAGAATTACAGGCTTTGTTCGATAGTCGTGATATTGACATAACAACGCTTCCGGAGGATGTTCTTGACAACGCCTCATATTTTGGCAGAATTTTTGCACGCTCGGGTGGACTTTCTGACGCAGTTGCCGAAGGACTCAAGGAACAGGAACTTGATTTTGAACTTAAACCCTGTGCATGTGATGGAATTGACGCATGTAAAATTGCGCTGCTTCAAAAAAGCAAAGGGAAATTGCAAGCGAACTTCATTGAGGGAATGGCGTGTGTCGGAGGTTGTATTGGCGGAGCTGGATGCCTTACGCACGGAGAGAAGAATAAAGCCGAGGTTGATAAATACGGCATGGAAGCATATGAGAAGAGTATATCCGATGCAATTACGCTATGTTTAATTTAACTTACGTCTTATGTTTGACCACTTTACAATGGAGGAATATGGGTTTGGCAACTGCACCATCAAACAGAAACAATTGGCAAGTCAGGTTGAAGCGTTTCGTTAAGAAGCGCTTTTTTTGTATCTTGCGCGCACGTTTTGAGTGAGAAATTTGCATATTGACGAATTCGAATGAAGGGTTAAATGTAACATAGACATTGGAAATTGCAGAACACACATATTTTTATGACGTATTTACTTTTATACGCTATACTTTCAAAAAAAGGAGGCAGATAGAATGAAGAAGAAAAAACGATGGAAAATAGCACTCGGTATTGTCGGAGGATTAATAGTGATTGCCGTAATCGTCGGTCTCGGTTTCAGCAATTATGTCGGAAAACTTGTTGCAGACGGAATTTTACATCAAAATGACCAAAATGATACCAAGGCCAATTCGCTTGGGCAATTAGAAAAGTGGAATTATGATTTGGATAAGTTTAGAGAACTTTATTCAGAAACAGCTATTACCTTCTCTGCAGAGGATGGAAATGAGGTTCCGGCGGTTATTCTTGTTCCGAAAGAAGAGGGAGCACTGAAAAATGCACAGGAGCAGAAGAAAGTTGCCATTTTGGTTCACGGAGCGGGTGGAGAGCATGTATCGACCTATCCGGTTGCAGAAGTTTACTTAGAAGACGGATACGAAGTTATAGCCATAGATCAGCGCGCCAGCGGAGATTCTAAGAATGAGTGGGTTTCCTTCGGATACTTTGAAAGTCTTGATGTGAAAGCAACGGTTGATTATGCCAAGAATACAATGAATGCAAATCAAGTTGTTGTACACGGTCAATCCATGGGTGGATTAACAGTTGCGGTTTACTCATCTGAGCAACATGCAGCAGAGAATGTGGATGCATTTGTATTAGATTCTGCAATTAACGGAATGGAATACGTTTTTCACGGAATGATGATGGAGGAAGACGGAATGACGGAGACTTCGGTTGCATACATTATCGCCTGTGGAGATTGGTATCTACAACAGCATTATGGATTTGGTTTTGATGATTTGGATGCGGTAAGTCATCTGGAACAAAATCAGGTACCGACGCTGATTCTTTATGCGACCCAAGATGATTTGGTGCCTGAATATCAAGCAAATGAGATGTTTCATGCAATTGCGGCAGAACAAAAAGAATTGGTAACCTTTCCATGTGGTCATATTGAGAGTATAATCGAATATAAGAAAGAGAGCAGTGATGCCATCAAGTTATTTGTTGAAGAACTGGAATAAGTGGATGAAACCAATGATTATGGAGAGAGCGCGTGCGATTAAATCTTTTTAAGACCAAAGCGGATGAAAAAATTGATATTTATTATAAGACGATGACACCGATGATTGAGAGTATCATTGGTACGGTACGAAAGGAAAAAAGTGGAGTGAAATACTGTTGGCAATATGTGTTTGCTATACCATTATTTCAATCGGATCGGCAATCATTGAGATGATTTTTGGCAAAACTGAAACGAATCATATGAATTCTCTTTTTATGTTGCTATGGACAAGCATTGGAGTTTTGGTTCTTTCGTTTCACTTTTTATTTGAAAAATGGCCTCCGATTCTAATGATACTGATACAGTATCTCATAGCAATTGTATTGGCTTTGGGAAGCATTTATATCTCGAGTTTCTTTTCAGAGGTCAGTGCGAGCGGATATTGGGATGCGTTTCGTAGTTTTACGATTCCATATGTAATCGGTGCAATATGGTACTATATTTCAATTTTTACATATGCCAATCGGCAGAATAAGCTCTTGAAACAGATTCAGTCGAATAGCGAAAAGGACGAGAACTAACTGCTCTCGTCCTTTTGTAAATTGCTTGTCGGAGTTACTTATTGAACGAACACATATATCCCATAAACAGGATTTCTCCGCTTTCCGTATCTCTGATACAGTAGAAGAACGGATGATCAACAATAAAGTCAAATGTAATTTCCGGCTCGATGGAAACACTTTCGGTATTCATCATAACGCCGGTAACCGCAGCCGCTTTGGTTCCTTTTTCATCGACAATAATCTTGGCTTTTTGCATTATCTGCGCTACATAGAAATCAGCTCCAATTTTTGTGAAATCGGCAAGTTCGCCGTCAAAGATCTCGTTGGCACCGGATTGTTTCAAAGGATTTACCAAATCCATAAGAGGGGTTTCAAACTCGAATTTCGGAAGCGCGAGCGTATCAATATTTCGTTCTGCGGCATTGTCAAATGAGGTAATCAACTCCAGTTTTTCTTCCGCGGTCATCGCCTGCATTATTTCGTATACGTTTTTCGCATCCGGATTCTCGGGAATGAAGATGTCCATAGCGGTCGCACCGTCATCGTACGGTAATTCCAACCCACGCAAACCATCGGAAGCTACATATTTGTATAACACACCATATTGATGCATGGTTTCTGCCATCTGTTCACCGTTAATTGCATAGAACGGAGCGTCGAAAGTGCGATCCTCCGCAAATTTGTTCTCCCACTCACCTTTAAAATATATTGCATTCATCAGGCACATTTTCGTATCCGGATCAATGGAACCTAAGAAGGGGTCAATCATTCCATTGGTATTGTCGGATGCCCACTTGTTGATTTTTTCCAGCGTACTTTCTGCGGCAAAATCAACTTCGTAATTTTCCGTTCGATAAATATCTTTCACCGGTTTAAAAAACTCCTTTTCGGCAGTTTGATCGGGTTTGATGTATTCAGAAAGCCAAATGGAATTAGAGATATACAGTTCGGTATTGCCATTGTACTTTTTATCTATAAAAGAACTGCACGTTTGGTTACGCCGATCCAAGTCCGAAACATGTAGAATTTGCTCTAATTCGGTACGCGAATTGCCGTCAGCTCCATTTAGAAGCATGGACAGTGCCATACTCACGCTGTAAGGGGAGTACATGAAATTCTCGCCGCTTGATAACTTATCATAAAAATCATAAGCAAACAAATTCATGTTTTCCACATCGCTTTTGTCAGTATCTCCGGGGATATCGGTGTTTGTACTCGGAGGATTATTGGATGAACTGATTGGTTCCGGTGCGGGATTGGGCGTTGTCGAACCGGGCGTTGTCGAACCGCAGCCGGCTATCATAGAGGTA
>CAYMCV010000022.1:2660-15522 GCA_964389005.1 uncultured Lachnospiraceae bacterium | reverse complement strand
GTTGTGTCTGGTTTGATACATAGTAATCCTTTCCGTATAAATCATGCAAAATGAATTATACTGCTTGTATTGTTTGGTTACTATAGATACGCAACGGAAGTGGTAATTTATGGTTTTAGATAAAAATCATGATAATTATCAATGGACGAAATGTGTTGAACATGCTAAAATTGTCATCACAGTTACTGTATCTTGATTATTCATGTACAACGTGGGAATCATTATTCGTATACAGTCGCGACACAGGAGGCTCAGATGAAGAAAGAATTGACAAAAAACATGGTTTTATCGGCAATGTTTATGGCAATCGGAATGGTTCTTCCGTTCTTTACGGGGCAGATTCCGCAAATTGGCAAAATGTTACTGCCGATGCATATTCCGGTGTTTTTATGCGGCCTCATATGCGGATGGCAATACGGAGCAATTATTGGACTGATTCTTCCATTGCTTCGTAGTATGGTATTCGGTATGCCGGTTTTCTTTCCGACGGCAATTTCAATGTCCTTAGAACTCCTCACGTATGGCCTTGTTGCCGGACTGATGTACCAATTATCGAAATGGCAATGCATCGTTTCGTTGTATCGCGCAATCATTGTTGCAATGATTTCAGGCAGAATTGTATGGGGGACATCGCAACTTTTACTTCTCTCAATCAAAGGGGAATCATTTACAGGGAAAGCTTTTATGGCGGGCGCTTTGCTAAATTCAATTCCCGGCATTATCATTCAATTGGTTTTGATTCCTGCAATCATGTTGGCATTACATCGGACGGGATTGGTTAAATTCAAGAAAAAACAGAAATTAAAGGTTGAGTGAACATAGATTGAATGAGAATTTGCTAAAAATTACCAATAGAATAAATCAGTTTCCTTATTTCATTGCGATTGACGGACGCTGTGCTGCCGGAAAAACAACGCTTGCAGCGGAATTGCAGCGAGAGCTCGGATGTACGGTGATCCATATGGATGATTTTTATCTACAACCATATCAGAGAACGCAGGAGCGACTACAAACACCGGGCGAAAATGTGGACCATGAGCGTTTTTTGCAAGAAGTGATGTTACCACTAACTGCCGGTAAGGCTACAACGTATTACACTTACGATTGTCACAAACAAGAGTTGACAACACCGATTCACATAGAGCCTACGGAAGTGATTATAACCGAGGGGAGTTATTGTTGTAACAAAGCGTTGTGGGACTACTATCATCTGCATGTCTTTTTAGACATTGAGAAATCGGTGCAGAAAGAGCGCATTTTGCGGAGAAACCCGGATATGGCGGAACAGTTTTTAAACCGATTTATTCCGATGGAAGAAGCGTATTTTGATGCATTTTCGCTCAGGGAGCGTTGTGAGTTGGTATTGCGTTTTCTTTGATCTACGGCAGTGTTGTAAATTTGTTGATTCAATGATAACACTGAACGGATTAAGGACAGAAAATGAGCGCCGATTATGGCAAAAACGATACTTGACACGGAACAAGGATTCCCATAATATGGATATAGAAATGTTGGGTTACGTTTACGTAGGAAAGGAGAATTATATGGGATTACTAGATCGTTTGATCAGAAAAGAAATCAGTAAGGGTGTCGGAGGTTTGGTTTCGGGTGCGATTGTAGATGCAATCAATAACTCGTCAAATAAGAACAACGATACCACACCATCACCATATCAAACCACAGGTGTCAATCAAGACAGTAACGTCGGAAGTTATACATATACAGATCCGAATTTGACGGCAAATTATGACACGACCAATCAGTATAACTACAATTATTCAGAAGGTCAGGGCAGTATGACTGCACAAACATCGTATCAGCCGTATACATCGAATTCACTCAGCGTCGGAAATGTAGAAGAAAATTTTTATGCGCTTCTTTGCAGTGAGTTTTCCGGATACACAATTAATAGACATGTGCCTTCGCAACCGTTTGGTGCCAGCCAGTATGCAGGCGATTTTACGTTTGGCTTATATTTAGATGGCGTTCCGAAGTTGTTCATCATGTTGGTTCCGAAGAACAAATACCAGAATCGCCCTTATGCACACGCCAAAGATGCAAGTTTGAACAATGGCATTCCGTTCCAATTCTATTTTCTGCACTTTGAAAACAATCGCGATTACGTGATTAACAGAATCAAGTCGGTTTTGTAAGCGGCGAGATTTAGCAGTTGGGAACCAAATTTTTAGCAGTTATATTTTTAGGGTAACAGTGAGCATTTATGCTCTGTTATATGTTAGAAGGGGAACGCAACTTTTGCACCTGCGAGGGGGCGAAGCATGAACAATCAAAGTTTTGCAGGTAACGAGTTCATGTACAGTCTTGTCATAAGCATTGCTTATTCAAAGCATTTCCCCTTCTTTTTTTGTGCACACAATTAAGGAGATGTCATGGGGCTACTGGATGATATGGCGTCGGAACAGACGTGGAAGGACTTTCTTGCCTATAAAGTGGGAAAAGGACACTTAACCAAAAAAGAAACCGCGCGATTAGCGGCGTTTATTGCGAATAGGGAATATGAAAAATTGTGTAATCGTTTGGTCAACGGTGACGTTACCTTCGCACTGCCGACCAAAAAGCAAGTCAACAAGGTTAACAGTACGAAGAAAAGAACTGTATATATTTTTCCGGAGCCGGAAATATGGATACTAAAGTTAATGTCACACTTACTGTATCGATATGATGCGCTCTTTGCAGATAACTTATATTCGTTTAGAACACAATATGGTGCAAAAAAAGCAATCCATGAGATGGCGGGCACACCCGGAATTGATTACATGTATGGATATAAACTTGATGTAGCCAATTACTTTAACAGTATTGACATTTTACAACTGTTGCCGTTGTTACAGACCATGATGGCAGATGATCGGCCACTATATCATTTTCTAGAGTCACTTTTATGTGAAGATAAGGTATTGATTGACGGTGCGGTAACAGAAGAGAAGCGGGGTGTTATGGCAGGTTGTCCGATTGCACCCTTTCTGGCCAATGCGTATTTGGCTCCGGTGGATTTCATGTTTCAAAATAGAAATGTTGTTTATGCGCGTTATTCGGATGATATTTTGATGTTTGCACAGACGAAAGAAGAGCGAGACAAATGTATTGCGTATCTGAGCGACGCACTACATGAGCGAAATTTGGAGGTCAATACTTCAAAAGTGTATATGATAAATCCCGGGGATGAATGGGAGTTTTTAGGGGTATCCTATAGATGTAAACAAATTGATTTGTCCGATGCTACCGTGCAGAAGATGAAAGGAAAAATTAAGCGAAAGGCGAGAGCGGTTTATCGATGGAAAGTTCGGAAACAGGTTCCGGAGGATCTTGCCATGAAAACGTTGATTCGTGTGTTTAACAATAAGTTTTTTCATGCAACCGACGCCAATGATCTAACATGGTCGCGATGGTTCTTTCCATTGCTGACTACAGATGCTTCTTTGGCAGAGATTGATGCATATCTTCAACAGAACATTCGTTATCTGTCAACCGGTAGATATAGCAAAAAAAACTTTGAGGTTACCTATGACCAAATGAAGAAATGTGGCTATCGAAGCTTGGTTCACGAGTATTGGAATGGGAAAAAACTTGAATCACAAAATAACTGTTGACGAAGTAAAAGACCTTTGCTATAATGATTGAGCGGTCAAAAATTCGCCGCATATGGCGCCATAGCCAAGTGGTAAGGCACCGGTCTGCAACACCGTTATCACCAGTTCAAATCTGGTTGGCGCCTCTTAAAAGAAATGGCCCGTCACGTGAGTGACGGGTCATTTCTTTTTTTAGAGGCACCTCCAGATTTGAACTTGTCAAACTCTGGTTGGCGCCGACAGCCCCGTCACGTGAGTGACGGGTCATTTCTTTTTAGAGGCACCTCCAGATTTGAACTTGTCAAACTCTGGTTGACGCCGACAGCCTCGTCACGTGAGTGACGGGTCATTTCTTTTTTTAGAGGCACCTCCAGATTTGAACTTGTCAAACTCTGGTTGGCTTTTTTTAAACAAAACATTGACAAACATCTATGTAATGCATATAATACAAAGCATAGACAAACATCAATGTGAGGTGAACAAATATGAATACTATGGATGTAGCACTTATATGCAAAGCACTTGGAGATAGTAACAGATTGCAAATAATTCAAATGCTCTCAGACGGAGAGAAGTGTGGATGTAAGTTGTTGGAAGCTTTTGAAATAACACAACCAACGCTTTCACACCATATGAAGATTCTAAGCGAATGTAGATTAGTAAATGATAGAAAGGAAGGAAAATGGCATCATTACTCCTTAGATTGTGAAACGCTTGATTCATTTAAGATATATATTGAGCAGTTATTATGTTGTAAAGAAGGAAATGGGCGCTTGATATGACAAGCAGACTTGGAACAAAAGGAAAGATTTAAGTTTGCAAAGAATCAGGCGGGATTATTCTTGTTGGGTATTTATTCAATATTCTTCAAGGCTATATACTATAGAGAGGAGAAAGTAAATTGGACGAAGTTAAGAAATCAGCAGAATTATTTTCAAAGAAGTATCATTGTTCGCAGGCAGTTTTTGCGGCATTTGCAACAGAACTTGGATTAACAGAAGAACAGGCTTTAAAAATCGGAGGTTGCTTCGGAGGCGGAATGTGTAAAGGAGAAGTGTGTGGAGCAGTAACCGGAGCACTGATGGCTATTGGTTTAAAGTTTGGTCAATCGGACCCATCCGATGTGGAAAGCCGTCTCAACACAAATCAGTTAACTGTAAAGATGATGGATCAATTTGCCAAAGAATATGGTTCTTATATCTGCAGAGACTTATTGGGGTGTGATTTATCAACAGAAGCGGGAATCAAAGAAGCACGCGAAAAAGAGTTATTCACGACAAAGTGCCCGGTATTTGTAGAAACTGCCACAAGAATTGCAAAGCAAATAATAGAGAATTTTTAGGAGTTAAAAATTGTTGGAACTGAGACGAAATTAACATATATCAATGCGAAATATCCAATTACATATTATAGTCACCCTTGGAGGTGACAAGATATGAATAACACAGACACACAAAATGCGGAGAAAGCATTAAAAATCACGACATTATTGACATTCATTGTAGCAGGATATGAAATCTATCGCTCCTGCCAAAACTATCAGCCTGGCATGAATATCCTAGATATTGCCAGTTACGCCAATGCAGACGTGAGCACATATTGTTTGGTGTTGATGATTGCCAATCTGATTCTGCTTCCGAGTGCAATCCTTATGTATAAGCAGAACGGAATTCGTCTTAAGGACGAAATTTATGATAAGGCAAGCCTTGGAAAAGATATTGCACTTGGCGTTCTTTTAGCAGCGATATCGTCTGTAATCGGTCTCATTACACTTATTGTTTCGAAGGGAAGAACCGATTTGGCATTTGCCGGGTGGGAGAATTTGAGTATAGGTGAAATCGTTTTAATGATATTTGCCTTAGTTTTCGTTAGTGGTATATGCAAGGAGATTTATTTTAGAGGCATGGCTAAAAGGTTTTGCGGGAATGTTTTCGGTGAAATCGCGGCGCTGCTACTTTTCAATGTTATGTTTGGAATGCTGGATTGGTTTAATATGGGGCATTCGTTTTTGGTTGGTTTGTTATGGATATGGGGATATAAAAAGAGTAAGCACTTGATTGTTCCGATGATTGCGCATGGCGGAATGAACTTGATTTCAATACTTTTTTATGTTGTTACTTTGTAGGAGGCTTATGGATAAAACAGACATAATTCAACAACTGATGAATATAGGCAAGCAAAACGATGTGGAGATTGATACCGAGATTCTGGGAGCCATTGTTAATATTTCTTCTTTTCGATTGATTTCCGGTGGCAGTATCTTGCAGAACGTTGGTGAGCAAACGAAGACCGCGGCTTTGGTACTTGACGGAATTTGCAGGTCCTACTATGTAGATGGAGACGGCAACGATATAACCCGCGGGTTTTGCGCGCAGGGAACGTTGTGCATGGATGAAGGATTGTTTGGATACAGCGAAAGCATTGTTACTTGGGAAGCGTTGGAAGAAACAACGTTGATGTGCTTTGATGTGCAAAAAATGAAAGAGCTTATGAATGAGTATGCACAACTAAAAAGTGTGTATGTTACGCTTTTAGAAAGGGCGCTCCGATACAAGATTTACAGAGAAAACGGATTTCTTACAGAGGATGCAACACAGCGTTATCTACATTTTAAGAATTTATTCCCTTCGATATGCGGTTCTGTGAAACAGCATTACATAGCCACATATTTAGGAATTACGCCGGAATCCCTAAGCAGAATCAGAAAGATTGGCATTGCAAACGCTGATAAAAAAAGATGAAGAAAAGATGGGAGAATCGATTTGCAATAAGGAGCTGAGAATTCATTTCTCGGCTCCATTTTAATAGATATTTAATAGATATTTAGTATAGATCGTGTTGACCTTGCTAAAGAAGTATGTTATTCTCAAATAGTCCTAAAACATTACTATTAAGAAAAGAGACTATAAGGAGAAGGATTATGGAGAAATATAGAAGGAAACCTATATCCCGTTTTATGGAGAAGTGGAAAACGATAGAAGCCGTTTACGGAGAATATGCCAAGGCAAATGGGTTAAGTTACATGAGTTTTACTGTTTTGGGTATTATTTATCAGAATACGGATAGTTGTACCCAGAAGTTAATTTGCGAGGAAAGCTTATATACGAAACAGAGTGTGAATACCATTGTGAAGTCTTTCTGGGAACAGGGCTTTGTGGAGTTAAAAGAAGAAAAGTCAGATCGCAGAAATAAGAGAATTATTCTGACAAAAGAAGGACAGCGTTATGCCGATGAATTAATTGGTAGATATTTAGCGGTAGAAGAGAAAGCCATGGAGCAGTTAAGTGATAAACAATGGGAAATGCTAATTGGTATGGCAGAATTATTTGGAGAAGAGTTTGTAACCGGAATGAATGATTTGATGAAAGAGTAGGAGAAATAGTAATTATGTGGGCACTATTATTATTTGGAATTAGCATGGGACTTTTGGACTGTCTTAATCCATTTACCATATCAACACAGGTGGTGCTACAGCCTTTTGTGAAAAAACCTCGACATACTTTGTTCTATATTGCAGGAACGTATCTATCCTATCTTATTGGAGGTGTGTTCGTGTTCTGGGGTGTTGATAAAATAATCTCGAAATATATTGAAAAAATCATGGCGCAATACAGCGCTACCATTTTTTCACTGGAGATTGTGCTTGGTATGATTCTCATTATTATGGGATTTGTTTTCCTATTTCGACGCATTCAAAAGGAAAAGAGACTTATCACAGATGAGAAAGTGAATGAGAAGAAACCGTCAGCACCCAAATCGGTAAAACCGGTCTTCTTGTTCTTATTCGGTGCAGCAAATACAATTGGAGATTTGCCGACCGCATTTCCTTATTTAGTGTTTATTGCAAAAATTGTGGAGATGAAGGTGTCCGTTCGTCTTGTAATACCATTACTGGCGATTTACTGTCTGATCTATATTCTGCCATTGCTGGTGGTCTATGTGCTGTATATTCTGAACAAAAAGAAGATGGAACATATAATTCAAAAGGTGCAGGAAAAGATAGTTGGTATTGAAAAATGGATTGCTGTAGTATTGCCGGAAATTGTAGGCATTTTCTTGTGTTATCATGGATTTGGAAATATTTTTCCGTAAAGAAAAGGGAAAGTTTTCCAGAGGTTGGATTGCATCAATGACAAAACGAAGGCAATATGATAGCATGGGATTAGCGATTTCGGAGAGAGCGGTCACTGATAGAAGGGATAAACATAAGGTGAAATGATGAATAAAGAAATACTCGTTGTAGATGATGATGTTGAATTATGCAATTTATTAAAGCAATGCTTGGAAAATGAAGATTATAAAGTAACTTGTTTACATGATGGAAAACAAGTTCTTTCATCACTTAATGAAGCAAGTGAATACACAATACTTATACAAACGGATAACAAGAACCCCTTTTTTGTAATAATAGATACTAGCATAACCGGCAAAATGCATATAAACATCAAGAATCCGGCTAATAAATATGTTTTCAAACCTTCCATAAACTCTGCGATAGATAACTTCACCCCAATAAATACTCCGGATAAATTGAGTATATATGTTAATAAAGTCATAGCCATAATGCATACAAACATAACAATCATTTTAGCAATTGCGAGTTGTACTCGTCCCACAGGAATTATCAGCAAGTTTTTATAAGTATTCTCTATACGTTCCCGACCAAAAATATACGTTCCAAACACTCCAAAGAGACAGGGCCAAAGCAAAATAATTTGTGGCCATAAATTCTGTTGTACATACTGCGTCCAAGTAAAATAGTTTGGATTCGACAGATTAATTCCAAGTGCAATCAGCGGAAGTACAAAGCACCCTCCCAGCCCAATCCATAGCATACTTGATCCTTTTAACTTAAAGAATTCTGTTTTTATGATGTTAACCAATTGAAACACCTCCTGTCAACTTTAAGAAGTACTCTTCCAGATTTCCTTTCTTTACAGAAATCTCTGATACGCCAATACCATTTGTAACAAGAATGCGATTCATATTTTCAAGATTTCCATCTAACTGAAAAATCTTTATTTCTTTCTCACCGGCAATCTCAAAATCATGAATTCCCAGTTCCTTTTCCAGTATCAGAACGGTTCTGCTCATATCAGAAACTGCCAATTTCACAAAATGGCGATTTCTATAACATATCTCATCCATTGTCAATTCTTCTAGCAGAACCCCTTGATCAATAATGCCACTCTTATCTGCCATTAGTTCAATTTCGCTTAAGATATGACTTGAAATAAGTACTGTTACGCCATTTTCAACAGACAGATTCTTAATCAATAAACGAATTTGTTGAATACCAATGGGATCCAGACCATTCGTTGGTTCATCCAGAATTAGAAACTCAGGATTATGCATTAACGCCATTGCAATACCAAGTCTCTGTTTCATTCCAAGAGAAAACTGTTTCACCTTTTTCTTCTTCTCATTTTCCAAGTTTACCAATTGTAATGCTTCTTCGATAGAATTCTTTGATTGCATTCCCCTCAAATCAGATATTATCTTAAGGTTTTCTTTTGCTGTTAGATTCTCATAAAATGACGGTGCCTCAATCAATGCTCCAATTCTGCTAAAAACCAATTTCGTCGGAGCCTTCATTCTCTCTCCAAAGAGATAGACATCTCCCTCCGTCGGCTCCAATAAACCCATTACCATTCTGATGGTCGTTGTTTTTCCTGCACCGTTTCGACCTAAAAGCCCATAAATCTTACCTCGTTCAACATTCATGTCAAGATTTTTTACAGCATACTGCGTCCCATACTGTTTTGTTAAACTTACGGTTTTTAAAACCATATCCATGATTATTGTTCCTCCTTACTTCTAAGTACTTTTAGTATAAAGGGAAGTTCTAACATGGGGCTAATACAACCCTGACATTTTTCTGACATTTTTACAATGCTTCAGGAAAAACAACTCGAAATACGGTATCTCCCGGTATGGAACGAAGTATTTCAATATTACCACCCATTTTATTTGCAAGTTCTTTGGCTATCGCTAATCCAAGTCCACCACCTCTTGATCTTGCATTGTCGACTTTATATAATCGTTCAAAAATAAAAGGCAGATGTTGTGCATCAATTCCTTGTCCCTTATCTGCAATATCAATATAAATGTAATCAAGTTCCTTTTTTAGAAACACTCCTAAGTATTTTCCCTCTCCGGCATGTGTCAACGTGTTTTTGACAATGTTCTGAATAATTCGAATAAAACTATTCTTATCAATCAATACATTGTATTCGTCATCCGGAATGCATAAATCTAACTCAATATGCTCCTGTTCCATTATAGGAATGAAGTCAATTAATATCTGCTTTGTTATTTCACACACATCAGTTTTTGTAGCCATATTTAAGAAACAATGAACACAACGAAACCATGGGACACAAATTGAATTTTACATAGATTTTACATTTCCACCACAATGCTTTTTACATTAAGGCGATATAATGATTCCGGTAATATCGGTATATCTGCATTTGTGACGAGCGTGGAGGAGTAGAAATGGATTTGTTTAGCGTGCTGACAATGATTGGAGGCCTAGCCCTATTTTTGTATGGAATGAATGTTATGGGGGAGGGATTATCCAAAGTATCCGGTGGTCGTTTAGAGAAAATACTTGAAAAATTGACATCCAATCCATTCAAGGCAGTACTTTTGGGGGCGGGTGTAACAGCCATAATACAATCTTCTTCAGCAACAACTGTAATGATTGTCGGTTTTGTGAACTCTGGTGTCATGCGGCTGTCTCAAGCAGTCAGAATCATTATGGGAGCCAATATCGGTACCACAATCACTTCTTGGATATTAAGTTTGAGCGGAATTGAAAGCAGCAACATCATTATCAGATTATTGAAACCTTCCTCATTTTCGCCGATTCTGGCAGTCATTGGAATTTCATTTTTAATGTTCTCAAAAAAGGAAAAACATAAAAATATTGCCACTACATTAATAGGATTTGCCATATTAATGTTTGGTATGGACACGATGAGTGCTGCAGTAAAGCCATTGGCGGATGTACCGGAATTTACAAAGATTCTGACCATGTTTAGCAATCCGATTCTTGGATTATTGGCAGGAATGTTGCTGACAGCGGTTATTCAGAGTTCTTCTGCATCCGTAGGTATACTTCAGGCACTGTGTGTTACCGATGCGGTAAGTTTTGGAACAGCACTTCCAATTATTATGGGACAGAATATCGGTACTTGTATTACTGCGTTACTATCTGCAATCGGTGCGAATAAAAATGCCAAAAGGGCGGCACTGATTCACTTATATTTCAATTTGATAGGAACCATTGTGTTTATGGTTGCCTTTTATACATTAAACGCTTTTCTGAATTTTGCTTTTTTAAATGAATCTGCCAATGCAGCGGGAATAGCAGTTATACACAGTATATTTAATGTAGTTGCGACACTCATTTTGCTTCCGTTTTCTAAGTGGCTTGAAAAACTGGCATACATGACCATAAAGGACGATAGTGCAGAAAACATATTGCTTTCGCAGGCTGAAAAGGATTTCAAGTTGTTGGACAGTCGTTTTCTGGAAACACCGGGATTGGCAACCGAGCAATGCAAAATTGTAGCGTCCAATATGGCTGAACTTGCAAAAGAATCATTGTATACAGCGACAGAATTACTTGATTTTTATGATAGTGTCAAGGCAAAACATGTTAAAGAGTTGGAGGATGAGATTGATCATTATGAAAATCAACTCGGTACCTATTTGGTTAAGCTTAGTCAAAAAGAAATTTCAGAAAAGGACAGCCGTACACTCTCCATCATTTTGCACTGCTTGAGCGATTTTGAGCGGATATCGGATCATGCGGTCAGTATCATGTGTTCTGCACAAGAAATGAATGAAAAACAATTATCATTTTCCAAGAAGGCTGTGGAGGAACTTGCTATGTATACACAGGCCGTCAGAGAAATTGTGAATATTTCTACAGATGTTTTCCAAAAAGAGGACGCAGCAAATGCCGTTTTGGTTGGCCCGATGGAAGCAAGGATAGATGGTCTGAAAGCTGATTTAAAGCAAAGACATATCAAACGTTTACAAAAGGGGAAATGTACAATTGAAATGGGATTCATCTTGTCGGATATTATCGCAAGTTATGAGCATATCTCAGATCATTGTTCTAATGTTGCAGTTTGTCTTTTAGAGGTTAATCAGGAGTAAAATATGCTACGCTACAGCGACTGTAGGAAGTTTATGGAACAATAACATATCATAATGTTTC
Source organism: uncultured Lachnospiraceae bacterium (assembly GCA_964389005.1). Classification (GTDB taxonomy): domain Bacteria; phylum Bacillota; class Clostridia; order Lachnospirales; family Lachnospiraceae; genus CAYMCV01. The sequence goes on along the minus strand of CAYMCV010000022.1, from coordinate 3,699 downwards.
TGTAAAGACCGAGAAAACACCCGATTTCAATAAAACTTCGCAAGGTTTACAAATGATAAATTCAGGTCTATAATTTTAGGTAAAAATATGCGGAGGATAAAATGATTTTGGAAACCAAAAGATTATTGCTGCGACCGTGGGAAGAAGCAGATGCAAAAGAGTGTTATCGTTATGCGAAAGATCCGCAAGTGGGACCGATTGCCGGATGGCCGGTTCACAAGGACATTGATGACAGCAGACAGATTATTCGCGATGTGTTGTGCGTTCCGGAAACATATGCAATCGTATGGAAAGAAACTAATCTTCCAATTGGGTGCATAGGTTTGAAACTGGGCGATGCAACGGATTTGACAGATGCGGAGGATGAGTGTGAACTAGGCTATTGGCTGGGTGTTCCATACTGGGGACGCGGCATTATGCCGGAGGCAGTTCATGAAATGCTTCGACATGCATTTGAGGATTGCGGTATGAAAAAAGTTTGGTGTGGCTACTATGATGGAAATGAGAAATCGAAACGCGTACAGGAAAAATGCGGTTTTCAATATCGCTGGACTACGGAGGATGTGGATGTTCCGCTGATGCATGAGACGCGTAGAGGGCACGTTAACTGTTTGACCAAAGAAGAGTGGAACTCAATCAATGTGCATAACTAAAAGGATAAAAATCACATGAAATCACCAAAGCAAACGACAAAACCAAACTATAAAAAGGTCATTTTACGTATTCTGATTGCCGTTGTTATTATTATAACGGCGGGCTTAGTTGCAATGCTCGGGATTGATGCTTATGTAAAAAGTACAACAAAGAAAATGATCATTGAGGCGAGTCAATACAGTGATGCAAAAGCGGATTGCATTCTGGTATTGGGGGCGCTGGTTCGTCCCGATGGGACACCGAGCAAGATGTTGAAAGACCGGCTAGACCGTGCCATCGAACTCTATCAAAGCGGAGCAGCACCGAAACTGTTGATGAGCGGAGACCATGGAAGCGTTGATTATGATGAAGTCAACGAGATGAAGAAGTATGCGATTGCGGCGGG
>CAYMCV010000022.1:0-2629 GCA_964389005.1 uncultured Lachnospiraceae bacterium | reverse complement strand
AAAATTGGGCGTACCTGCCGAGGATATCTTTATGGACCACGCCGGCTTCTCCACATATGAGAGCGTTTATCGCGCCAAGGAGATTTTTGGCGCAAAAGAAGTTATTATTGTGACGCAACGATATCACATTTATCGTGCATTGTATACGGCGCGTACGCTAGACCTTACAGCTGTCGGCGTTCCGGCCTCGGATGAGCGCTACGGCGGGCAACTGTATCGTGATTTGCGTGAAATGGCGGCACGAAACAAGGATTTCTTCTATACCATATTGAAGGTAAAACCTACCTATCTTGGGGATCCCATTTCTTTGCAAGGCAGCGGAGATGTTACCAATGATCAAGACGGCGAATAAGTTAAAAATCACCGTACACTGTACTTACTTTTTCTTTTTATGAAACGTACTTCGGATGCCGACCTCGTCACCTGCAATAATATGCTTGATATTTGACCGATGCTTTATTATGATGATGAGTGAGACGGGCGCAAGAATCAACGCGTAATACGGGAACGGAGCCAAAAACACCAGATATATCGGAAAAGAAATTACAACCGTTAATGTTGCAAGAACAATGTAATTGCTAATCAGCGTAATCAATATTGTTGCAATACCGATGATGATGAAGAATCGCCAATCCAGACCGAGAATAATTCCCATATAGGTTGCGAATCCCTTTCCACCTTTGAATTTCAGATAAAAGGGGTACATATGACCCAAAACTGCCGCGGCGGCGACAAGATACGGAAGAATTATGAAACTTGGGAATAGGAACCGTACCAGAAGAACGGGAATCGTCCCCTTAAATATATCAATCAGTCCGACAAGCAGACCATATTTCCAACCAAGTACAATTGTCGCGTTTGAGGCTCCCAAATTCTTCGAACCTTGATTCCGAAGTTCTTTTTTGGTAAACTTAGAAAATACGAGTGAAGGACTGAAAGAACCGAGCAGATAGCTGATGATAACACTACATACATAAATCAGGATATTCATGAATTCACCTCCGCAATTTACAAACATAGTAAAACTTGACAAATTTTTGCATTATTCTTCATTTATACTAGCGGATTTTTGATAAAAGTGCAATGATATACAAGAGAATCTTTTTCGGGGGAACGGAAAATGAAAATGAAATTGAATTACAAAACAACGATACTGACCGGATTGGCATTTTTATCCATATGTTCTTTTTGGCAGATTTATGACAATATTGTCCCGCTGATTCTGACCAATACATTTCATATCGGAGAGACCGTAACCGGTTTCATTATGGCGGCGGACAATGTTTTGGCATTGTTACTGCTGCCGGTGTTCGGGGTGTTGTCGGATCGGACACATACGAAATTGGGGAAGCGAATTCCTTTTATCATTATCGGAACGATTCTTTCCTGTACCTTCATGATGATGATGCCGCTTGCCGATCAAAAAGGCGACTTTATCATGTTTCTGGTAATGACCGGTCTGGTGCTGCTTGCGATGGGGTTCTATCGTTCGCCTGCGGTTGCACTGATGCCGGATGTTACGCCGAGACCGCTTAGAAGTCGAGGCAATGCGGTAATTAATCTGATGGGAACCATCGGCGCCATCTATGCGTTGGTCATGATTAAACTTCTGGTAGGAAAGGGAAGACAGCCGGATTATACACCTCTGTTTTGGTCGATTGTCGTATTCATGGCAATCTCTGTTCTGATTCTTGTAGTTACAGTTCGCGAGAATAAATTAGCGGAACGGGCGAGACAGGAAGAAGAGAAATTTGGCGTGTCGGAGGAAGAAAATGACGACACATCTAATTCAAAGAAGACAGAGACGTCTGATAAAAGAACTACAGCCAAACTTCCCGCAGATAAAAAGCGAAGTTTGATTTTTCTTTTGTTATCTGTATGTTTCTGGTATATGGCGTACAACGCCGTTACAACGGCATTTTCAAGATATGCGACAAACGTGTGGGGAATGGAGAGCGGCGGTTATGCGGATTGCCTGATGATTTCGACCATTGCCGCGATTATCAGCTATATTCCGATAGGTTATTTATCGAGTGCCATCGGAAGAAAGAGAACTGTCGTTTACGGTGTTATCGGCCTTGCATTTGGTTTCTTTTATGTCGGACTTTTTACCGAATACAGTGTAATGATTAATGTAGGCTTTGTTTTAATCGGAATTTTTTGGGCGGCAATTAATGTCAATTCGTTTCCCATGGTAGTGGAAATTGCAAGTGATGCCGACGTTGGTCGATATACGGGTTACTATTATACCTTTTCAATGGCGGCGCAGGTGTTAACACCGATTCTATCCGGTGCGCTTCTCGAGTATGTTTCCTATCGAATGCTGTTTCCGTATGCGGTGCTCTTTTCTGCAATGGCAATCGTAACAATGTTGTTTGTTAAGCACGGAGATGTAAAACCGATAAAGAAAAAATCAGTTTTGGAAAGATTTGATGTTGATGATTGAGGTTAAGTAAGCATAATTTTTAGATAAAAGAAAAGCGGTGCGCGTATGCGGTGCCGCTTTTTATGTGCGCGCCTCATGGAGTAAATTTGGTAAAAGGAAGCATTCACCACACAACTACAAAAGCAGGCACCTCAATTGTAAATCGAGATGCAACCCCTCTGACTTCAACTGAGTTTTAGTTCT
>CAYMCV010000021.1:12123-26561 GCA_964389005.1 uncultured Lachnospiraceae bacterium | reverse complement strand
AAGAACAATTTTTTTCCCGATTACATGCACCACTTCCGACTTGGTTCTCTCAGCCAACATATGGGCAATTTCCGTCGGATCGTCAGAACAATTTTTCAATACGGTTATCTTTATCAGTTCTTTGGTATTGAATGATTCGGCAATTGCCTCCGTAAATTCCGGTGTCAGACTCGATTTCCCTATTTGGAAAAGCGGTAACAGTGTAGAAGACAGTCCTTTTAAATATGCTCTTTGCTTACTTGTCATTATAGTCTCCGTTCTTTTGTGTGATTTATCTAAAAATCACAAGGTAAATTATTCATAATATTCAAATGAGAAACCATACATACGAACCGTGTCTCCCTCTTTGATATCAAGCGCCTTTAATTCATCCAAAATACCGTTGTCTTTCAAGAATTTCTGGAAAAAGCGGAATCCTTTTTCTGATTCCAAATTCGTATATCCGAGCATTTTTTCAATACGCGGCCCTTCAATGACATATTCCTGTTCACTTTCATCATAGAGCACGGTATAAGGTTCGTTCTCGACTTGCATCTCAAATTCAGGAAAATATTCTTGCTCAAAAATGACAGGTTCTTGTTTGAGTTGATTGAGCATCTCCTGAACGTGATACAATAACTCGGATATTCCTTGTCCTGTAACAGCGCTGATGGGAAATACACGGATTCCCTTTGGCTCAAACTCACTTTTGATACGTTCAATCGGACTTTCTTTTGAATCTTCATATACCAATTCGCCGTTGTCATCCAAATCAATCGCTTCCGGTTCGCTTGCTTCGCAAACATCCATTTTATTTGCTGCTATAACCTGAGGTAATTTTGATAACGCTTCATTATAAGCAAATAATTCTTTGTTGATGGCATGAATATCCGCAACCGGATCTCGACCTTCGGTCGATGCCGCGTCAACCATATGAATCAATACTTTTGTTCTCTCTATATGACGTAGAAATTCATGTCCCAAACCGATACCTTCGGAAGCACCTTCGATCAGCCCCGGAATATCAGCAATTACAAAACCGGCTGCACCGTCCAATTCCACAACACCGAGGTGCGGATTCAATGTCGTAAAATGATAATTGGCAATCTTCGGTTTGGCATTGGATACTCTGGATAAAAGTGTTGATTTCCCAACGTTTGGAAATCCAACCAGTCCAACATCCGCAATAACTTTTAATTCCAATAAAAGTTCCAATTCTTTGGAAGGCTGTCCGGGTTGCGCATATTTTGGCGCCTGCATGGTAGAAGTTGCATAGTGTTGATTTCCGTTTCCGCCCAATCCGCCTTTTAATATGGTATATTCTCGCATACCCTCATGCATATCAACAATGACTTTCTCGGAATTAAATTCTTTAATCACAGTACCTGCAGGTACTTTAATAATGATATTCTCTCCGTTTTTGCCTCTGCAATTACGTTTGCCTCCGTCCTCGCCGTTTTGTGCACAATATTTTCTGATATGTCTGAAGTCCGTCAATGTATTCAATCCGTCGTCAATGACAAAAATGACATCACCGCCTTTTCCGCCATCACCGCCGTCAGGTCCGCCGTCAGGAACATATTTTTCCCTGCGGAACGAGACATGACCATCGCCGCCTTTTCCACTTCTGATATATATTTTTGCTCTGTCCGCAAACATGTTCCGTTTCCTTTCTGTATCAAACTTGTTAAAGAAAGCCCCAAATCAAGTGATTTGAGGCTTACCATCCGTTTTATTTTTCGACCGGATATACAGAAGCTTGCTTTTTGTCACGACCTTTTCTTTCAAATCTGACAACACCGTCAACCAAAGCAAATAAAGTATCATCTCCGCCTCTGCCGACATTGGTGCCGGGATGAATCTTTGTGCCACGCTGTCTGTATAAAATATTCCCTGCTTTTACGAACTGTCCGTCTGCTCTTTTTGCACCTAATCTCTTGGATTCGGAATCTCTACCGTTCTTGGTAGAACCCATTCCTTTTTTATGAGCAAAAAATTGAAGGTTCATTTTTAACATGGGATTACACCTCCTTGTAATTTACTTGTAAGTATTTTTTTCCATATTCTTTCTTGATATTCTCAAGACCTAAAGCCAATGAATCTATGAGTAGCCGTGAATAATCTCCGGGCTGTTCTATGAGTTTGACCAATATATATCCTGTGGATTCATCCTCTTCGACACTCTCAGTATCATCCGTAAACTTCTCTAAACAATTCACAGTATTCGTTACCAGAGCCGAGACGGCTGCACATATAATATCTTTACCACGTGTCGCATATCCCGCATGTCCTTTGACAGAAAACTCTTTATATATTTGATTGGCTTTTGTAAACTCTACACGTATCATAATTCAAACCCGAATTAAGCATTAATCTTGTCGATTTTGACTTGCGTGTATGCTTGTCTATGACCATTTTTCTTGTGATATCCGGTTTTTCTCTTGTATTTGTATACAATAACCTTCTTGTCTCTTGCTTGCGCTACCACTGTTCCGGATACGCTCGCATTGGCAACATCCGCGCCAACTTTTAAAGACTCATCACTTACTGCAATAACTTGGTCAAATGTAACAGTATCTCCTGCTTCTCCGGCAAGTTTTTCAACTCTGATCTCATCACCCTCAGAAACTTTGTACTGTTTTCCGCCTGTTGCAATAATTGCGTACATAAGGCACCTCCTATAATCATTACTCGCTAGCTTCGGTGGAGATACTTCCTCACTTTTACCTCACTATGCGGCATACTGTGATATTATAGCACCGTTACAAATAAAGTGTCAAGTAAAAACTTGAATAAAAGTTTGCGGAGAAAACCGCTGAAAAGCACCTGACATAAAAAGATACGGCACCAAAAGTGCCGTATCTGAAATTGGTTTGTTTGAATTATAACTCGCTCATTAATCTCATCTTGTAACTTGCAAATTCATCAGCCGTTAGCATACCTGTTTTTTCCAAATCCATCAGTTTGCGAACCTTTGATTGGAAATCTTCCATGGTATCGTAATTACTGAATATCTCGGAAACAAATTCTTCTTTCTTAAGATTGTAATCTGCTTCTGAAATCAATCCAATGTTCGGCAATGCTATATAAAGCTTAATCTTGGTGACGTAATCCTCAACAGCATTGACACGTTTCAGTAATTCAACTTTCTTGTTATGGAATTCGCTCTCCGATAACCAGTTGCATGTCTTCAATGCCATTAATCGTTCTACAATCGTCTGGAACTCGCCGACTGTACTCCAAGGAGCATTTACAAATCCTTCAATTACAAAGATTTGTTTCTTCTTAAATTCAGAAGCCGAAATCAAGTTTGCACTTACGAGAACCGGCCATTTGTTCAATTTCTTAATCAATGCATCAATGCTGTCTGAATCGCTGACATCGATTAAGTCAACCAATGATTGAACACGAATTGCATATTCGTCTGCAGTGAGCATCTCACATTCTCTTAAAATCGGCCAACGCTCTAATTTCTTTAATAATGTCTCGTTACTGTCTTCCGGTCTGTATTCAACTTCTTTCAGAACAGAAATCTTCTTTTCTTCAAACTCTCTTTCATCAATCATGCCGCCGAGTTTCAAATAAGGAAGTCTCTCAACATTACGTTTATACTCATCCAAATTATCAACATCTGTACTGCAACACTCTTTGATGATATCAATTTTTCTGGTTTCAAATTCTTTGTCAGAGAGCATTCCGCACTCTTTCAATACAACCAGTTTCTGAACTTTCTCATTGAAATCGGTCATGCCGCAAAGTTCACTGACAAGTTCCAGTTTCTTGGCATCAAATTCTTTCTCTGTCAGCATACCGCAATCTTTCAAAACATATAACTTCTCAAGACGCTTCTGGAAATCCTCGGAATTGTCCTGCTTCGGTGCTTCCTGTTTGGGAGCTGCTTTTGCTGCAGGCTTCGTTAACAGTGCAGAACCTGCAACTGTAGCGGTTGCCTCGGGAACAACGCCTCGAACCGGTGTTTCTTGTTTAATGATAACTGTAGGTAACGGTTCTTTGACAACCTGCGGCTCTGCTGCTTTGGCCGCATGTGCCTCCGCAGACTTTGCTGAACGAACTTCAACCTTGGGAGCTGCCGGAACTACAGTATCCGCCGGGACTGTAGGCGCTTTCGCCGGAATCGGTTGACTCTGCGTTGTCGCTTGACGTGTCTCAGCCGTTGCACCGCTAGCGGAACCAGCCGTGTTCTCTTTGATATTACCGAGAAGTTCAATCACCAAATCAATATCCTTGATTGCAGGGAAAATCGTCTGTGCCTTCTTGGTACCGTACAAACTGGTTATCCTCGTATTCATAATCAATGCTTGATTGCCTTGATATTCGCCCTTAAAAACTTCGCGCACATCATTAATGGGATATTCGAAATTATCTATGTACCCGTTGCGCCCTTCCTCATTACATATAAATCCTTTCCCTGAAATCTTTTGATCATCGATTTTCAGAAAAAGTTTCTCTCCGCCTTTCAACAGCTTGTTTTTGATGCTGCCGCTGTAATTACAAGTAAACACCTGAGCACTAGCCATTTAAAGTAACCTCCCTTTTCATTCCCTGTCTTTCACACTTTACTTGTCCTTGTATGATATATTCAAATAAAGTCAAATAAAAAATCCGTGGTCCGAAACGATATCCGGAAAACGGGACTCAGATATACAAAGAAGAAGCATTTGTTCATTAGTATAATATCAATAAACCCACATTATTTCAAGTGTTTTTTGTGAATATTAACCGAAAATTTGTTCTTTCAATGTTTTATCCGCTTTTTTTCTCGTTATTTCAACAAGTCCGAGTTTTGTAACATCAATAATTTCTGTATGAACAGAATCCAAAGACAAATTTTTGCGCATGTTATCCAATAAAATGTCATAATTTTCAGACAATTTCATGTTAATAAAGTCAACGATGATGATCCCCGAAATGTTTCGTAGTCGCAATTGGTAAGCAATCTCATCCGCAGCTTCTGAATTAATGTTAAAAAACGTACGCTCACATTGAGATTTTTTATCGTATTTACCAGTATTAACATCAATAACCGTCATTGCTTCCGTTTGTTCAATCACAATAAATCCACCGGACTTAAGCCATACTTTACTGTTGAGCGCCGAATCCAATTTTTGCTCAATCCCATACAATACCGACATCGATACGTTTGTGTCTTTCATTAATGTCAGTTTTGATAAATCTTCCGCTTGCTCTGCTTCTAAAAAGTCTTTGATATCAAGGTAGAGAGACTCATCATCGGTCACAATACGTTTTAATTGCTTGGAGCGAAGATTTCTAATCTCAGACAAATATGCGCTCGGTGCCTTGTAAACAGTAATTCCTGCGTCTCTATGAGAAGCTTTTTCAAGTAAAGAGTGATATTTATTTGACAGTTGCATAATTTCGTCTTTTAGCAGTTCAAAATGATTATCCTCTGCAAGCGATTCGGCATTGGTTCGAACAATAATTCCGATATCTTTGTCTTGCATCGATTGAAGTACACTTTTTACAATTGTTATACATTGTTCTTTCACTTCATTCGAAAGTTTGGATGAAGCCGCAACGTTATTTTTCCCTTTACAGCAAACAGCATATTTTCCATTTATTGAGAACTTTCCCGTGACTTTCGCTTTTTTCCCTTTGGAAGGCAGATTTTCAACCTGCACCAATATTTCATCGCCGATGACAGGCGCCGCAAATTCTGCTCTTTTCGAAATAAACACACTCCCATTGTCACGTAACGAAAGAAATCCCCGATCCCCATCCGGCATCGAGACAAACGCTGCTTCAATCGGTTTGGAAATCTGCAACACTTTACCGACAAAAATATCGCCAAGACCATAAGAACTGTTATCTGAAACCGTAACATGCTCCAGTCGGTCATTTACAATATGTAAAGAAATTACTTGTCGATTTCTCTTGGTTATCAATAGTTTTGAGTCCGTACCCATGCCCTCCATACAAATATTTGCTAAAAAATCATCCTATATTCGTGCCGACATCGCAAAGAGGAATCAGAATTCCATCCTCCATACACGTAAAAATTTCCGTTCTGCATAATGAATAACAAGTATCATTGAAATCGGCTCCAATCATCGAAAACAATGTATTCATAACGGCTTTGGGCTTGATATTTCCCGCGCTGCTTGCATCAACCGTCATGTGCAAAATCTCATGTTCATCCATTATCATTTCATAAATCCCTGGACGAAGATTGATGGTATGCTTTCCTGTTTTGGTTTCTTTCTCAAAAGGAATTGTTTCCTGACGCAAAAATCGCTCTAAAACTTCCTTCATATCAGATGCGGGCCATTGATGGTCTTTTTTCAACGAAACACGATATGCAGCAGCCATAACCGAAGCCATTGCATTTCTTGCATTGTCATCAAGTTTTTTTACTTCAATAATTGTTATTCCGTCCGTCATTACGTCATTTAAACGTTTTTTCATATCCTGACTGCTTGTGACACTGTTGACTTCAATATCAAAGTATTCTCCGAGGCTCTCCGTTCCGACGCCGAGCGGGGCTGCAAATGACATAATCTGATGAGGACTGTAGCCGCCGGAATAAGCAATATCAATATTCGCACGTCGCATCGCTTTTTGAAAATAACGCATCGTATCCAGATGACCAATGAATTTCAGAGGTCCGACTTTTGAAAATTTAAGTCTGATTTTCATATTTGCACCTCCGTTTTGCAGAAATCACCGTTCCCATACTTTGCGGCACCGCACCCTTGACATTTTATCATGCAATTTGGCGTTGTTTCTCCGGTTTCCGCCCGTTTCCACTCTCGCAACAAATATTTTTTGGATACACCGATATCAATGAAATCCCATGGAAACACTTCATCTTCGGCCCTTTCTCGTGTTGTATAAAAATCAATATTGATTTGCGCATCCTCAAAAGCCTTCTTCCACTTATCTTTGTCAAAGTTTTCGGTCCATGCATCAAAAATGCAACCGTTTTGATATGCGTTTTCTATAACTTTTGCTATTTTCCTGTCTCCGCGTGCAAATACGCCTTCCAACACACTAACCTCGGTATCATGCCAATTGTAATGTATGCTTCTTTGATTCAATTGTCCGGATATTGCATTCCTTGTTTGATATGCTTTATTTCGGAAATCTTCTTGCGTTGACATCGGTGCCCATTGAAACGGCGTAAAAGGTTTGGGTATAAAAAACGAAGTACTAGCCGTAATCTGAATTTTTCCGTTTCTCTTTTCTTTCGGAACCGTCTCGTAATATACTTTGGCAATCTCATTGCATAGTACCGCAATTCCTTCAATATCTTCCTCTGTTTCATACGGCAAACCAAGCATAAAATAAAGTTTTACCTTGTTCCAGCCGCCTTCAAATGCCTGCTTTGCTCCCGACAAAATCGTTTCTTCCGTCAGACCTTTATTAATGATGTCTCTCAAACGTTGTGTGCCTGCTTCCGGCGCAAATGTCAAACTGCTTTTTTTGACATCTTGTACTTTTTGCATAATATCAAGTGAGAACGCGTCGATTCTAAGCGAAGGAAGCGAAACATTGACTTTCTGTTCTTTGCAATAATCGACCAAGAAATAAAGCAATTCATCCAAATGGCTGTAATCGCTGGAACTTAAAGAACTTAAGCATATTTCTTCATGTCCGGTGCTTTGGAGCATGGCAACGGCATATTCTTTTAAAACATCAACATTACGTTCGCGAATCGGTCGATATAACTGACCTGCCTGGCAGAATCTGCACCCTCTGGTGCACCCTCTCTGTATCTCTAACGTCACACGATCTTGTGTTGCTTTGATAAAAGGCATTACAGGTTTCGTCGGATAGTAACATGATGAAAGATTACATTCCACTTCCTTTGTAATGATTGCCGGTATTGACGAATCGCATGGAATCATTTCGGCTATGGTACCGTCCTCCTTATATGTAACATCATAAAGCGAAGGTACATATATCCCGGAAATCATTGCTGCCTTCCGTAAAAAAGCATCTCTTCCGATACCATTCTTCTTGCATGTTATATACAAATCAAACAGTTCTCTGTATTGGGTTTCACCTTCCCCGATATAAAATAAGTCAAAAAATTCCGCAATCGGTTCAGGATTGTAAGCACACGGTCCGCCTCCGATTATAATGGGGACAGTATCATCTCTGTCCTTGGCATGCAGTGGAATTTGGGCCAAATCCAACAACTGCAGAATATTCGTATAACACATCTCATATTGAAGAGTAATTCCCAGAAAATCAAAATCTTTGACCGGTTCCTGACTTTCCAAAGCAAACAATGCAATTTGTTCCTTTCGCATGATTTGATCAAGATCGGGCCATGGGGAATAGACACGTTCACACCAGACATCATCCATCTCGTTAAACATGCCGTAAAGAATCTGTATACCCAAATGGCTCATACCGATTTCATACACGTCAGGGAACGCAAATGCAAATCTGATGTCAACTTTATTTTTATCCTTTTTGATACTGTTTACTTCACAGCCGATATATCTTGCCGGCTTCTCGATTTGCATTAGTATCTCATCGCTTAACGCCAACTGATTCATATTTTTCTCCGTATTTTCATAATATAAGATAAAAAGTGTAGGAACTGCAATTGAAAGAAAACTCATCTTTGGATAACAAACTGGAATTGATTCATTTCTTGAGAAACGAAAGTCAGCAAAACAAAGCGATGGTTCGTTCACGTGAAAATATCATAAAAGGGAACAGAACCACCAATATCGATGACGACGATTCCGTTCTCTTTTTTCGACAAATGTCTGCTTCAATTGTGCTGCGTGTTGCAATTGCACTTTTGCTCCTGTGTTGTTACTGGTATTGCAGTCAAAACAATATTCAAGTCGGTGGATATTCTGCGTCTGTAATTACATCGAAAATATTAACAGACGAACAAAATATGCCGACCTTACGACAAAGCGATTAATCATTATCGCCGTGCCAGTTCTTTCGTAATTTCTTCCCATGTAACGCCTCTCTCCACCATGAGCACCATTACATGATACAAGAAATCAGAAATTTCATACTTAATCTCGTTTGTTTCGGGATTTTTTGCGGCGATTACGATTTCGGTAGCTTCCTCGCCAACTTTTTTAAGTATTTTATCAATTCCTTTATCAAACAGATAATTGGTATAGGAACCTTCTTTGGGATTGATTTTACGATCAGCAATGACACCGTAAACATCCTCAAATACCTTCAGCGGATTGGTATCATCATAAGGTTTCGAAGCAATTTCCTTAAAAAAGCAGCTGGTACTTCCCGTATGGCAGGCGGCACCGATTTGTGATACTTTGGCAAGCAATGTGTCGTTATCACAGTCCGCATAGAGAACTTTGGCATATTGAAAATGACCGCTCGTTTCTCCTTTTTCCCACAATTTCTTGCGGTTCCTGCTGAAATAGGTCATTTTACCCGTTGTTAATGTCGCATGATAGGCCTCTTCATTCATATAGGCCATCATGAGTACTTTCCCGGTTCTGTAATCCTGCGTAATGACCGGAATCAAGCCATCTTCGTTCTTTTTTAGTTCAGACCAGGGAATGCTTGCCGTAAACGCATTCACTTCAACGCCACGCTCAATCAGCAACGCTTTCAGAGAATTGATTTCCTTGGCATTTTCATTAATCATTGCGCCGCAAGCGCCTCCGACATTTTCATAATCATATACATCTAAAAAGCGATCGAGCGGTATCGTATTCAAATGAACAATTGCGGGAATCGGAAGTTCCGGAACGATTTCATTCCACTTCACATTGCCGAACAGATAGAATTCCGATGCATAGTTTTCAATCTGCATCCGATAAATCGGTAAATTATCATAATCTTCCAAAGTAACCGCGATGCTGCTTTTACCAAAACGCTTGGATACTTCTTCCAGCATCTCCCAATTCGACGTCAATGATAAGTTTAATATTGTGCGTGCGCATCCCGTGTAAAGATATTTCTTCACATCTTCCACACGTTTGATTGTACCGAATACAACGACAGGTATCTCGGATAGTGTAGCAATGTTTTTGAGCAGAATCAAAGCTTGCTCGCGTCCTTCTTCCGTATCGGACAAATCATGAACCAAAATTTCATCTGCATTGACATCGCCGTAATAACGAATCAGATTCTCATAATTGATAGAAATCGGGGTTTTGTCCTCGGGTCCTTTCACGACTTCGTTTTGATAGATGCATATTCCTGTAATTAGTTTCTTTTTCATTATTTCGCTCTCCTATAACGTACCTTTTGTAGATAAAACTTCACTGCACTCAGGATTAATGGTTGCAGCCACACGCAAAGCATTGGCAAAAGCCTTAAATATCGCCTCAATGATATGATGCGCATTTTCTCCGTCCAGAACCTTAATATGAATATTCATTCCGGCACTGTAAGATACAGCTGCAAAAAACTCTTTTAATACAGCGGTATCAAAATATCCGACTTTCTCATCATGAAATTGATAATTAAAATTCAAATATGGGCGATTGCACAAATCCACTGCAACCAAAACCAACGCATCATCCATCGGTAAGGTAAAACTTGCATATCGACGAATCCCTTTTTTGTCGCCCAACGCTTGTTTGATTGCTTCTCCAAGAACGATACCGGTATCTTCGATTGTATGATGACAATCTACGTTCAAGTCTCCGATGATTTTTCCGCTTAAGTCAAAACCGCCGTGCTTGGCAAAACTTGATAACATATGATCAAAAAACCCGATTCCGCTAACAATTTCACACTTTCCTTTTCCATCAATCATTAACTTCATCTGAATCTCAGTTTCTCCGGTCTTTCTTGTAATTGTAGCTTCTCTTCCCATGAATTAACCTCCTTATCACATTTCTTTATTTTCGAATCTGACATGAATGGAATTGGCATGTGCGTACAAACCTTCCTGTTTCGCAAAGAGTTCGATTTTATCATGTACCGCTTCCAATGCTTCTCTCGAATAAGAAATCACGCTTGATTTCTTAATAAAATCGTCTACACTCAGTGGCGAAAAGAACTTGGAAGTTCCGTTTGTCGGCAATACGTGATTCGGTCCGGCAAAATAGTCTCCGAGTGGCTCAGATGAGTATTCACCCAGGAAAATGGCGCCCGCATTTCTGATGAATGTCATTGTCTCCATCGGATTCTTGGTCAGTATTTCAAGATGTTCCGATGCAATATCGTTGACAGCAGCAATCGCATCTTTCATATTCTTGGCAATCAGCAGATATCCGTAACGTTCCAATGATTTTTCTATGATTTCTTTTCTCGGTAACTGCTCTAAAAATTTCTCAATTTCAACAGAAACTTGCTCTGCCAAATTTTTATCTGTTGTAATCAAAATACCGGATGCCATCTCATCATGCTCCGCCTGTGACAACAAATCGGCGGCAATGTATCTCGGATTTGCTCCCTCATCAGCCAAAATCAGTATTTCGGAAGGTCCTGCCACGGAATCGATGCTGACGAATCCGTATACGGCTTTTTTGGCAAGAGCAACAAAAATATTGCCGGGTCCAACGATTTTATCTGTTTTTGGTATCGTTTCGGTTCCGTAGGCCATCGCCGCAATTGCCTGTGCTCCGCCGACTTTATAGATTTCACTCACGCCGGCTATTTTGGCAGCTGCCAATGTACCTGCATTCACTTTACCTTCCGCATTGGGTGGTGTCAACATGATAATGCGGTCGCACCCCGCAACTTTGGCAGGAATGATATTCATTAACGTAGAAGACGGATACGCTGCTTTCCCTCCCGGAACATATACACCGACTGTTGCAATCGGCATAATACGCTGTCCCAAAAAACTTCCGTTTGGTTGTGTTCTAAAAAAGCTGTTTCGTACCTGCAATTCATGATAACTTCTGATATTTTCACAGGCTTCTTTCATAACGTTTAGATAGTCTTCATCAAGAGAGGCATATGCCTCTTCGATTTCTTCCTGAGTCACGCGGATATTATCCGCATTTAAGTCAAATTTATCAAATTTTTGCGTATACTCAAAAATCGCCTCATCTTTGCGTGTTCTTACATTTGATAGGATATCTGCCACTATCTTTTCATATTCTTCGTAGTGATTGGGACTTCTTTTTAAAAGTTCATCCAATACATTTCTTTTATTCTGTTCATTCAATTCAAGTATTTTCATGTGAATCCTCTTTTCTAACATTTTCTCAAATATTTGATTGTTTTTCTAATGCTCTGATTTTATCAATGATATCTCTGATACGCTCACTCTGCATTTTCATGCTGACCGGATTGACAATCATGCGCGCTGATAACGGACATATAACTTCCAAAACGTCAAGTTGATTCGCCCTTAACGTACTCCCCGTTTCCACAATGTCAACAATCACATCGGACAGACCGACAATCGGACCCAATTCGACGGAGCCATTCAGTTTGATAATATCAACTGTCTGATTTTTTTGGTTAAAAAAGTAATCCTTTGCAATTTTGGGATATTTGGTCGCCACGCGGATTCTTTCGCGATGCAATAACAATTCCCGCGCAGATTCCGGGCCGCATACACACATATTGCACTTCCCGAATCCAAGATCCAAGACTTCATATACACGTCTTCCTTCTTCCACAATGGTATCGCTTCCGACCACACCGATATCGGCGGCACCATGTTCCACATAGGTAGGCACGTCCGGCCCTTTTGATAAGAAAAACTTTAATTTCAATTCTTCATTCACAAACACAAGTTTTCGTGAATTTTTATCCCTGATTTCCTCACAGGATATTCCGATTTGTTCCAAGATATCCATTGTTTTATCTGCAAGTCTGCCTTTGCCCAGCGCAAAAACCAGATAACGTTCGTTTGAATCTGACATAGCCGTTCTCCTATTCTATAAAGACATACATCTTTTCTTTTGACTCCGCATAAGCTTTGTATATTTCAATATCAATATCCGGTGACTTCACAAGCATCTCGACATTTGTCCCGTTCTCGCGAAGTTCTTTTGCTTTCATAAAAGCTCGTTGTGTAGCCTCTTTTTGATATAGCATGAATACATGATTCGTACTTATTGTTGTGTTTCCTTCGAGTCTGCGTAGAGCCGTCTGAATTTCATCTGCCAAAAAAACACAACCGATTGCGGGAGCGTTCTTGCCAAATTGCGATAACAGTCCGTCATATCGTCCGCCTTTTACAATCGCATCTCCGACGCCATAGGTATACGCTCTGAAAATGATACCTGTATAGTAATGATATTTACTTAAAATGCTCAAGTCAAATGACACATATTTTTCATAACCGCGTTGCTTTAATATCTCATGTATTTCCGCAAGACGTTTGATTGCATTTAACGATTTCTCATTATGAACTCCTTGTGTCAATTCCGTAAAGTTGCGGTCTCCGAGAAACGGCATCAGCCGAGAAATCCAGTCTGTTTCGATGTTTCTTCCGCCAAGATACTCTTCCGCACCAAAATAATTCTTGGAAGATAAATAATCTCTGAGCGTCATCTCTTCCTCTTCGGACAAATGAAATTCTTCACATAATCCCTTGAAATATGAGATTTCACCGATGCTCACCTGGAATTCCTCAAGTCCCGCATGAAGCAGGCCTTCAATCACCAGACACAAAATATCCGTATCGGCATAAACAGAATTGTCTCCGATAAACTCTGCACCTAATTGCGTTGTCTCTTTTAACTTGCCTTGTAATTCTGAAGTATTGACAAACGTATTGCCTTCATAACAGAACCGCAACGGTATTTGTTCATCCATAAAGTATTTCGCGGCGCACCTGGCAATGGCAGGTGTAAAGTCGGGTCTGAGTACCAGTGTATCCCCTTCCTTGTCAAAAAACTTATAGAGTTCCTTGGCCGGTATGGTACCGATATCATTGGAAAATACATCAAAGTATTCAAACATCGGGGTTTGGATGTCACTGTAGCCGTAACGGTGCAACTGCTCCATAATCTGGTCGCAAACTGTTTTCTTGCGAATGAATTCCTCGCCATAGATGTCTCTGACGCCTTCCGGCGTATGTAATATTTTCGAGTTCATAAAAGCCCTTTCTTTCAATCCTTTGCACTTTAATGCTTTAAAGTGCTATCATGCTAATTTGTTGAACTAAGTATAATGAATCATTTCTGATTTGTCAATCCTTTTATCCACGACGGATTACTGGTAAAAATTTTCCCACTTAACTGCGGTAATTCCGGCACTTCGCTCGGGAATTGAAGACGTGAACAATGTAACAATTGCCCAGCACCTTGCATATTCTTGCCATACTTGGCGTCACCGACAAGCGGCATGCCCAAAGCAGACAGTTGCGCCCGAATCTGATGACTTTTGCCGGTAAATAATGTAATCTCCAGCTCTGTTATTCCGTTATTTTCCGAAATCTTTCTGATTCCTGTTTTGATGAATACCGCTTTGGCTAAAAATTGCTTCGGAATCTCTTTTTCCTCTTGATAAATATAGACTTTATTCTTTTCTCTGTCTTTGTACAGATAGGAAGTAAT
>CAYMCV010000021.1:0-12113 GCA_964389005.1 uncultured Lachnospiraceae bacterium | reverse complement strand
CGCCTTCTATGGTACAGCTGCCTTGCGCGAGACATCTGTAATATTTTTCTATGGTACGATTTGCAAACATTTCGTTCAATACCCTGCTAGCACGAAATGATTTGGAACAGACAATCATTCCGCTCGTATTCCGATCCAGTCGATTACAAATAGAAGGACGAAATGTCTGAAGCGAATCCGGTGTAATACATTTGTGTTCCAAAAGATAACCAATCAGCCAATCATTTATCGAGATATCGTCGCTAGCGGCTTTTTGACTCAATATGCCGACAGGTTTATCCGCAATCAGAATATCTTCGTCTTCATAAATAACGACAATATCAATAAACTTGTGATATACGTTGATGTAATTCTTGTTTTCAAGCAAAAACGCATCCTTTTGATTGTTTTCCGGCTGAAATGAAACAATGGTTTCATCCGACAAAAAAAATGAAACCTCGTCCCCTATTTTCAACAATTCCCGACCGGTAGATTTCTTATGATTCAAGACAATATTCTTTTTTCGCAGCATTTTGTAGATGAAGGACATCGGTGCATCTTTCATGTATTTCGTAAGATACTTATCCAGTCTTTGTCCCGCTTCATTCTCACCAATGATTGTTACACGCATATCAATCTCCGAGTTGCTACCAAAGGTTACAACCAATAACTCGTTCCTTTACTATAAAGAAAGGCTTTTTACAACAGATACGGAAAGGATTTCTTCTTTTTTCTTGTCATCAGAGGACTCACTGCCTGCAAGCGATGAAAAACGTTCGAAGAATTTGTCTTCCTGTTCAAATATTTTTACTGTTATACCTGATATGGAATTCTTTTTTAGATAGGTTACAATGTGTTCTTCCGCTTCTTTCCCGGCATGTTTGGCATTGGGCATATAGCCGATGAGACTTCCTCTTTTTGCGCAGACAAATATAATCGGAAAGTTTTTGTCATAACTGGTTAAGTATAAATCAAACGCACAACATGCATCTTCAAATTGACCCAAGAACGGTTTGATTTTTGTATAAAAAGCCTCTGAACATGCGAATTTGCTTGCTTTGATTGCCATAATTGCAGATACCATCAACTTGGCAGTCGGCAGCATTCCCAATACCGCTATGACCGTAAGCCAGTTTTTTACATTTCCTTTCGTTATAAAGTATCCTAGAAAATACACTCCCGCAGAAGCAGATAAGCACAGTAACGTATAAAGCAGCAAAACTGTTGAGTGCTTTTTGGCATATCCAAAACAACCTTTATTTCGTTTCATAATTCTTTCCCTTTCATTTGAAGCAGAGATATCTCTTGCTTGGTCAATTCGCGAAATTCGCCTTCCTTCAAAGATTCATCCAAAAACAAACTCCCCATAGACAATCTCTTTAATGCAACGACACAATGATCGACGGCTGATAACATACGCTTGATTTGATGATATCGGCCTTCTTGAATCGTAATTTTTAACTCTTTATCGGATAATCGCTCTACCTTCGCCGGTAACGTTATTTTCGCATCTCCGATATCGACACCGGCTTCAAGTTTTTGACAAGCAGTATTTGAAATCTCATCCATGCAGGTTACAAGATAGGTCTTATCAACATGTTTTCTCGGTGAAAGTAACTCATGTGCCAATGCGCCGTCGTTTGTAATAATTAATAATCCCGTTGTATCTTTGTCAAGTCGACCGACCGGAAAAAGGTCGCGGCAAGGCTCATTTCGAAATAATGATAATACGCAGGAATCGTTTGTCACTTTGTCGTCTTCCGTCGCCGATATAAGACCTGCAGGCTTGTTAAGCATATAATAAGAATACGTGCTGCCACAGTATTTCGTTCCTTTATAAGTCACCTCGTCAACCTCAGGATTAACGCTTGTCGCAGCATCGGTAACAATAATGCCGTTTACGCGAACCAGACCTTTTCTAAGGATTGATTTGACTTCGGAACGACTACCGATATTCTTTTCAGATAAAAATTTATCCAATCGCATTCAATTCTCCATAAAAATAACAAAATGATTATCAAATGACTTTCACAATCACAATCATCATATAATGATATGAAAACCATGATGTTTGGAATGAAGAATGAAGTCATACGCCGTTGCATTCATGATTATCCTGATTGGATTACTATTCTTTCCGCAGCAGAGTAAACAACTTGCTTCCAATGGGCTTATTTTGTGGTTTCAAAACATGATTCCAAGTTTATTTCCGTTTATGATTCTTTCACAAATGATTCTATCCGTCGATGATTCAATGCAATTGCTCAAACCGCTTCGTCCCGTCACAAAACTGCTGTTTCGACAAGATCGCACAAGTGATTATGTTGTTCTGATTGGATTTCTTTGTGGATTTCCCCTCGGCGCTTATATGGCATTTGAATTGTATCATAAAAAGAAAATCTCCGATCGGCAATTGTCATATTTGCTTGCATTTTGTAATAATCTCGGACCGGTGTATCTGTGTTCCTGCGTGTTACCTCATTATACCCCAAAACTTCATATCCCGATTCTGATTGGTATGTATGGAATTCCTCTTGTCTATGGGATGATTCTTCGTTGTACGTCTTATAAAACATCATATACATATCCGACACGGTTAACCTGTGCACAACGAGACGAAACGACTAACATGTCATTATTAGATGCTTTTGAAGCAGGTACCAATCGCGCAATTGAAAGTATCATTAAACTCGGCGCTTATATGGTTATTTTTAACGCGTTGCTACTATTTCCATCTATTTTATTGCATAACCTTCCGATTGCCAAAGCCGCAACTTTCTGTTTGTTTGAAATCAACAGCGGAATGCAACAGGTGATTGAATTAAATCCCCCTTTATCCGTGATCTTCCTGCCATTTCTTCACATCGGCGGGTTGTCTTGCCTCGTGCAGACCATAAGCCTCAAAAAAGAAGCACCTTTTCACATCGGTTCCTATCTTCTTCATAAAAGCATTCAGGCAGTATTGATGTTTCTTTTATTGCTATTTTTATCTTTTTAGACGTTGCTTGCTGTCAAGGCAGTAGATAACGATTGCACAAGCAATTGCAAGCGGTGTGGTAATGAGTAATAAGTATTTCAAACATGGATTTTGATTGACATTAAGCAGTTCCGGCGATTCGTTAATTGCAAATGTTTCCATATCCATGCCTGCTTCCAACGCCGGCGATTCCTTTGCAGATACCTCATATGTCGTATCTTCCAGCGGACTCCCCCACAATGATTCCGTAATATTTATGGTATTGCTGTAACTTTCAAGTCCGTAAGCATTTTTTACATAGACACGAATTTTTTGTTTTTTTGTTGTATTAAAAATTGGAAAATGAAACATGAGATTCCCGTCGCCTTCCCACGGAAAATCCTCCGAATAATGCATGCCGTTGTCAAGCGTGTAACGATAGGATACAAGGCTGCTTTCTTCATCGTAAGCCTCTAAATAAACTTCCAATTCGCCTGATTGCTCATCGTAATCATCCAAAGCGATTCTGACAGTGGACGGTGGCGTATAATCGTCCAAAACCACGGTATCCGGAATTGACACGTCAATACTCTTGTAGTTACTGTAATCATTCCCTAGTTTCTCGGATTTCAGCCGATAAGTCATTGCTACCGCTGTCGCGTCTATTTTACCCAAGCGTTCAAGTTGATCTTGTGTCTCATAGTAGCCTTCATCCTCTGCATTGTCAAAGTAACAGTGCTCTACAATGACTGCCGGGATATTTTTGGCAGATGCATAACGTATAATTCCGTAATAGTCTTCCTCTTTGGAGTTAAGACGAACAAATACGCCTCTTTTCTTAATACCGTAATCGTCCAATAAATTAGACTCTATGGCAGCAAAACGATACGCCTTTTGATACAAATCATCTCTGGAAGAAATCCACATCTCATTTCCGCTTTGTGTATGATTCTCGGACATATTAAAATGCAGGCTGATAATGATATCCGGTTTCTGCGCTGCCGCTTCTTTCACGCGGTTTGCAATTGCAATATCACTGTCATCCGTTCTGGTCATCACAACGGTCACATTATCATATTTTTCGAGTTCTTCCTTCATTGCTTTGGCAACTTTTAATGTTGCGTCTTTCTCGATCATATCGTTGTACTCGGCACCGAGGTTTTCACCGCCGTGTCCGGCATCAATTGCAATAACCGTCTGTTTCGGTGCTGCAATTACATCTTCTTTCAATACGCCAAACGATACAACCAATAGAAGCAAGCTTAGAAAGCATCTTAGAAATATACGTTTTTTCATGGTCTCTCTCTTATCTTGACTATCATGACATAAAACAAACTTCCTATGACATAAAATACCAGTTTCGTTCAGAAACTGGTATGTAAAACCATTCATTCAATCAGCCGGACTAAATCATATCCAACGCAATTTCACCCGTAGCAAGCATCGCGGTTTCTCCGCCGTCACCCTCGGTGTACATATCATCCTGCGGACGCAATTCTTCACGATTTGAACGAACGACACCATAAAAATGATCTAAAGATTGCTGTAAATCACTGTATTTCGCATTATTGGCTTCCAATGTTGCTCCCAGAATACCCTCAATTTTCTCTAGAATCTCATCCGTATATCCAATCGCTGATTCACGAACCGTATTCGCTTCCATAGTGGCATTATCCAGAATCGATTGTGCCTGTCTCGTTGCACATGCAACCACCTCATCTGCCTGTGCATATGCCTGTTGCATAATCTGGTGCTCGCTGATGAGTTGATTCGTCTGTATCGTTGCCGCACTAATCAATTCTTCTGCTTTATCTTTTGCATCTTTCAGTATTGCTTCTTTGTTACTGATGATTTTTCGCAACTGCTTGATTTCTTCCGGCGTATGCGTACGCAATTCCGCAAGTAAAGCAGTAATCTCTTCTTTGTTCACAATAATTTTACCGGAACTTAAAGGCATTGATTTACAATTATCAATATACTCATCAATCTCATCCAACAACTGTTCAATCTTACTTGTCATGCTTAACCTCCATGCGCGACTGCCATTCTACTTTCAAACCTATCAAAGATTATGGTTAAAACCAAATTTTTCCGCCAATTTCTCCACCACATAAGGCGGAACACACTGTGAAACATCCCCGTTAAAACTCGCAATTTCCTTTACAGTCGTAGAGCAAAGGTATGAATATGCCAAATCTGTTGTTAAAAAAATGGTTTCCAATGCACCTTGCGAAATCAAATAATTCGTTTGAGACAAGTGTAATTCATAATCGAAATCTGTCATTGCTCTCAATCCGCGAATTGCAATATGTACATTCTTTTCTTTGGCATAATCAATCAATAATCCACCAAAGGATTCAACAGAGACATTTGGAATTTCTTCCGTTACCCTAACTAACATATTAACACGTTCTTCCACTGAAAACAATGGCGATTTTTTCTTATTGTCCAAAACACTGACAATTACATGATCAAATAATCCGGACGCCCTTTTAATAATGTCAAGATGTCCGTTTGTTACGGGATCAAAGCTTCCCGGATAGATTGCTGTAGCCATTTACACCTCATTTCTGCGCTTAATCCGCATAAAAATATGTCTGCTAGTTTTATAACGCTTTTCTTTGATGATTTCGATACCAAGTTCGGAAAGATATGCATAATCATCATTTAAATCCGTTTCTGCAACAATAAGGGTATCTTCTGTCACATAAGGACTTGTAATCGCAATTTTTATTACTTCACGTTCTGCATGTGTATGATATGGCGGATCCATAAACAGAACGTCAATTTCTTCGTTGATAGATGTTTGTAGTGCAAAAAGTGCATCTTTCTTCAATACAACTGCATTTTCCTCCAAATGTGTATGGTGAAGATTATCAATGATGCATTGATAAGCGGCATGAGAATTCTCTATAAAATATGCCCTTTTGGCGCCTCTGCTCAAAGCCTCTATGCCGATGGCTCCGCTCCCGCTGTATAAATCAACAAAAACACTGCCCGGCAAAGAACTTTGCAATACATTGAAAAGAGTTTCTTTCGTTTTGTCTGTCGTCGGTCTTGTTGCATCTCCCGGCGTTGTTTTTAATTTCAAGCTCCTTGCAGTTCCTGCAATCACGCGCATATCTCGTTTATCTCCTTCAAATTTGCTCGTTACGATGTTCTGATTTTGGTTCCTTTTCCGTCCCTTTTCCCGAGTTTGATTTTGTTCAATTCCAGTGTTTTACCTTTGTATTCTATTGTCTGTTCCACAGCATTTTGTGAAAAATAGACTGCTTCCACAAATGCTTTATCACTCAATTTCATTCCTCTGACACCCACAGATGTTTTCTTTTGTTCTTTGATTTCTTCAATCGGAAACCGTAAAAAGAAGCCGTCGTTGGATTGTAAAACAATGTTTCTTTGCTCCTTCTGCAACGCTACACATACCAATCGATCGCCATCATTCAATTTGGTGGATACCACCATTCTCTTTGCAACGTCAAATTCCCCGCCGCTGACAATTTTGAGCATCGAACTTTTGGTCACAAAGATAAAACGATAAAGATTCAGCTCTGTCTGACTTGCAACGCATAAGATATTCTCATTCATTGCACTGTAATTGCTGATATTATCAATGGGAACCCCTTTATCTCTGAACTTACCGAATGGCAAATCCTGAATCTTGATTGTATGAAGTTGTCCGATATCGGTAAAAATACATATTTTTCCTGTGTTTTTACACAGCACAATATAGCGATTCTCCGCTTCCGCAGTCTCCTTATTGCGTTCAAACGTTACCGTATCAATAGTTCTGATATATCCAAATCGATCGATCAGTACATAAACATCCATCTCTTCGGGTTTTTTCTCTTCAAAGATGACTTCCTGCGCATCTTCAATGTGTGTTCTTCTATGAACGGCAAATTCCTTCTTGATATCATCAAGTTCTTTCATGATAACTTGTGCCATGGAGTCTCGTCTGTCAAGAATATCTTCATAACGATAAATATTCGACATCGTGGTATCGTGTTCTGCAAGTAAAGCCTGTATTTCCAATCCGATGAGTTTGTATAAACGCATTTCAAGTATGGCGTTGGCCTGCTTTTCTGTAAAGCGTAATTGTTGCGCCATAATCATGGATTCTTTTGACTTAAAATTAATTCCGTCTGTTTCTCCTTCCACCAAACATCGTTTCGCCATTTGTCGATCCGTGGAACCGCGTAGAATCTCAATAATTAAGTCAATAACATTGCACGCTTTTATGAGACCTTCCTGAATCTCTTTTCTTTCATTCTCTTTTGCCAAAAGCGTCGTATATTTTCGTTTCGTAACCTCAAAGTTAAAATCCACACATTTTTGAAGAATCGTTTTGAGTCCCATCGTTTCGGGACGTCCGTCTGAAATCGCAAGCATATTGACACTGAAAGTGTCTTCCAGCCGCGTTTTTTTCAGTAACATATTCTTGAGATTCTCAGCATCACTTTCTTTTTTCAGTTCAATTACAATTCGAATTCCCTCTTTGGACGATTGGTTCGAAATATCGACAATTTCCGTTGCTTTTTTGGTTTCGTATAGTGTGGCAATATCCTGTAAAAATTTATTGATATTTGCACCGATCATCGGATACGGAATCTCTGTAATCACAAGATTGACTCTTCCGTTTTTGCCTTTTTCTATTTCAATTTTACCGCGAACCTTAATCTTTCCGGTGCCGGTTTCATAAATATCCAGCAGTTCCCTTTGGTTGGTGACAATTCCTCCCGTCGGAAAATCCGGTCCTTTTAGATATTTCATCAGCTCCGCAGTGGTTATATTTGTATCCTTCATATATGCCTTCGTGGCATCAATAACTTCGCCAAGATTGTGCGGCGGAATACTCGTTACCATTCCTACGGCAATTCCTTCGGCACCGTTCACAAGCAGGTTTGGTATTTTGACCGGAAGAACCGTCGGTTCTTTCTCAGTCTCATCAAAGTTTGGCATAAAATCAACTACATCTTTATCCAAATCGGCCAAAAATGCTTCTTGTGTGATTTTTTGCAATCTTGCTTCCGTATAACGCATTGCAGCCGCAGAGTCGCCTTCGATGTTTCCGAAGTTACCGTGACCGTCCACTAAGGGAAGTCCCTTTTTAAATTCCTGTGACATTACAACAAGGGAATCATAAATGGAACTGTCACCGTGAGGGTGATACTTACCCATGGTATCTCCGACAATACGAGCGCTCTTTCTGTATGGTTTATCATAGCGGATGCCAAGTTCATGCATATCATATAAAACCCTGCGTTGAACGGGTTTCAACCCATCTCTGACATCGGGCAGAGCACGAGCCACAATGACACTCATCGCATAATCAATATAGGATTTCTCCATAACATCCGAATAATCGGTTTT
The DNA here is from genome assembly GCA_964389005.1 of uncultured Lachnospiraceae bacterium. Lineage (GTDB taxonomy): Bacteria > Bacillota > Clostridia > Lachnospirales > Lachnospiraceae > CAYMCV01. The sequence goes on along the minus strand of CAYMCV010000021.1, from coordinate 3,805 downwards.
CAGTATTGTTTCCGGCATTGATTGCTTCCTCCGTTTTGCGGATAACTTTATATATCTAATTCAGCATCGTTTGCATGCTCATAAATGAATTCTTTACGCGGCAAAACATCTGCTCCCATCAACAGTTCTGTGGTTCGATTTGCCATTCCGGCATCTTCAATCTGAACACGCTTCAGTTTCCTTGTTGCTGGATTCAATGTAGTCTCCCATAACTGCTCGGCATCCATCTCACCAAGACCTTTGTAACGCTGTAATGTAAAAGGTGCTTTGTGATGTTTTCTGTACTGCATAAGCGCATAATCATCATAAAGATATTCTTCTTCACCTCTCTGAGGCAATACTTTATACAAAGGCGGCATTGCAATATAAACATGACCTTCTTGAATCAGTTCCGGCATAAAGCGATAGAATAAGGTCAATAAAAGTGTACAAATGTGCGCACCGTCCACATCCGCATCCGCCATAATAATGATTTTATCATAGCGAAGTTTCGAAATGTCAAAATCATTTCCGTAGCCTTCGGAAAATCCGCAATTAAATGCATTGATCATCGTTTTGATCTCGGCATTGGCAAGTACCTTGTCCATACTCGCCTTTTCAACATTCAAAATCTTACCTCTGATTGGCAGGATTGCCTGATAAGCACGATTTCTCGCAGTTTTGGCGCTGCCTCCCGCAGAATCTCCTTCCACGATGAATATCTCACACTTGGATGCATCTTTTGATTCACAGTTAGCAAGTTTTCCGTTGGAATCAAAAGAGAATTTCGGCTTTGAAAGCATATTGGTTTTGGCTTTTTCTTCCGCTTTTCGAATCTTCGCTGCCTTTTCGGCACAGCCGATGATGTTTTTCAACGTATCTAAGTTCCGGTCAAAGTAGAATTGCAATTCATCGCCCGTAACCTTTGCAACCGCCTTTGCTGCATCCTGATTGTCAAGTTTCGTTTTGGTCTGTCCTTCAAACCGCGGATTCGGATGTTTCACGCTGATGACGGCAACCATACCGCTTCTGACTTCCGCTCCGGTAAAATTAATGTCCTTTTCTTTTAGAATGTTGAGCGTACGAGCATAATTATTAACTACTGTTGTGAACATCGTCTTGAAACCGGTGATATGCGTACCGCCCTCTGCATTGTAAATATTATTGCAAAAGCCTAAAACATTCTCATGAAATTCATTCACATATTGCAATGCACAATCAACAATCACGCCTTCTGATTCACCATGAAAGAAAATAACATCATGAATGACTTCTTTGCCGTAATTTAAATCCTTTACAAAGCCAACAATTCCTTCTTGTTCGTGAAATTCTATATGCTCAATCTCATCTTGGCGTCTGTCTTCGAAAACAACCGTCAGTTCCGGATTCAAATAGGCTGTTTCATGCAATCTACTCTTGATATCTTCTGATTTGAAACGTGTTTTCTCGAAAATGGTATCATCCGGCATAAAATTAACCGTAGTTCCGGTCTCTTTTGTTTTGCCGATGACGGGCAGCAGACCTCCCTCAAGTTCCATTGCCGGATTTCCTCTTTCATATCGATCTTCATAAATACATCCGTCTCTTTTTACAGTGACATGCAGATATTCAGATAATGCATTGACAACAGATGAGCCTACGCCATGCAAACCGCCGGAATTCTTATACACATTTCCGTTAAATTTACCTCCGGCATGCAATGTGGTAAAAACCAATCGCTCCGCGCTCATCCCCTTTTCATGCATATCAACAGGAATTCCGCGCCCATTATCGGAAATCGTTGCCGAACCGTCTTTTTCCAAAATCACGGTTACTTTATCGCAAAATCCTGCCATATGCTCATCGACCGCATTGTCAAGAATCTCATAAATCAAATGATTCAATCCTTTGGTGGATACACTGCCGATATACATCCCCGGTCGCTCACGTACCGCTTCCAATCCTTCCAATACGGTAATCGCACTGGAATCATAATTTGCTGTCTTCGTCATAACTTCCTCACAATCATGTGATTTTTATGAAATCAAAAATTACTGTTCGTCTTGAAAAATGTTTCGATAAACTCTCCCGATAGATTATAACACAAAGTATACAGAATTAGAAGAAAAAAATACATGATATGGTACTTTTTTGAAACCAATCGGTTTAAATGTACCATATCATGTATTCTGTGCCGCTTCCGATGCAAGCATAAGCAGTTCGCTGTCGTTATAAATATCGCCGATGCGAAACAACATTTCTCCGCTCTGTCTGACTCCGAGCAAATCGCCCGGTCCTCTCAGGCGCAAATCTTCATTTGCAATATAAAAACCATCGTTACTTTTTAGCAATATTTGAAGTCGTTCTTTGGAGTGTTCTTTGTTGTCGGACGCAATCAGAATGCAATAGGATTGTGCATCTCCTCTTCCGACACGCCCTCTTAATTGATGTAATTGTGCAAGACCGAATCGTTCTGCATTTTCAATCATAATCACAGTCGCATTCGGTACATCGATTCCAACCTCGATTACAGTTGTCGACACCAGTATATCTATATCACCTTTTGCAAAACTATCCATAATTCTTGCTTTTTCTGCTGATTTCATCTGACCGTGCAATGTATTGATACGAATTGTATCCGGTAAAGTCATTCTTAATTTCCCGGCATAATCTGTTACGTTTTCAAGCATAGAATCTTCATCGTCCGCCACCTGAGGGCATATCACATATGCCTGATGCCCTTGTTGAATCTCTTTTTGTATAAAAGTATATGCCGTTGGTCTGTACGAAACATCCACAACGCAATTTTTAATTGGTTTTCTGAGTCGTGGTAATTCATCTACCACAGATACCTGCAAATCTGCATAAAGAACCGTCGCCAATGTTCTCGGAATCGGCGTCGCACTCATAATTAGCACATGTGGCTCAGCACCTTTATTCATAAACGCTTCTCGTTGCTTGACACCAAAGCGGTGTTGTTCATCCGTAACAACTAAGGCTAAATTTCTATATTCTACACGTTCCTGGAACAATGCATGTGTCCCGATGATTGCATTTACCGTACCCGCTGCAATGCTCTCATATGCTTCTCTCTTTTCTTTGATAGTCATTTTTCCGGTCAGCAATATGCATCGAAAAAGCAAATCATATGTTTTAGTCAAACGCATCATCAATTGATAATGTTGTACTGCCAAAACTTCAGTCGGAGCCATAAATGCAGTCTGATAACCATTCGTTACGCACATTAACATCGCCAATATCGCAAGGATGGTTTTACCGCTTCCCACATCACCCTGAACCAAACGATTCATAACAAATGAACTTTGTAAATCATCTGCAATTTCACGATAAACGCGTTTTTGCGCGTTGGTTAATGCATAAGGCAGTGCTTCTGTCAAACGCCGGCATTCCGAAGTTTCGATGAATGGAAAGTTGCTTTTTACGGCATAATTTGATTCACGCATTTGATGAAGTGTAATAAAAAAACGATAAAATTCCTCAAAAACCAAGCGTCTTCTTGCTGTCAACATCCGATTCCTATCTTCTGGAAAATGAATTCCTTTAATCGCCTCGCTTTCAGAAACCAGATTGTATTGCGCACGAAATGATTCCTCTAATGAGTCCTCCTCCACGCATCCATTGATCAGCACTTGTTGAATGCACTTTGAAATAGTTTTTGAAGATAGTCCGGCAGTTGTGCCGTAAACAGGTTGCAGCCGCATCCTGTTTTCCTCATACTCAGACGGGTGAAACATTTGCGGCTGTGCCAATTCATAATGATTTCCTTTGATTCTGGCCACTCCGAACATCACAAATTCAGCATTGGGCTTTAGTACCTGCCTTAAAT
>CAYMCV010000020.1:16135-27625 GCA_964389005.1 uncultured Lachnospiraceae bacterium | reverse complement strand
CACCAATCCAATCTTTCCCGTATCATCCGTCGCCGATACAGTGGTTATCACTTTGCCACGTATCTTCTTTTGGAAAAAATTATCACATACGTGTACATGTACGGCAACCGATTCTCCCTCATGTATTGCGTCAATTGTAATCAATTCGGGATATTCTCGGTAATCACGGGGATAGTAGTGAATCAATTCTTCTATGGTTCGAATATTTAGTTTATCAAATAATCTCGCTTTTTGTTCTCCAATTCCCTTGATGCTTGTAATTGGAGCATTCCATTCTTCATGCATTACTCCACCGAAAGTACATAATAGTATACCGGTTGACCACCATATTGTAACTCTACATCGATCTTGGGATATATTTTTGAAATTTCTTCGGACATGCGATTCGCATCCTCTTCCGAAATCTCCTCTCCGTAATATATACTGATTAATTCGTCATCTTCCGATATCATTTCTTTCAACATGGAAATGATGACTTTCTTCATATCTTTTCCGACAGATAGAATTCCCTTATCGCCGATACCCATAAAATCACCTTGACGTATCTTCTTGTCATCTATCACGGTATCTCTGACTGCATAAGTAACTTGACCTGTCTTGACATTCATTATTTCAGCTTCCATCTGTGCTTCATTATCTTCGGGATTTACATCTCCCATGAAATTAATGATTGCCGTGATTCCCTGTGGCACAGTCTTCGTCGGGATGACAATGATATTTTTGTCTTCCGTTAAGTCTCTTGCTTGATTTGCGGCTAAAATAATGTTCTTGTTGTTCGGTAGAATAAATATGTTGTTGGCGTTTACTTTTTCGATGGCATTCAACATATCCTCTGTACTCGGATTCATTGTCTGACCGCCTTCAATGATATAATCAACGCCAAGGCTTGAGAAGATTCCACTCATTCCTTCACCTGCCGAAACGGCAATAAATCCGTATTCCTTGCATTCCATCGGAACATCTGCAGCTACGGCTACGGCTTTTTGTGCTTCTTTCTCAGCTTCTTTAATAACTTTCTCCTGATGTTCAAGACGCATATTGTCTATTTTCATATTGGAGAGCATACCAAATTTCATTGCTCTCTGAATTGCAAGACCGGGATCATTCGTATGCACATGAACTTTCACAACTTCATCATCTGCAACCACAACAATTGAGTCACCGATTGATTCCAAGAAATCTTTAAAATCCATCTCCTGTTTGATATTAAAGTTCTTATTCAAAAGAATGATAAATTCTGTGCAATATCCATATCTTATATCTGCCGTGCTGATATCTTCGGAACCGGCCCCTGTTTTCTTTGGTGAAACAGCCGGCTCAATTTTATAATCAATTTCTTTTCCGTTATATACGTCAACAGCACCTTTGAAAACTTCCAATAAACCTTGTCCGCCGGAATCAACTACGCCGGCCTGTTTCAACACCGGTAATAAATCAGGTGTAGTGCTCAAAACATATGTTGCATGTTCAACTAATTTTTCAAGAAAAACCTGCATGGAAGTCTCGCCACTGTCAGCAAGCTCACGTGCTTTCATCGCGGTTCCAGCCGCTACCGTCAATATGGTTCCTTCTTTGGGCTTCATAACTGCTTTGTATGCCGTTTTGGTTGCACAGTCACACGCATCCGCCAATGCCGCAACATCGACTTCCTGAAGTTCACAAACAATTTTTGTAAATCCTCTGATTAACTGACTTAAAATAACACCGGAGTTTCCTCTTGCTCCACGCAAAGAGCCTGACGAAATTGCTTTGCAAACAGATTGCATGGACGGATTCTCCAAACCGGAAAGTTCCTTTGCTGCCGCCATGATCGTTAACGTCATATTGGTTCCTGTATCACCGTCCGGAACGGGAAAAACATTCAATTCGTTAATATATTCCTTTTGGCTTTCAAGATTCTTCGCACCCGCCAAAAACATTTTTGCCAGAAGTTCCGCATTTAAAACATTCGCTGCCACTGTATCTGCTCCTCCTTATTCAACCACTTTCACGCCTTCGATATAGACATTTACACGTTCCACATCAAGTCCCGTGAAGCTTTCCACTTTATACTTGACTTCGCTCATCAAATTATTGGCAACCGCCATAATTCCAACACCGTATGCAACAATAATATGAAGATTCAGTGACATCTTATTGTTCTCCATGCGAACGGTAATTCCTTTTGAAATACTGTCGCGCTTAAGTAAACCGGCAATTCCGTCACGCATATTAATGACTGCCATGCCTACAACGCCGTAACACTCCATCGCTACATTTCCCGCATAATTGGCAATTACATCGCTGTCAACCAAAATGCTGCCCATATGTGTATCCATCGAACCTTTCATAATAACCCTCCTTGCATTTTCTCTTTTATAACATTGTCGCAATGACCTAAGATATTATAACCTCTTTTGGTAAAAAATGAAACATAAAAATAAATAAATCTTTAATAAATAACGATTTCTAATTTTTTGCTTGCATTCTGAAAAACTATCTGTTAAAATACATACGTTGCGGTCTGTATGGACTAATTTACATGAAGGAGGTGCAAATCATGGCAAAATGTGAAATTTGTGATAAGGGTGTACATTTCGGGAATAATGTCAGCCACTCTCATAGACGTTCCAATCATATCTGGAACTCCAATATCAGAAAGGTTAGATGCAAGGTAAACGGCGCTTCTAAGACAATGCACGTTTGTACCACATGCTTGAAATCCGGTAGAGTTGAAAGAGCATAACATTTGACGGATAAGCGCAAAGAGTCTGAATTGTCAGACTCTTTTTTGTGTGATTCATTATTTCTAATATCATTTGATATAAACTCTTAATTGATATTCCTCTTCAATTTCTCATATTCCATATTTATCTGAATTAACGTATCGCTGTCACCGCTCATATTGTCAGGATGGAATATTTTCAATAAATCTTTGTATCTTTTTTTGAGTGCCAGAGAATTGGTAACTCCTCTGAAATAAGCCCCCTGATAATACTCTGACCATCTGCCGGAATTATTCATTGCAATGCTTTTTTGTTCATTTGCAAATTCTTGTTTGGAACGCTCCAGACTTCTACGCTCGACATCCAACTGCCGAAATGCTTGTTCCAATACCTTTTGTTTTTTATCAAAAAAGATGGCATCTTCTTGCAGACGCCTCCTCTCAGTCTGTAATTCTTTTTTTAGTTGTTTGGTTTCTTCATTCAGTTGTCTGCGCTCTTCCTGCAATTTATACTGTTGTTCGTCCAATCGTTTTGCTTCACGTTCCAACTGTTCCTTCATTTCATCCAATTCGGTTCTGTCGGTACGCAACCTTACATTCTCTCTGAACAACTGTACCTTATACGTTTCCAGTTCTTCAGGAGACGCAGCATCCCTTAAAATACTGATAAAATTGTCCATAACATTCTCCATGCATCAACTTGCAATAAGCAATCGGTAATCGCATGTCCCACATACAATTCACATCGAAGCGAGGAATTCATCGTTTAAAAAGTAAAATATAGTCTAATGGCAATAATACATATTATAACCAACAATCAAAAGCAACGCAACAATAATACTTCCAATGAATTTGTTGGAAACAAACATCATAAATAGCATTCCGATTGCAAACCAAAATATGGTATATCCCCAAAAACGCTTTGATTTCATTTTGAAAACCGCCATACACCCTTCTTATTCTATCGTATGACGGTTTTTCTTGAGTAATGCTTTTCTTTTTATGCTTCTTCTGTAGGGAAGGCTGCTTTGGCAGCATCCTCATCCTTCATCAGTTCATTCTCTTTTCCTTTTGCTACAAACTTGTCAACCAATTCCGGAATCATATCGAGCATTTTTGTTACACTATCCTGATTCTTAATATTTACAAGTTTCGTTTGTCCTTCACGAATGACGAGTACTGCGCTCGGAGTCATTTTTCCGCTCATTGCTCCTGCGCCTCCGTTCTTTTTCTCTCCGGCACCCGTTCCGGCACCAACGCCGAATGTTACGTCGACAAGCGGTACAATGATTGTATCTCCTATTGTGGTCGCATCACCGACAACGGTTTTGGATGACAAAAATCCTTCCATACCCTTCATTAATGAATCAACAACTCCGCCAAAATTATTTTCTGCCATTCTTCTTACCCTCCCGTTTTACCAAACGTATCAGTTGTCTCAAATCTTTATCAAAATACAGTTTCCATGCAATTTTTATCAATGTCACTATGAATACGCGTCCGCGTGCGTCAGTATGAGTCGTCAAAACCTTTTCTTCAAAATGCGGGTTCATGATGACATTCTTTCCAAGCCACGGTTGCGCCATACAGTAATAACCGTATATCTGTGCCGTACTTGCGGGATCACCCGTGCCAAACTCCAATACCGAACGGAATTTTCGCGGTTTTAAGTGTTTTAGTAATTTAAACAATTGCGTCTTACACATCAACAACGATGTTTTGGTTTTTGGACGATTCCATACTTTATAATAATACTGCGCCAAAGCATAAGACTCTTTTATTTTAGCATAGATTCTTTGGAATGTGTACTCAATGTTGGAACATTTTTCTTTTATTGCCAGAAACAGTTCTTTCATTTTTTTCAAAAAATATTTGATTTTCCCAAAGAAACCCAGTGATGAAATCTCATCTTCTTCAACTTGTTCTTCCGGCGTCAATTCATTATCATCAGCATCTTCGTTATCTTTATCATCTGCCGATTCGTCAATTTCAACAGTTCCATCCGATGTTTGTTGCTCGGCAACTTCTTGATTCTCATTATCAACCGTATGATTCTGCAATGTTGATTCTGTTTGCAACGAAGTATCCGTTTTGTCGCTTGTATCGGTCGCATCGTCACCGTTTTCAGCCTTCTGATCGTCGAGATTTCTCCTGTAAACCGGTATTCCCAGTATCCTTACAACAAAAGTTGCTTTGTCTTGGTATAGAAATCGCGCCGAAATCACATGTAGCAACCATGTTGCTTTGAATTTGAAATAAAAGTTATCTTTCTTCTCAAATCGTATTCGATATCTGATAGGCCAAAACAATAATAACAGAGCGGCTAAAAGTATTATTGCCACAATGGAGATTATGACAATACCAATGATTTTAAGTACCATCAGGAAGATGTGCATCGACTTCCCCCTTTTCTCCGCTTCATTACTTTCGGTTCCATGAATTTATCACAAATATTTATCGTTCCACTTTCTGTGAGGTTTTCTGAAACAATCTTGCACAATATTTCCATTCCGGATTCAGCACTCATAGCAATTCCTATCACATACGGCGGGTTTTTTTTATAGTATTTTTGTTGTAAAAACACTGAGTGAATCAGTTCCGGACGCATTGTTGACAAATTAAGCGTTATTACATAAACCGAAGCCTGCATACGATTTCGTTTCAATTTATGTATGATTGATTTTTTGTTCTTCAAAGCCGCTTCGTCCGTGTAAAGATTTTGACTGAATTTCACTGTGATTCCCCGCCTTTGCCATCGTACTACTATTCCGTATAATCATAAGAACCTTGCATCCACACATTACGGCGTACTGATTTACCGTCTTGCGTGAGCATTCCCTGTTGCCACAAATCGCACTTGCCGTTATAATTCAATTCCGACACATACTCGGAAATCCAGATCATACAATTTTCTCCCAGGTCGACGGTATTCAAGTTCGTTTTTATCCAAGAAGCCGATCCCATAACGCCGGCACTGTAGTAATTGTTCTGAACCGTTTGGCAGAAAGCTGAAGCTAATACTGTACGGGAAGCTGCATTCATGGCATTTAATGATTCATTTCCTTTACCGCATACCATAAAAATCTTGCAATTGTAGATTTCATACTTATCTGCTATTGCAATTGCCATAGATGCTTCGTCAATCGCTTGCTTGACATCCGTAGCCTGCGACTCAAAATAAAGCCCGACTGACATCCCTGCTTCTTGCGCAGCCTTAATATTCTCTTCACATGCCGCATCCTGAATCACTTCATGGTTTACGGCGCCACGATATCCGCAACGTATCATTGCAAATGTCATCCCCTGTTGGGCAGCCCACTGAAAGTCTACTGCATCATCATTGGAAGATACATCCAATCCATAAGAATAGTTATTCTGTAAAACACCCTTATCGTCAAATTGATATTTGATTCCGCGAATGACTTGTGTTCCCGTAACCGGTTTCTTATCCGGACCGTAATAATAGGTTCCGTCATCAAATGTCTGCCATCCTGTGTACTCGCACAATCCATCGGTTGATACGTAGTATTTTGCTCCGGTTTTATAATAGTCGGAAGATGTTGCTTTGACATACTCTCCGGAAGATTTCTCAACAAATATCTGTTTGCCTGACTTGTTAATCAATGCTGTCGAAGTATCATTCTGTGGTTTACGTACTACAGTAACAGAACAATTGATGGCAATGGGTCTGCCGCTTAAATCTTTGTCAACAGAAGTTGCGGTTATTGTTGCCGTACCGGAAGAAATACCTGTAACGACACCGTTTGTAACCGAAGCAACCGACTGATTGCTTGATGTCCATGTAATGGAACCTGTCGGATAATTGGTCATTGTCGGCGTAATGGTAAACGAAGTACCTTCTAAAATTCGCTCTGCGCTGTGATCAATTGTCATTGTAAATCCATTGACATTGATAATTGCCGATGCGCTTAACTTCTTGCCCGGTTCATTTGCGCTTACAGCAACTGTCGTTGCGGTAATTGTTGCACATCCGGGGCCTACGCCCGTAACTTTTCCGTAAGCATCAACTGTTACGACATTTGTATCGGAAGATGTCCATACAACAGATTTATCTACACCCTGTGATAAGGTAACATTTGCAGTTAATGTCGTTGACATCGACGCAACATCAAGAGGTGTTTTCCAGTTCAAGGTAGCTTTGTCAGGCGTAACCGTAATAGCCGTCGCTTTTGGAATCGCATCCGAAACAATAACAGTAATGGATGCTACTTTACTGTTGTCTTTTGTTGATGTCGCATATATCACAACCTGCCCTGCAGCCACACCGGTAACTTTTCCCGTTGTCGCTTCCACAGTTGCATATGCCGTATTGGCACTGGACCATGTAATGTCCGTGGTTGATACAGTCGCATCAGAGTATGTTACCTTTCCTGTTAATTGCAAAATTTCTCCGACTCTCACACCGGAACCTGTGCTTGTAATTTCGGTCTTGCTAACAGTAACAACCGGAGCAGTCACCGTCACTGTGCAATCTTTTACCAAATTAGGATCACTGATACATCTAGCCTTAACTATTGCCGTCCCTACCGCCAATGCTGTTATCTCACCTGTAGTCCCATTCACGCTGACAATTGTTGACTGTGGATCACCCAACTCCCATTTTACATCTGTTACAGAAGTTGCATCCAAACCGATCGTCACTTTCTGTCCAACCGTCAAACTTACGGAGGATGCTTTTAAAACAACGTCCGTCGGTATTGTTGGTGTCGTCGGATCCGGTGTCGTTGGTGTCGTTGGTGTTGTCGGTGTTGTTGGCGTTGTCGTCCCCGATTGTGCACTTGCCAAAACAATTCTATCTGCTTCTTGTCGCATAGCATTCGGTAATTGTGTATTGCCGATAAACATATTGCAACGCTTGCTTGCATAAACTGCATTTGCTACAAATACAGACGGTTCCTCGTATTCCGTATTGGAAGCGATTGTTAAATTAAGTTTCGTATCCGGGTTAATGATCTTGGATTTGTCAATTTCAATATAGGGTATTTCAACGACCGTCGACTCGACCCACTGTACCGTATCCTGCAGTGTCGCTCCAACGGAACTCTGTTCATTGACTTGTAATGCATCTTCAACACTCTTGTCAATTTCACCTTCTGTCAATGTTTCGCACATAATTTCGGTCTTTTGGAAATCATATTCATTCTTAACAGAAATATCCTTGGAGGAAGTTGAGTATTTAAACATATTCTTGGAAGCCATACTAACTGTATAACTACCCGGCGTTAAATCGGAGTAATAAATGATGCCGTCTTCATCCTCATCAACCCATATGCTTTCTTCTCCGGCCGGTGATATGATGTCAATTTCAAAATCTACATTTGCAATCAATTTGCCGGTGCCTTTGTTGATAAATTTAATCTGCAAATCTCTGCAATATGACTCAAATACAACGGAAATCTCTGTATCTTTACCGTACATTCCTGTGATTTCTTGAAACTCTTGTTCTTCTGCTTTTGCAATGTCTGCTTTGTTTTTTAAAGTAATTCCGAGTGCAATTGCCGCAATTACAACAATAACACCCACAAACGCAATGATGATATCCATAACAGATATTTTCTGCAATAACATTTGAAATTTGGTTCTCTTTTTCTTCGTTTTGCCCCCGCTTGGTTCCTGCGTTAACTCCGAATCTGTCGAAAGGTCTTCTTCCTCATCTTCAGACCATTCAAAAGATTCCTTGTCCCAATCCTGATTCATTCTTTGCCTCCCAATTCTTGGTACTATGTATAATAACACAATAAATGCCTTATGATTATATCATAGAATCATCAAAAAAGAAAGCAATTTGCTTTCTTTTTTCAAGTAAAAATATTCGCTTAAAATGATAAAACTTACGAATAGTATTTCCGGTTTCCCCATAAATTATCCTTTTTGAGACCTAAATAATCATTGTAGGCCCGTTCGAGAATCTGTTTCTCGTTGGAAAATTTCAATAAATGATATGCTTCATGATACTTATAGAATCCGGAATCCATAAAAAATTCTTCGCGTTGCGGTTTATTATAGTAACTGTCCGCCATCATTAAATACCAATGCACTTCTTTCTCGACCGTATCCTCAGGAACATTAAAAGAATATGAACTCTTTCCAATGTATTTAATGATTGTTGCTTTGGCACCGGATTCTTCCAAAACTTCGCGAATAGCGGTGTCTTGAAATTCCTCTCCTGCCTCAACAGTTCCTTTAGGTAAAACCCATCCTTCATATTTGTTTCTGTAATTTTTATAAAGTAAAAGAATCTTACCCCTAAAAATAACCACACCGCCACAGCTTGTTGCTTCAATCACTGCAATTCCTCCTGTTGGTGTGACGTCAAACTACTGACAGTATAGTCCTTCATAAGTTAAAATGCAAGTGTCCGTCACCGAGCACTTGCATCTTACTCACATCTTATCAATCAATTTCAATATTTGTTCAGCTTCAAACGGTTTGGTCAAAAACTCCGACGCTCCGAGTTTGATTGCCTCTACCATCTTACTTTGTTGTCCCGCCGCTGTAACCATGATAATTTTGGCATTTGGATTCATTTCCTTGATTGCTTTTAAAGCATCCAACCCATCCATGATAGGCATCGTTATATCCAAGGTTGTAATCTCCGGTGAAAGCGTGCGAAACTTCTCAACACCGTCTTTCCCGTCAACGGCCTCATCCAAAATTTCATGTCCGCTAGACTCCAAAATGCCTCGCAAAACCTTTCGTGATGTCCTCGAATCATCAACAATTAATATCTTTGACATTCTTTCTTCCTCCTAAACACTCATCATTTCATCAAAGGTTACCAAAAGTTCAACTCTTTTTCCTCGAATGTACAAAGGAATTACGCAAATCTGTCTTGCTGTTGCCTTAACAGGTGTGGCATAATATGCCGGTGGCAACATATCCATCTCTATCTTTGAATAACTGATACCGGTTGCAAATAATCCGTTAATACAATTGATAAATTCCGACACCGCATCCAAAGCATCCGCATCCACTTTATCAAAAGATTCTCCTGCAAATGTATCAGCAATCGCCAGTAAATTATCTCCCTTTGCGCTAAATGCCAAACTCGCCTTATGTTCTCCGTTCAAGTCTTGCATTGCAATTTTATCGGCATCGAATGCATCCGTAAACGTTGCTTTTAACAAATATGTATCTGCATCAATCAAACGAATTAATGTACGAATTGCAACACCGATCAACTCCGTATACAGCGGCTCCTCGATATGAGGCAAAAACAAGGGGACGATTCTGTCAACGTCACCGCTTCTCAATGCTTCCATATCCGTCATGGTAAATCCGTACTTCTTCTGATATTCCGCCAATGCAACTTCAATCTCATCTAACGTCATATAGCACTTATCGGTTAAAATTTGTGCAAATGTAAGGTATGCATTCCCTTGCAAACCAAGTAATCTCGAAACTTGATCTTCCGTCAGATAGCCTTTTTCAACAGCAATATCGCCGAATCGCTTGTCCATAACTGCCTGTAAACGATTAATCTCATCTGCTTGTTGAATGGTTAGCAACCGTTCCGAAACCGCAATCAAACCCAGTTTGACACGGATTTTGCTCCCCATTGTCACCACTTCCGACAGTTGTTCGGATGTAAGGTGCTTGGTATCCACCAAATACTTTCCAAATAATTGATTAAACATATGATTGCTCCTTCCCAATATGAAGTTAAAAAGCATTCTTCTCAACAATATCATACAACTTTTTGTGCAAAAAAGCAAAGAAATTATTTACCAAAGTATGCATCCATGACAGTTTTTGCCATCGGTGCTGCAACATTCCCACCAGAACCACCGTTCTCAACAAGAACCGTTACAACAATTTCGGGATTATCATATGGTGCAAACCCCGTAAACCACGCATGGCTCTTGGTTTTATTATCCAAGTATTCCGCAGAACCGGTCTTGCCGGCCGCATGATAACCCGCATCCTTCAAGACATGCCCCGTTCCTTCTTCAATCACAGCTACCATCAATTCTGTCAAATAATCTGATTCTTCATTTGTCATAATATTGTCGTAACTTTGCGGCTCGTAATTATGGATGATTTCATTTTTGGCATTCTCAACACGTGAAACAATATATGGTTTCATTAATTCTCCGTCATTTGCAATTGCGGATGTCAACATTGCAACATGAATCGGTGTCATTTGCATTGTTCCCTGACCGATTGCAGCCTGTAACAAATCGCTCTGAGATGTTTCTTTTGTGATATCTGCTTTACTCTTGTTATAGGACATCCGAATCGGTAAGTCGGAATTGAACAACATCTGTTGTAATGTGTCCGCGAATTTCTTTCTTTCAAAATCATTTCCCATACCTGCAAACGCACAGTTACATGACTTTGCAAATGCCGTTTTAAAATCTATCGTTCCATGTACCGTGCCATGATAACATGAAATCTGCGAATCACCGAACTGCTCGACGCCATTGCATTCGTACGTGTATTGTGAATAGTCATTTTGATTTTCTCTTAAATACTCAATTGTATCAATCATTTTAAATATAGAACCCGGCGGATATACTCCTTGTGTGGCACGATTCAACAGAACGGAATTGTTTTCATCATTGATGATATGATTCCAAACAGTATCGATTGTAGCCGGGTCAAAATCCGGTTTGGATACCATTGCCAATATGGCTCCGGTTTTGGGATTCATCGCAATGATGGCTCCTTCATTGTCTCCAAGTGCCTCATATGCGGACTTTTGTAAATTTACCTGTAATGTCGTAAATACGTTGTCTCCGGGATTCTTTCTTCCCTCAATATCT
>CAYMCV010000020.1:0-16125 GCA_964389005.1 uncultured Lachnospiraceae bacterium | reverse complement strand
TGCATTGATTTTATCCCGAATGGAAACATCGGATTTCAACAGACTCATATTGGCAATACTTTCAATTCCCATTCTGCCGTTGGTATCAAATCCTACTACATGAGCGAATTCTTCTCCGTACGGATATATTCGTTCTTCCGGTTCATCTCCGGATTGTTGTTTCGTATATGCCAAAATCTCTCCGCTATCGGCAAATATCGTTCCTCTTACATTCTGTTTGGCAAGTGCTTGTGCACGTGATGAATTGTATGAATTACATATCGCATCGTAGCTGTCATTGATTAGAAAGAAACATACATTCGCAATCATTAAAACAAATAGAACCATAAATGAAACCATTGCAAAACGAAGGGCTCTTTTTTTCTTCACAACCGCTGTCGTTTCCGCCGCAACTTCTTCAATCGTTTTTTCCGTGTGCTCATTTTCTTCTGCAATTGCTTCTTTTTTGACAATCATGATGATTCCCTGTAGAATTGCAAAATTAAGCAATGTTGACGCTACCGAACTGCCGCCGGTACTGATTAGCGGTAGTGTTACGCCGGTTAGCGGGATGAATCTGGTTCCGCCGCCAACGGTTAAAAACACCTGAAAAATCATCATGATTCCAAATCCGCTCAATATTAATTTGTTGAACATGTCTCCACTTTGTTTGGCATATTGAAGCAATGCTGCAAGAATCGATAAATAAACGCATAACAGTATCAGCGAAAATAACACTCCCATCTCCTCTGCAATGGCAGAAAAGATAAAATCTTTGTTAACATATGGTATCGTCGCCGGTGCCCCTTGTAACAATCCCATGCCAAACCAACCACCCGTTCCGATTGCGAACAATGATTGCGTTAGTTGGTATCCCTTTTTATCTAAGTCATTCCATGGATTTAGCCAAGTCTGCACGCGCACCCGAACGTGACTAAACTTCAGATATGCAAGAACAGCCGCTACACCACCGATGCCTGTACAGGCTGCAAAGAGACCTATTTTTTCTGTTGCGATAAAAAGCATAAATGCATAGACAACAAAATAGATTGCAGACATGCCCAGGTCCTTAGATAAAACCAAAAGCAAAATATGTGCCATTGCAGCGCCGGCCGACAGCAGAATTCGTTTCAAATCGGTTGATTTTTTCAACATTGATGCGATAAAAAAGACCAATGTGATTTTGATGAATTCCGAAGGCTGAAAAGCAACAAATCCTAATTGAAATGCAAGTTTGGAACCATGCGTTACTTCGGAAAGCAATAAAACCGAGGTTAACAGAAAGACACCGATTCCACAGTAGAGCCATGTCATTTTACGCCAAATCAATATGAATTTCTGTAAAACAAAGGGAATCGCCAGCGAAATCATCATCGCTACAATTGTGATTACAAATTGTCTGATTGCTGATTTCATATCAAGTCGCCCCAAGATGATGAAACCAATCATCAGCAGTAAGTTCATGTTATTCAGTAAAAGTTGACTGCATTTTCGATAAAGAATTCTAAAAATCAGCATCATACCGAATAACAGTAATTCCTGATATGCAAAAAAGAAAAAGTAACCGACATCACCTGATCGAATATATAATGTTGTATACGCCACCGCATGAATCAAAATCACCAATAAATTCTGCGCTATAACAAGACCGAAATGTTTATTTTCACTTTTTTGTACAAGAAACACAACATTGCATATAACAAACAATGCCAAGGCCAATGTCATGATATAGTTGGATGTTTCTGCCAAAAAGCTCGCCATATATTACATAATTCCCTTCAAAAAATGTCCGTTCGTATAAGTAAACGAAGATTCACCGCTTCCTGATACCATAAGTTGCCGAAACAATGACAATACTTCATTCACGCGATCGCTTTGTTCTGTGGTAAACCGAATCTGATATGCACTTGCCTTACAATCAACCACCTTCTCCCATTGCTTATGCAACGAAATTGGTACGCTGTTAAAAATAGTATTGTAGCAATGTGCGTCGTCGCAATGCAATTGTACAGGAAATTTTATGCCCTGTCTGTCCGTCAGATAACACACTTCCTCACGTCTCTTTTGTCTCTTACGACAATCTTTTGACGTGTTGGCGACACAATTAGCGGTATGCATCAGAGGCATCGCTCCATAAACAATGATTTCCTTTGGAACCGCAAGTCCTATGATTTCATATCGGTTCAATTCCGCAGAAACCGTATAGGCGTGTACGCGATTCTTCCAAAATTGAGCTACTTGATCATTGCAACAATATAAATTGATATCTCCCGCTATTTCATGACAATACCCGATATGCTCCAAAAAGTATACTTGGTCTGCTTGATTACAATAAATTCTGTCTGTTCCTGCTCTCTCATAAAGAAGAATTCTGTACGCAAACGCCTTCGAAAACTGCGCATTTCTGCATACAGCAGGCATCTGCAACATCAATGTCTGATGACATCCGGTAATTTTTGATAATTCTTCATAAGTATAATTCATAAATATTTGATCTGAAATAACAATTCGACGAAATACCCCCTGGGATAGAACGCTCCGCAGTTGTTCCATATCATTCACAAAAACGATTATTTCTTCACCTTTTGGTTCCGACGCGGTCATCGTTTCACGATTTTGCCACTCACAGACCTCTTCGGATTCCTTCGCTGCACTTTCTTCTACACTTTTTCTTAACGCATGATCTAAAAGTTGTATTGCATTTCTTTTTAGTTCATTGATGCTTCCGACGGGGACAAATGATTGTTCGTCTAAATGCAATTCAATATTCTTTATTTCATATCCGCTTCCACCGGTCTTACATATGCGTTCTTTGACTTGTTCCGGAAGCAACGGTCTGTTCTTTGCTTCGAGTACGGTATCCCCGGTTGCGCAGATATCAACCGTATAAAAATCGTTTTGAAATCGCAATGTCAGTTTCATCGGTTGTCCAATCGTAAAATCTGCATACGCATCAACCGGTAAAGGTGCTTCTGTATTGACATATTGCTCATGAACCTCATCGATGTATGTTTTATCGTCTCCGCTATACCCCGGATTTATGAGCGTAATCATGTCACGCCCTTTTTCTTTACTATAATATCCGGTCTGCTGTTGTGAACGAACATACAATTGTTGTAATCGCTTCATATCCGCAACATCAACTTGATAATCCGCTTTATTTGAAAGACTCTGATACAAATCGATGTATTTTCGATAAATTGCGGTTACGCCTGCCGTATACGCCGCATTCTTCATTCTGCCCTCGATTTTTAGAGAAGATGCTGATGTTTGTATTATGAGCGGCAAGATATTCAGTGTACACATATCTTTCATACTCAACAGATAATGCGGTTCTTTTTCTCCTTCATATTCATAGGGTAAACGGCATGGTTGTGCACATCTGCCGCGATTTCCGCTTCTTTGACCTAACATACTGCTGAAAAGGCATTGTCCCGAATAGCAATAGCACATGGCTCCGTGGATAAAAATTTCCGTTTCTATCCCTGTTTTGGCGATATCTTTGATTTCTTCCGCTGACAATTCTCTTGCGGGTACCACTCTCGAAAAGCCGTGCGCAAGAAGCTCCTTTGCACCATAAGCACTCGTTATTGCCATCTGTGTACTGGCATGTAATGGAAGATTCGGGAAACATGATCCGATGACATGCGCCACGCCATAGTCTTGAACAATAACGCCATCAAGACCGCCTTTTACAAGCGGTTGCAGATATGTATACAATTCCTTGATTTCTGTGTTTTTTAGAACCGTATTGACCGTTAAATATATCTTCTTGCCGCGAACATGTGCATAAAACAGCCCGTCCAAAATCTCCTGTACTGAAAAATTCTTGGCGTAAGCTCTTGCTCCGAATCGATCGCCGCCCAAATATATCGCATCTGCACCGGCATTGATTGCGGCTCTCATTCCTTCTGCATCTCCTGCCGGAGACAATAATTCCGGTATATGTTCTCTCTCCATTTATGTTTCTCGTCCTCTGATTCACCAATTGTTATGTTGACACGAAAGGCTGTCTAATGACAGCCTTTCTCTAATTTTTCTTTTCTCTTTCTTTTAGCTCTGTCTCAAGGCGAATGATTTTCTTACCGCACTCATTCAACTCCTCTTTCGTACTTTTGAGGCTCTTATCCGTACTTTCCAACTTGATTTGTGTGGAAATCAACTCATGTTTAATATTGCAAAGTTCATCATCTTTGTCTTTGATTTCATCTTCGAGCAAAGAAATCTGTTTCTTTGCCTTGAAGTAATCGTCTGCAATATTCAATTGGAGTAAGACGCATTGATAATCCAGTGTCATCTTTCGAAAAGAGTCCAGTTTACTGTATTCTGCTGTTTTATTGTTAATGTATGACGCAACTTTCTGTAAATATTCTTCGCTTTCATATCCGCTAATTGTAAAAACCTTGCCGTCAATGATTACTTCTACATCCGTCTTAGCCGCCATAAGTTCACTCCGTTCTGCGAATTCTCTCGCTCTTTATCCAATGAAAGTATACATGAATACAGATAAAAAAACAACCTTAAAATCACTTCTCGTCTTGTATATAAGGATATCCCAGATGCTGATATGCATATTCCGTTGCGACTCTTCCTCGCGGCGTTCTTGAAATAAATCCATTCTTCAGAAGATACGGTTCGTAAACATCCTCAATGGTCCCTGCATCCTCACCTATCGATGCCGCAAGCGTATCCAAACCAACCGGTCCGCCTTTGTATTTTTCAATCATCATGGTCAATATCGCTCTGTCCAATCGGTCCAATCCCAGTTTGTCAACTTCCAGTAAATCCAGCGCCGTCATTGCAATACTCTGTGTAATGACACCGTCGTATTTGACCTGTGCAAAATCACGAACACGTTTTAATATGCGGTTGGCAAGTCGCGGTGTTCCCCTGCTTCTGCGTGCAAGTTCGTTCGCACCTTCTCTGTCAATCTCAACAAATAACTTATTCGCAGAATTCATTATAATTGTTTCCAGTTCCTCAACACTGTAGAATTCCAAATGGTGAATCACACCGAAACGATCGCGTAAAGGTGCTGTTAAAAGTCCGGCTCTTGTTGTTGCGCCAATCAATGTAAAATGTGGTAAATCCAAGCGTACCGAACGCGCCGTCGGCCCTTTCCCGATCATAATGTCAATAACATAATCTTCCATTGCCGGATAAAGAACTTCCTCAACTTGTCGATTCAATCTGTGAATCTCATCGATAAACAAAACATCCCCTTCTTCCAGATTGTTCAGTATCGCCGCAAGTTCTCCGGGTTTCTCAATTGCCGGACCGCTTGTAATCTTCATATGAACGCCCATTTCATTGGCAATGATCCCGGCAAGGGTTGTTTTTCCCAGACCCGGAGGCCCGTAAAACAAGACATGATCCAGTGCGTCGCCACGCTGTTTCGCCGCATCGATGTATATTTTTAGACTTTCTTTTGCCTTTTCTTGACCGATGTAATCGCGTAGCAATTGCGGACGCAGTGTACCTTCGATTCTTAAGTCTTCTTCCTGTAAATTTGTTTCTATCACTCTCTTTGTCATGATTCTCTCACCTTATAATTTCTTCAGTGCCGCTTTTAATATCGTTTCCGTATCTTCATCCTGTACCAATCCCGTGCTCTTAACCGCTCGCAATGCATCCGAAGCAGAGTATCCGAGTGCGGTCAGTGCCTCCACCGCTTCTTGTTTCGCAGGACTCATGGTTCCCTGCGATTGTGCGGCTGTCTCCTGACTCATAAATCCGATTTCTTCCAATGACACCTTGTCTTTTAAATCAAGAATCAAGCGTTCTGCTGTTTTTCTTCCGATACCGGGAGCTTTTGCAATGGTTTTGACATCGGAGGATAAGATTGCCAATCTAAGTGAATCCGCATCAAAAACAGATAAAACGGAAAGTGCCCCTTTGGGACCGATACCGCTGACTTGCAACAACATTTTAAACAATGTAATCTCGTCTTTTAGCAAAAATCCATACAATTGTAATGCATCTTCCTTGACATATGTATAGGTATACAGCATAACCTCATGATCAAGGGAGGGCAATTGCGCCGCAACACGGGCAGAAATGCGAATATTGTATCCGATATGGTTGACTTCCAATACCACATTGTCTTCACTTAAATCCTTTACTTCTCCGATTAAATAAGCGTACATTACAACCTCCGTATATTTTGTTTCATTATTTTGGTCAATCCCGGTTTGACGAGCATACATACCATTCCAATCATTGCGCCCGTCACAATGCCACAAAGCAACAACGGCGGCAGATAAAAAGCAATTCCAAACGTGGACGTCATAAGAATCGCAATGACAATTTGTCCCAAGTTGTGTGCTGCCGCACCTGCGATACTGACACCAATGGGACTAAAATGTTTTGAATTATATAGGGCACATAGTACCGCAAAACTAAAAACGGCCCCCGCCAGCGAATAAAGCAATGCATACATATTGGTAAACAGAAACGCACTTAAAACAATTCTCATCACATTCACCAGAAACGCTTCTCTCTTGCCAAACAGATATAAACATAGCAAAACTGCCAAGTTCGGAAGCCCCAATTTCATGCCCGGAATGCCGAATGCAAATGGAATCAGCGACTCAACATATCCCAAGATTAATGCAAATGCCAAAAAAACGCCCAAATATGCAACTTTATTCTTCATATTCACCATCATGACACGCTTTCTCACTGAGATATTGCATCGAATTCAGCCTCGCTCTTGCTAAAAACAGTAATAACCACGCGATGAGGCAGACATATGATGCTTTCCCCCCGATTATGAATGGGGTTTTGGTGTACACAGTTTTGGTTCACGCAATCCGCAGATATCATATCTGCAACTCCGTTCGAAATTTTAAGAATATTTTCTCCCGTTTCTCCGGAAATTGTAATTGTTTGATCTTCGTTCAATGAATAAGCACCATACAACGCACCTTCTACGGTAACTTCCACATATGAGCCTGCTGTCTGACTTCGTATCAATAATATGGCTAAAAGTACCGAAAACAATGCCAAGGCAACCGCTAAAATGATATCGCCCTTTGTAATTTGCTGCAATAATCCCTGATGATTATGATTCATACGCCGTCACTCCGACATGCTTATTTTATACCTCTGTATCGGAACACTTTAGCATTGCCAACGTTCCGGTTCTTGATACTTCCACGATATTGAACTTATGAAGCATAACCAGCAGTTTGTTCACATTCTCCGGTGTGTCACAAATATGAATAATCATATGCGTCGGCGAAGTGTCAACAATTTCAGCTTTCAATACCTCACAGATTTCCATTATTTCTCTACGGTTATTTTTATTGTACTTGATTTTTAAAAGCATTTGTTCTCTGCAAATCGCTTGTTTTTCATCAAAAGTACGAACCTTAATGACATCCAGCTTTTTGTTAAGCTGTTTTTCGATTTGTTCAATAATACGTTCGGTCCCGCTGCTTACAATTGTCATACATGAAACCTGTGGGTCTTCCGTCTCCCCCACCGTCAGACTGTCAATATTGTACGACCTTCTGGAGAAAAGTCCCGCTACTTTTGACAGTACACCGGAACGGTTTTCTACTGTAACAGAATATATTCTTTTCACAAACAGGTCCTCCTTATACTTCGTCTTATGATGCGGTAAATCCCGCGGAATCAATCATGCATTCCAAAATGACAGGTTCATTTTTAGTTAAAAAAACCCTCATTGTACGTTCTATGTCATCGTCACCCTTCAGACACATGTAATTAATCCCATATGCTTCGGCTATCTTTTGAAGATTCGGTCCCGCAGATAAATCATACATCGTATACCGATTCTCATAATACTTGTGTTGGTATTCTCTAATCATTCCCAGACACTGATTATTCATTACAAGTATTTTGACATTTAAGTGTTCTTGAATCAGCGTTGCCAATTCCGGCAATGCCATTTGAAAAGACCCATCACCGCACACTGCCACTACACACTTCTCCGCTGCCGCCATTTTGGCACCGATTGCAGCCGGAATGGAATAACCCATGGTTCCCATACCTCCGGATGTCAGGAATTTACCTTTTTTCACAATGTAGTGATTGCAGGACCAAATCTGATTCTGCCCGACATCTGCGACATATATGGCGTCATCCGGTAATTGTTGCGACAATATTCGTACAATTTCAGAAGGCGTTATGTTTTGCTCATTCAATTCGTCCTTCGGTTGACATGCGTTCTTGTAATCTTCCAAAGTGGAGAGCCAATCGCTAAAATCCATATCAGCCTCATATCGATTCAATTCGCGGAATATATTCTTCGCATCTCCGACGAGCGGAATGGAAGGACCGGCATTCTTTCCGATTTCGGCAGGATCGATATCAATGTGAATCAATACTTTATTCTGCATCACGAGATCCGGTTGTTTGACCGCTCTGTCTGCGACACGTGCGCCAACCATAATAAGAACATCCGACTCGTTGATGGCACGATTGGCATATTTTTTACCATTATTGCCTACCATCCCGATGTTCAAAAAATGATTGGATGGTAAAACACCGATTCCCATCATCGTTGACACCATTGGTAACTTGATTTTTTCTGCAAACTGAATGATTTCTTTTTGGGCACCGCTTAAAATAACTCCGCCGCCAACACAAAGAATCGGTCGTTGTGCCTTTTCAAGTTCCATCATGACTTTCTTGATTTGAACCGAATGACCTTTGACTGTCGGTTTATAAGTTCGTAAATGAACCTCTTCCGGATAAGTAAATGACGTAATTTCATCTTTCTGTATATCAATCGGCATATCAATCAATACCGGACCTTTTCTTCCTGTTTGCGCAATATAAAAAGCTTCTTTCATAACACGCGGAATGTCATTCACGTTTTTGACCAAATAACTGTATTTTACAAAGGATTCCGTTGCCCCGACAATGTCAGCTTCTTGAAACATATCGCTCCCGATATGCTCACTTTTCACCTGACCTGTAATACAAATCAGCGGAATGCTGTCGGCAAATGCGGTTGCAATTCCTGTAATTAAGTTGGTGGCACCCGGGCCGGATGATGCGATGCATACACCGATTTTACCGCTTGTTCTTGCATATCCGCTTGCGGAATGTGCGGCATTCTGTTCATTTCTGACCAAAACAGGAGAAATATGCGAATCCAATAAGCTGTCAAATAGTGGACAGACAGCAATACCGGGATATCCAAATACGCATTTAACCCCTTCTGCTTCCAGACATTTTACAATTGCCATTGAACCTTTCATACGCTTCTCCGTTTCTATCTTTCCATCAGTTTCAAAACAACTTCAACTGCTTGCGCCGCATCTTTGGAGTATCCGTCAGCACCGATTTCATCGGCATATTCCTGTGTTGTAACCGCTCCTCCGATGATAACTTTCATCGGCAACTGTTGTTCCTTAACCGAATGAACGATTCTCTGCATTTCTCCCATCGTTGTTGTCATTAATGCAGACAATGCAATAATATCTGCATTTTCTGCAATCGCAGTTTGTATAATTTCTTCTTTTGGTACATCTTTTCCGAGATCAATGACTCGCATACCGTTATTCTTCAACATCAAAGAAACCAAATTCTTACCAATATCATGAATATCGCCCTTCACAGTTGCTATGACCACTGTAGTCTTTATGTCAGTTTCCTGCCCATTTTGCATATGTGGCTCCAACACTGAAATTGCATCTTTCATTGCATTCGCACTGGCGATTAATTGCGGTAAGAAATACTTCCCTTGGTTAAACAATTCACCAACTTCCTGTATTGCAGGAAGCAGAATCTCATTCAACAATGTCTCCGCATTCGCACCTTGTTCCAGTAATTCTCTCGCCTTGGCGACTGCCATCGCAGAGTTTCCCTTCATGACAGCGTTATGAAGCATAAAGCGAATGTCTGTTTTTGCCTCCGCTGCTTGAAGAGGCATGGTGGATTCTTCCAAACCATCTGCTGTCATTTTTTCAATATATTTAAGATCTGCACCTTGTTTATTCATCAACATATCGGTTGCAAAAATTGCATTCATCAATTGCGACTGCGACGGATTGCAAATAGCCATGGTTAATCCCTGCATCATTGCAGCAGTCAGAAAAGCAGTGTTGACATTGCTTCGCTCCGGTAAACCGAAAGAAATATTGGATAACCCGCAAACGGTTGCTAGTCCGTTCTCTTTACAATATGTAATGGTTTCAAGTGTTTCCAATGCCGCGGCTGAATTCGCGGATACCGTGGTTACCAAACCGTCTACGATAATATCCTCTTTGTTTAATCCGTATGTTGCCGCCTTCGCAACCAGTTTTTCTATGTTCTCTTTCTTTTCTTCCGCCGACTTCGGTAAACCGCCTTCCGATAGAGGCAACAAAATGAACATCGCACCGTATTTATGAATCAAAGGTAGCAGACGCTCTGCCTTGCCGGGTTCTAAAGATACAGAATTGACCAATGCGCGGCCGGGATATCTTCGTAACGCATCTTCAATGACTTCACAGTCGGAAGAGTCGATACAAAGAGGTAAATTGCTGACGCTCATAACCTCTTTTAATGCACGTCGCATCGCTTCCTTCTCATTTAAACCACCCATTCCCATATTGATGTCAAGAATTGATGCACCGTTTTGTTCCTGCTCTTCCGCAAACTGTATGACGGTATCAAAGATTCCTTCTCGTAATTCCACCTGTAGTTTTTTCTTTCCTGTCGGATTGATTCTTTCGCCAATTACATAGAATCGATCGTTTAAATCAAAAACAAAACTGCTTCGTTCCGATGTCAATACCCGCTTTAAGAACGGCTGTTTCTTTTCTATCGGTAATTGATTCGTAAGTAATTCTTTGCATTTATGAATATATTCGGGTGTTGTTCCGCAACATCCTCCGATGATGTTTGCGCCGCAATGAACGATTTTTACCATTTCTTTTGCAAATATGTCCGCATCCATATGATAACAGGTTTCACCTGCATCATTTACAAATGGCAATCCCGCATTCGGCTTTGCAATCAGCGGAATTGACACCACTTCTGCCATTTGTTTAATAAATTTACAGATTACATCAGGTCCTGCCGAACAGTTTGCTCCGATTGCCGCCACTCCTAAATGTTCCAAAGTTAAGGCAGCAGTCACCGGATCTGTTCCATACAGTGTTCTTCCGTCATCCGCAAATGTCAATGTTGCAAAAATCGGCAAATCACAGACTTCTTTGATTGCAATAACGGCAGCTCTTGTTTCCTGTAAACTCATCATTGTTTCAATCACAAACAATTCTACGCCTGCGTCAACAAGTGCTTCGGCTTGCTCACGATACACAGAAACCAGATCTTCAAAATCTGATGTACCGATTGGAGAAAGTTGACGTCCTGTCATTGTGATATCACCGGCAATCTTTGCACGTCCCCGGGCTGCAGTCTGCGATAATGAGACCAGCCTATGGTTCATCTCTGACACCTTATCACTCAATCCATATTCTTCAAGTTTCCAGCGATTTGCGCCAAATGTCGGAGCATACAGGATATCGCTTCCTGCATCTACGTATGCTTTCTGTAATGAAATGAATACTTCCGGATGGTCCAGAATCCACAATTCAGGACAAACACCTGCAGGCATTCCGCATTTCATTAGATTTGAGCCTGTCGCTCCGTCCAAATAAACAATTCTTTGTTGTATCCATGTTTGAAATTCTTTGTTTGTCATGTTAATTTCCCTATTTCCTTTATTCCCGAAAAGGCAGTTGAGAAATCAACTGCCTTTGATGTTATGCAATAGGAACTTCCCATTGTATGAAAATCTTGGTGTAAAATACAATTATTTTGAAAGGAACTCGTGAATTCCCTTGGCTCCGGCTCTGCCGGCACCCATGGCCAGAATAACCGTAGCGGCGCCTGTTACCGCATCACCGCCTGCGTAAACACCTTCTTTGGTGGTCTGTCCCGAAGTCTCGTCGGCAACAATGCATTTTCTTTTATTGATTTCAAGCCCTTTGGTTGTAGTTGAAATCATTGGATTTGGAGACGTTCCGAGTGACATGATAACCACATCAACTTCAATGACAAATTCACTGCCCGCAACTTCAACAGGTCTTCTTCGTCCCGACTCATCCGGCTCACCCAATTCCATTTTGATGCATTTTATTCCATTAACCCAACCATCTTCATTCGTTAATATTTCTACAGGATTGGTTAAAAGGTTAAAAATAACGCCTTCTTCTTTGGCATGATGCACTTCTTCAACTCTGGCAGGAAGTTCTTCCTCACTTCTTCTGTAAATGACATGAACTTCCGAACCCAATCGCAATGCGGTTCTTGCTGCATCCATCGCAACATTTCCGCCACCAACAACTGCAACTTTTTTGCCTCGCATAATCGGTGTATTCGATCCTTCTTTGAAAGCTTTCATCAAATTACTTCTTGTTAAATACTCGTTTGCTGAAAATACGCCGTTTGCATTCTCTCCCGGAATTCCCATAAACTTCGGAAGTCCCGCACCGGAACCAATATATACTGCGTCAAATCCTTCATCATTTAACAGTTCATCGATTGTAATTGTTTTTCCTATGATTACATTTGTCTCAAATTTAACGCCAAGCGACATCACATTTTCGATTTCTTTTCTGACAACTCTTTCCTTCGGTAAACGAAATTCCGGTATCCCATATACCAAAACACCGCCAAGTTCATGCAATGCCTCAAAAACCGTCACGTCATAGCCCAGTTTGGCAAGATCGCCGGCACAGGTTATTCCCGAAGGACCGGATCCGATGACTGCAACCTTTTTACCGTTCTTTTCCTTTGGTCCTTCCGGATGAACTTCATTTTCAAATGCCCAATCGGCAACGAATCTCTCTAATTTACCGATGGAAATCGGTTCTCCCTTGATACCTCTGATACATTTACCTTCGCATTGGCTTTCCTGCGGACATACACGACCACAAACAGCCGGCAGGGAACTTGATTCCGCAATAATTTGATATGCATCCGCAATTCTTCCTTCTTTGACACATCGAATAAAATTCGGAATATGAATTGATACGGGACATCCCTCAATACACTTAGCATTTTTACAATTCAAGCATCTCTCGGCTTCCAACATTGCTTCATCATTGTTGTATCCGAGGCATACTTCCTCAAAATTCTTGGCACGCTCTTTTGGATCTTGTTCGCGTACGGGAACTTTTTTTAATACATCCATTACTCTATACCTCCGCAATTTCCGCATCCGCCGTGGTGTGTATTACCCTCTTTTTGTTTTAAAAAGGCTCTTCCCTCGGCAGTTTTATATAACTGTTGGCGTTTCATCGCCTCGTCAAAATTAACCAAATGACCGTCAAATTCCGGTCCGTCGACGCAAGCAAACTTAACTTCATTTCCGACGGTCAAACGACATGCTCCACACATTCCCGTTCCGTCAACCATAATCGGATTCATACTTACAATTGTATGCAAGTTTAGTTTTTTCGTTAACAAGCAGACAAATTTCATCATTATCATCGGACCGATTGCAACGCATACATCGTAAGTCTTACCTTCTGCGTATAAATCTTCAATGACCTTCGTAACCATCCCGCTCCTCTGATAGGAACCGTCATCTGTTGTAATATAGAGATTTCCTGCAACTGCTTTCATCTCATCTTCCATAATCAATAAGTCTTTTGTTTTGGCTCCAACAATGACATCGGCTTCAACACCGTGTTCGTGTAACCACTTCACCTGTGGATATACCGGTGCCGTTCCCAAACCGCCGGCAACAAAGAGAATTTTTTTGTTCTTTAATTCTTCTTCATCCATATGAATGAATTCGGAAGGTTGTCCCAACGGACCGACAAAATCTCTAAAATAATCACCGCTATGCAAATGTGCCATTTCACCCGTTCCGGCGCCGATAACCTGTACCACTATCGTAACAGTTCCTTCGTTGCGATTGTAGTCGCATATTGTCAAAGGAATACGCTCTCCTTCGTCGCTTGTCCGAACAATCACAAACTGTCCCGGTTCGCAGGATAAGGCGCATCGTTTCGCTTCAACCTCAAACAAATAAATGTTTGTTGTCAATTCCTGAGCTTTTCGTATCTTGTACATTCTGAAATCCTCCTATATCGTTCATTGAACCGTGACCGTTGGTTCCGTAACGGCCTCAATGATATAATAATAACCGTAATCATCCATTTCCATACTGACGACCTGTCCGTCCATCACATTCACACCATATTGCAATCCTGTTTTTATCTGTGACAATGTTACCGGGTCTTCGTAATACTCGCCGACAAAATAGTACGCCGCACCATCAATTGCGACTGCTCCTTTACACAAATACAGAAGTCTTCCAGCAACCGTGACAAGATGCCCGTCCGTATCTGTCAAACCACCCAGGGAAAATCGATAATTGGTAACTAAATTAGCCGCTTCCGCTGCGGTGACTTTCGTTTCCATATTTAATGTGAACTGTCTTTTTACAATTTCACTCGGAATATTGTCTTCACCGATTGCAACAAATGCAAAATTGGTGGTTCCAAGTGGCATACAAATCGGTTCAACAAATTCATCGCTGTCAATGGTCGGTTCGCTTTGGTCCATCGTATAATAGACTTTGCACCCTTCCGGGGCGGAAACCATCAACATATTTGGTAATGTATACTCACCACTTTCCGGCATTACAATCGGTGCATCGGGTACCAAAACATCAATCACATACTTTTTGGTTACAACGTCGCTTGACATCCCATTTTCATTCACAAAATACGCGCTGACGGTGATTGCGCCGGACTCTAAATAAATCGGTGACGTATATATCGAAGATTCCATACTCGGTTGTGTACCGTCAATTGTATAATATATGGTTCCTTTGGTATTGGCAGTCATTTTTAGATGCTGTACTTCATTGTAAGTTCCCTCTTCAATTCCGAATTCCGGAGGCAACGCCAAGTACTCTTGAAAAGACTCACGAATTTTCGGGTCTTCACATGCAACCAACGTCTGATTGATTAAATCATACGAACCAATTTCTGTATATATTTGGAACAACTGTGTATATGCTGTCAAAACATTATCATCATTGTAGGCAATCACTTCTTTTAGTACCAAAATAGCATTCTCGGTCTCGCCGTTTTTGTTATATAAATCCGCAAGCGTCAATTTTGCTTGAGTGTTCGTTGAATCAAGAAATACGGCACGCTCCATAAATTCCACAGCGGTTGCATAATCTCCCGAACCTGAATAAGTCATTGCCTGCGTATATTGATACTCGTATGAATTATTGCGTACTGTCTTGGTGATAAAAATCGCAAGAAATACAATGCCGACACAAAGCATGAAAACAAGAAAACCGACACCGATTCTTACACCGACTTTCTTTTTCCATAAGGTTAGAAACTTATGCCATGTCATAGCACCTTTTGAAAAATCAATGGCTTCGTTCACATCCCAAAAATCATCATCGGGCAGAATCTCATCTGTATAAGTTAAGTCTTCTTCCTCAAATTCGTCAGCCACGAATTCTTTGTCTAAAAGCGCAGATTCCTTCTGTTGTTTCACAAAAATCGGTTCCATTATCCTTGTGCTTGCCATTGATGGTTCCGAAATGGATTCTGCAACATTCAGTAACGATTCTTCAATTGTAATCTCAATTTCAGGCTCGAAATCGGGAACCATCTGTATTTCCTGACCGCAATACTCACAATACAGTTTCCCTTCTTTGAGTTCCTTTCCGCAATTGGGACAATTCATACGCCGCTCCGCTCTTTCTAATTACCCTGTAATGAGACACTTTCCACACAGTTCTTCATTAACATGGCAATCGTCATAGGTCCGACTCCTCCCGGAACCGGAGTAATATGGCTACAATGAGGTGCTACATCATCAAACAGAACGTCTCCGCAATATTTCTTATCTTCTTTGCGGTGGATTCCGACATCAATGACTACAGCACCTTCTTTGATATACTCGGAAGTAATCATTTCAGGTTTACCGATGGCAACAACCAGAATATCTGCTCTTTTCGTTATTTTAGGCAAATCAACTGTCTTCGAATGTGTAATAGTAACGGTACCGTTCTCTTTTAACAACAGTATTGACATTGGCTTTCCGACAATATTGCTTCTTCCGATTACGAC
Organism: uncultured Lachnospiraceae bacterium; assembly: GCA_964389005.1. GTDB lineage: Bacteria > Bacillota > Clostridia > Lachnospirales > Lachnospiraceae > CAYMCV01. The sequence goes on along the minus strand of CAYMCV010000020.1, from coordinate 70 downwards.
ACATTCCTTTCCGGAAATCGTTATATTGCTTCTTTTTAATAGTTCAATGATACCTGCCGGTGTACAGGAA
>CAYMCV010000019.1:0-28380 GCA_964389005.1 uncultured Lachnospiraceae bacterium | reverse complement strand
GATTTTCTGTGTATTTTCTATCGCCTGTTGTGCATATGGGAACAACAGACGCATTTCCATTTCACTCTTTACATAGTACTGCCCGCCCTCGTAGCGCATACGGTCGGTATCTGACAATCGCTTGCCGGTCTGCATACACAATAGAATGTCATGCGGCTTCTCATCATCGGCATAGGTGTAATGAATGTCATTTGTCGCTACCAGTTCGATGCCAAGTTCCCCGCTCATGCGAAGCAGCGCCGTATTGACTTCTTTTTGCTCCGGAATTCCATGATCCTGTAATTCTAAAAAGTAATTTCCTTCGCCAAAACAATCCCGATAGCGCAGTGCACTTTTCTTCGCTTCGTCATACAACCCCTTCGTAATATAACGTTGTACTTCTCCGGCAAGGCAGGCCGAAAGTGCAATAATTCCCTCATGGTAGGTTTTAAGAACTTCCATATCAACACGTGGTTTATAGTAATATCCCTCTGTAAATCCCTTGGAGACAATTTTCATTAAATTCGCATAACCGGTATTGTTCTCAGCCAACAAGACAAGATGATAATATCTGTCTTCTCCGCCCGTCAGTTCCTTATCGAATCGTGAGTTCGGCGCGACATAAACCTCACAACCGATAATGGGTTTGATCTCCGCTGCAAGTGCCGCTTTATAGAAATCAATCGCGCCGTACATCACGCCGTGATCCGTAATTGCCGCACTGTCCATTCCGAGTTCTTTGACGCGCTTGACATATTCTTTGATTTTGTTGGAACCGTCTAAAAGACTGTATTCCGTATGTGTATGTAAGTGTACAAATGCCATGGTATGCCTCCGAGTTCTCACTGTCTCTTACAGTATACACCAGAACAAGGATTGCCGAAAGAATTTTTTAAGGGAATGTCGCAAGCAACATTCCCTTTTTTCGCAATTGTATATTCACTTATGCCAAGTATTTTTTTAGTTCATTCGCACGGTCTGTCTTTTCCCAAGGAAGATTCAAATCATCGCGTCCGAAATGTCCGTATGCCGCTGTTTGTTTGTAAATCGGTCTACGCAAATCAAGCATCTTTATGATACCTGCCGGACGTAAATCGAAGTTATCTCGTATCAGCTCCACAATTTTCTCATCGGATAATTTTCCGGTTCCGAAGGTATCCACCATGATTGACATCGGGTGCGCAACTCCGATGGCATAAGACAACTGAATTTCGCACTTATCCGCAATTCCTGCAGCAACAATGTTCTTTGCCACATATCGTGCCGCATAGGCTGCGGAACGATCAACCTTCGTGCAGTCTTTTCCGGAGAATGCGCCGCCGCCGTGACGTGCATATCCGCCGTAGGTATCGACAATAATCTTACGACCGGTCAAACCGGAATCTCCATTCGGTCCGCCGATGACAAAACGTCCCGTCGGGTTGATAAAATATTTGGTGTTCTCGTCCAACATTTCCTTCGGTAAAATCGGTTCAAATACAAACTTACGAATATCTGCATGTATCTGTTCCTGTGTCACATCCGGATCGTGTTGTGTGGACAGAACCACCGCTTCCAAGCGAATCGGCTTACCGTTTTCGTCATATTCTACAGTAACCTGACTCTTTCCGTCCGGGCGAAGATATGGCAACGTCCCATCTTTTCTCACCGCTGTCAGTTGACGGGTCAGTTTGTGTGCCAATGAAATCGGATATGGCATAAACTCATTGGTTTCATTGGTTGCATAACCAAACATCATGCCTTGGTCGCCGGCTCCGATGGCATCGATTGCGGAATCGTCCATTTTATCTTCTCTGGCTTCCAATGCCTTGTCAACACCCATTGCAATATCAGCCGACTGATGATCCAACGCAACCATTACTGCGCAGGTATTGCCATCGAATCCGTAGTCCGATTTGGTATAACCGATTTCGTTCACAGTTTCACGTACGATGCTTGTAATATCAATTTGTGCCTTTGTTGTAATCTCGCCCATAACCAACACAAATCCGGTATTGGTACAGGTTTCGCATGCCACGCGGCTCATCGGGTCTTGCGCCATCAAAGCGTCCAAAACCGCATCAGAAATCGCATCGCACATTTTGTCGGGATGTCCTTCCGTAACAGACTCCGAAGTAAACAGTCTCTTGTCCATCTTTAATCCTCCGTTCTTCTCGTTAAAAATGATTGGTAAATAAAACAAAAAATCCGCTAATAAGCGGACCCGATTGGTTGATAATCAAATCCTCTTATTGCTCGACTCATCATGCACGAACATGATGTTTACTCGCTCAGGTAGGCACCTTCCTTCTTAAGGGGTTGCCGTGGCTTCATCGGTCCTATGTACCTCCACCACTCTGAATAAGAGAAAAAATCATATGAAATTGAAAATACATTACTCCATATATATACTCCCTTCCCTAGCCCTTGTCAAGTGGATTCACCGATTTATTCAATTGACTTTTGACGTGTCCTTGATTATAATTACAATAGGTTAAAAGTCTGCATATTTACTAGGCTTAAAACCTTTGCCCTACACCGTATAAAGGGGGTTTCTCATGAAACGCTTACAAACTTCGGAATTAATTCCCGGCATGGTAACCGCTGAGGATGTTTTTAACTATAACGGTCAGATGATTCTTCCGAAAGGTCTGGTCTTAACCGACCGAGCCATTACACGTTTGGAATTCTATTCCATCTTAAGTGTGCGCATTGAAGACGCAACACAGGATGTCGCCATTCCGTTGCCTGCCGCTCCCGAGGAAGATTTATCCAAGTCGGAAATAATTCGTTCCAGCCAGGAGTTTAAGGAGTTTCGGATTCATTTTGACCAAGGTATTTCGGATTTTCGGAATTCAATTAATGATATCGTTGAGAAGAATGCCGTTGTCGATACGAAGGAATTGTTATCGGACGCCCTCTCATTACTTGAGTATGCCAAGAAATCTTTCGGCGTATTCGACATGCTTCATAACATGCGTCAGTATGACGACTTGACCTATGCGCATTCCATGAATGTTGCCCTCATCTGCAATGTGTTCGCAGGATGGCTCAAATGGTCCACGGAAGAAACCGAATTATTAACCTTATGCGGCTTATTACATGATATCGGCAAACTCAAAATACCCGATGCCATCATCAAAAAACCTGCCAAGCTGACCGACTATGAATATAACGTGGTAAAAACGCACACGCTCGAAGGTTACAATATACTTAAGAAACAGAATGTCGATGTACATATTATCAACTCTGCTCTGATGCATCATGAAAAATGCGATGCCACAGGTTATCCGCTCGGTCTTTCCGCAGATAAAATCGACCGCTTTGCCAAAGCGGTTTCCATTGTTGACGTTTACGACGCTATGACATCCGCAAGAATCTATCGCGGTCCCTTGTGTCCGTTCCGTGTCATTGAATTATTTGAGAGTGAAGGTTTACAGAAATATGATGCACACTACATTATGACGTTCCTCGAGAATGTTGTGAATACATATCTGCATACCGAGGTTCGATTAAGCAACGGTTCAGAAGGACGTATTGTCTTCATTAATCGGCAGAATCTTTCGAAACCCATTGTGCAATGCGGCACGCAAATGATTGATTTATCGACTGAACATTCGATACATATTGATATGATTCTATAAGTGTATCTATATAACAGACTATTTTTCAAATATAAAAGGGGCTGTATAGCCCCTTTTCATTTTAGCCAATCTTCAATCTGAACTTCTGCAATTCTTTCTCCGTGGAAACCTTCTCGATTTGCGCCCCTAAGTTCCGAAGTTTTGCATCAAAATCTTCATATCCGCGCTCCACGTACTTAATATCGTCAATTGTCGTAATTCCCTCTGCCGCAAGCCCGGCGAGCACCAATGCCGCTCCCGCACGCAAATCCGGAGCTGTTAGGCTGGCACCTGTATACTTGTCAACGCCATCTGCAATCGCCGTGTTGCCTTCCACTTTAATGTCGGCGCCCATACGCATCAACTCATCCACGTACTTGAAACGATTCTCAAAGATATTTTCCGTCACAATACTGGTTCCCTCAGAAAGTCCAAGTGTAACCGTAATCTGTGGCTGCATATCTGTCGGAAAGCCCGGATAAGGCATCGTCTTAATCTGTGTACTGCTCAAACGCTTCGCTGCAACAACACGAACCGCATCATCGGATTCTTCCACTTCGCAACCGATCTCCATGAGCTTGGCTGAGATGCACTCCAAGTGCTTCGGAATCACGTTCTTCACGGTTACATCTCCACGTGTTGCCGCTGCCGCCATCATAAAAGTTCCTGCTTCAATCTGATCCGGAATAATTACATATTCTGTTTTGTGTAATTTCGGTACGCCCGATATTCTAATTACGTCTGTACCTGCGCCACGAATACTTGCGCCCATACTATTCAAAAAGTTCGCCAAATCTACAACATGCGGTTCTTTCGCTGCATTCTCAATGGTGGTCTTGCCTTCTGCCATCGTTGCTGCAAGCATGACGTTGATGGTTGCGCCAACCGAAACCACATCCATAAATATATGATTTCCTTTCAAGCGCTCTGCTTCCGCAATGATATATCCATGTTCCACACGAACTTTCGCACCCAAAGCACGAAATCCCTTCATATGCTGATCAATACCGCGTGTACCAATGTTGCAGCCGCCCGGAAGCGGTACCTCTGCTTTTTTGTATTTACCAAGTAACGCACCCAATAAGTAATAGGAGGCACGTATCTTCTTAATGTAATCATCTTCAATTGACAGTGTGTGGATTTGTGAACCATTAATCTTGACTGTGTGACGCTCTGTCCGCTGAATCATGACACCGATGCTCTCCATTGCCTGCATCAATACATTCGTGTCACGAACATCAGGTACATTCTCAATCGAAACCGTCTCATCCGTCATAACAGATGCCGCCAAAATTGCCAGTGCCGCATTCTTGGCTCCACCTATCTCAACCTCTCCGACTAGCGGTATCCCGCCTCTAATCGCGTACTGTTCCATAATACACCTCTATGTTTTTGGATTCATAAGATAAAAAACCCAAATAATGCTTACTGTATTATATACCAGTAGCCCCTGAATGTAAACCAATTTTTAACACACACTGCTTATCCTTTTTGTAAACGCCCCCGGATAATATACGAAATTCAACATCAAACGGTGCCTGTCAATTCAAGTATTCCAGCGGATTTACCTGCTTCCCGTTAATCAGTATTTCAAAATGAATATGCGGTCCTGTGCTGACGCCGGAGTTACCGCTTAAGGCAATCTTATCACCTTGTGATACCGTCTGCCCCGCAGAAACATAAATCTTACTTAAGTGGCCGTATCTGGTCTGACGTCCATCCGGATGATTGATGTAAACAACGTATCCGTAACCGCTTCCCCAGCCTGCTTTTGCTACCGTACCACCCGATGAAGCCACAACAGGCGTGCCAACGGCTGTCGCCCAGTCAACACCCTTGTGATAGGTCGATGCGCCTGCTTTGGGTGCCTTTCTCTTACCAAATGCCGAAGTGAAACGTCCGCCTGAAATCGGTTTCACATAGGTCGGCGGTATCTTGGTACCTCGCTCAACGATTTTCGGAATCGCTTCCATGACGACTTCTTCTTTCACAATTTCACGTCCGATTTCTTCCTCGTTTCGGTACGTAATGTCGGCAATAACTTCACGATAACCTGCGGAAGGCTCCTGTAACGTTACCTTCTGCGTCGTATACCAATCATCATTCGGCACATAAATAATCTCTGCTTCGTAGCCTTCTTCATAATGCTTTTGTTCTGTCCAAATAACCGATATTTCTGGCATCGGAACCGTAATAATCAATTGATCCTTCACGTGAAGTGTCGAATTGACATCATCAAGTAGTTGATGGTTCATCTCCACAATGGTATCCATCGGAATTCCCACATTGATGGAAATTTCGGAAAGCGTATCGCCGCTCTGTACTTCATAAATTTGCTGTATCTCCTGTTCTTCTGTTAAAAGATTTGCCGCTTCCTCAACGCTCATCACATCTTCTGCAATGAGATACGCCTCAACCACTTCCACATCTTCGGAAAGTCGTACATCCATCAGTCCAAGTTCATAATCGTCAAAATCCTTATTGGCAGATTCAATCGGCGTATTCTCCACATCATAATATGCCGATGCAATTCCCGCCGACATACATAATACTTCTTCGACTGCTTCTTCCTTCGGGGCAATTTGAGCCGTAAAAACATTCAATTCTCGTTCCGGATCCAAAGCCATATGCAACACATATTTGCCTTCAGGATCATACTGCGCAATGGTTTGTCCAAACAGTCGTTCCACATCCTCTGCGGTCGATAAATTCACGGTCTGTGAATTTACTTTGACGGTATAGGCCTTTTGTAAGGTACTTTTTACATTGGACAAAATCACGTTCTTCACATTCTCATACACGGTTTCATCCGAATCCACTTCACCCCAAAGAGCTTCTTTTCCTTCGTAAGTAACTTCCAAATCATTCACCAAAAGAAGTCCCTCTGCATCAGCCGCAAGTTCACGTCTGGCGCGAAGGATATCTTCTTCAACAATTGACTTATCGTCCACCAATCCGACCCATGTACCGTTTACATACATATCGAACTGGTTGTCCCCTGTATTCTCATATGGCGTATAACTGGGCAAAAAGAATGCTGCGATTGTAAATGCAATTGCAGAAACTTCAATCCATGCCAGTCTAATTTGTTTGTAATATATAGTTAAATGTTTCATTTTTATCTATGCCTCTCATTTTCCTATCCCATTTTATCAGCAAATTCGTCCGTTGTAAAGCAGTACAATTGCCCCGTCCCCATGTTACAAAAATTGGTACATGGGGACGGGGCAACTGTTTCATTTTGAAACCGGAAGCCGCAAGCACCGTTTTTGTGATATACTGTAAGTCGAAGGGAGGATCGCCATGGAACGTAATCGACTGTTTTTTCATATTGATGTGAATTCGGCTTTTTTAAGTTGGTCGGCGCTTGCACACTTGCAGCGCGGAGAAACAACGGATCTTCGCACCGTTCCGTCAGCGGTCGGCGGCGACAGCTCCACACGCCACGGCATTATCCTCGCCAAATCAGTTCCGGCCAAAGCCTTCCGTATCGTAACCGGCGAACCGATTGTAAATGCGCTAAAAAAATGCCCACAACTGATTATCGTTTCACCGGAATTTGATTTTTATCAAAAACAGAGTCAGGCATTGATGGAATATCTTGCCGATATTTGTCCGCTGATTGAGCAGGCGAGTATTGACGAGTGCTATATGGATTACGGCTTTGTCGCAAACGATTACGAATCTCCCGTTACGGCCGCCGAGCGTATTCGTGACGAAGTCTTACATCGATTCGGTTTTACCGTCAATATCGGCATCTCCGATAAAAAAGTCCTTGCCAAGATGGCCTCGGACTTCAAGAAGCCCAACCGCGTCCACACACTGTTTCAGTCGGAGATTCAGGATAAAATGTGGCAACTTCCGGTCTCCGCACTCTATATGTGCGGTCACTCCGCTGTGGAAACGTTACGCAATTTGGAACTCTTGACCATCGGCGACCTTGCCAATGCAGACCTCGAGATCATCAAGCAGCATCTAAAAAGTCACGGCAAAATCTTATGGGAATTCGCTAACGGTATCGATGATTCCGAAGTCGTCTGCATGCCGGAAAAAGTGAAAGGAATCGGCAACTCCACCACGCTTCGGGCAGATCTTACCACATATGAAGAAGCCGCCAAAGTATTCCTTCACTTATCTGAAAAAGTCTCTGCACGACTTCGTGCAGAAAAAGTGTCCGCCGGCAATGTCTCTGTTGAAATTAAGTACAGCACGTTTCAAAGCGTATCGCATCAGACGGTACTCGACGCTCCCGTCGCCTCCTCTGACGGTCTCTACCAAATTGCGGTCCAACTTTTTCAAGAAACGTGGAATCATATGCCGATTCGTCTCTTGGGTATTCGTGCCACGCGCCTCATACCGGATGATGCGCCGCGACAATTGTCGATATTTGACTACACTGAATGTGCCAATACACAACACGAAAAGCAAAAGAAGCAAAAACAAGTCGATGAAGCAATGGATCGCATACGCAAAAAATATGGCAAAGATGCCGTCACAAGAGGTACCTTCTTAAAATAATGAACACAACAAAACTCCCGGCAATAAATGTCGGGAGTTTTGTCGGAAAGTTGAAAAAAGAATTCTATAGTATATTCAATACATGCAATACCGAAATCGCAATATTGATTGCGCCTAATACAATGGCAATTATGACAGTTGTCTTCGTTGACTTCAACTGACTGTACAATTCTCGGTTATGCTTCGTTAATCCATCAGTCTGGCTCTTAAACTCATCCACAACCACCGCCTGAACATTCCGATATACTTTGACGTTCTCTTTATGTACGAAGTCATCCGATTGCTTGAACAAATCCTCCATGTGCCTACGCGCTTCCTCTTCCTTGGCGGTACGCGCTTCTTCACGTGCATTCTCCTCCTGAATACGCTTCTGCTCCTCTTCTTCCTTCAGCAGTTCTTCCTCGGGAGAAGGTTGTTTGCTCGTATCAACCGCTGTACGAATATATTCCAAATGATCCGCAATCTCTCTGTTCTCTCTGCGAATCGCAAGTAATGCGTTATCAACCGCCGTCTTCACCGACGTTTTTAAATCCTCCGTGGAAACTTTGAGATCTTCCGTCGTTGTCTTGATTTCTTCCGTGGAATTCTTCACATCTTCCGTGGAAAGCATGACACCGCGCACCGTAGATTTCACGGACTCCATTGACTCCTTCACTTCTTCTGCGGACACTCTGACTTCTTCCGCATAAACTTTCACCTCTTCTGCAGAAGAACGTACATCCGATGCAGATGCAGATACATCATCGGCCGAAGTCCTGATTAAATCCGATGAATAGCGAATGTCTGCCGCGGAAGAATAAACCTCGCTTGCGGAATTCTTCACTTCGTCAACAACCTGTCTAACAGCTGCAACCGAACCGCTGACTTCCAATGAAGACTGTTTCATCTCATCCATCGGTACCAATAATGCACCGCTTACAGACTCATTCAATGCAGTCCCGAATGCACTGTCAAGATTACTCAGAGCTTCGTCCACCGCAATCATGATCGCATCCGAAAGATTGGCGGAGATATTTGCCGCAACTTCAACGGAATCACCGCCTTCGCCGGGCTGTATTCCCTGAACTTTACTGATACTCTCATCGACCAAAGCATAAATCTTGTCTGTCAACTCCGAATTCTTATAGTTCAACTTACGCATATCCTGCAGAATACTCTCATATGCCGCAACCTGTTCCTGCAACTTCTGCATTTCGGAAGCCTCTGCCTGTGCGTTCGCTTTGATAATTTCCTGTGCATTGAACTTCTGCGCCAGTTTATCCATGAAATTGTCCATTACTTCTCCTCCAACTAAAATGCATTTCAGTCGTACAGCCGTCATTGTTTTCTGAAAGCATACGTTCTTTCGCTATATTCTATCATTTTTTTTAACCTTTTACAACAGAAAACTACGCGAAATAAAAGCGAATTATAGGAAAACTTGAGCGAATTGTTACATTCTTTTTGCTTTATGTTCATTTTACGTTCATATTTGATTGTTATTCTTTAATCAGCATAAAAGTGACAAGATAACAACAGTTTTTTCATAATTGCCTCGGCAGAAGTGCCGAGGCTCTCCTCATTTTTAGGGGGTAAAAAACTTGCAAATTCAAATCGCGCTCACAAAAGACGGTAAGATGCGCTCGTAAGCAAACCCTACCGTCTTTTATTATCCCTTTTACCTAAAAACCAATGTAAACACGAAACTTACCCCAACACCACTTGCCGAGGTAATCCAACGTGAATGTCTACGCCTCCGTTCTCTCCAGTCTTCGTACCTCGTCATTCAGCGCCAACATCCGGATGTCCAAGTCTGATGCCATTCGAGCACATTCCACCAATTCCTCTTGAATATGCTTCGGTGCGTTGCCCTCAAACTTATAATAAATCTTATGCTCCAGCGTCGCCCAGAAATCCATTGCGACCGTGCGAATCTGAATTTCAACCTTTGCGTCCACAATACGGTCGGATAAAAAGATGGGAACCGAAATCAGCATATGATAACTGCGATAACCGCTCGGTTTCGGATTCTTGATGTAATCTTTAATGGAAATCACCTCAATGTCGCTTTGTTTCGCAATCATATCGGCAATTTCATAAATATCGGAAGTAAAAGAACAAATCACTCGAACTCCTGCGATATCATTCACATATTCCACCATATTCTCGATTGTGGACTCATATCCGTAACGACGTAACTTCTTAACAATACTTTCCGACGTCTTGATACGTGATTTAATATGTTCAATCGGATTATAGCTGTGAACATGCTGAAATTCATCATTCAGAATTTCAAGTTTCGTTCCTACCTCCTTCAATGCGGAGCTGTAAATCAGAATAACCTCTTTCCAGCTATCCACATCTCCGTTTCTGACAGTAGAACTCTCCATGCTGTATTCTCCATTCCTATCAACGTAATATGCCGGTTTGCAATGGCCAATCAACCATTCAACCGGGTTTAAGTTCATGCCTTCGTTTCGTCATACGAACCCTGATTTATGACCTTCTCCCAAAGAACTTAAAACAACCTTCTCATGGTTTGAATCTGTCGCCCCCGCAGACTCAACCACCGTTTACAGTATATCATATTTTTAGCCAAAAATGTGCATTTTTCATAAAAAAAACTTAAAATCCGTTCATTTTTAGTCAAATAGCACATCTTGTACAAGGTGTTGTTGCATCTTTACTCACCACCTCAATATCTATGCTGTAAATGCAATCATTATGCGCTTTGTTTCTTACCAATCATCTAAAAATTAACTCCGATACAGCGATTGACAACGTAACCCGCAACGTCATACAATGGTGTGTAACCATTGATTACAAAATTTCACAGATACCGGGAGGCGTTCCATGTTTCGTTTGTGGGGAAAAATAATGGAGGACAACCATTTAATTAAAGATATTGTGATTGTCGATGACAGCGACGATACCAGAACACACAAAGTTTTTCACGCTCTTACGGAGATTTGCAACAAATTTGACTTATCACAGCCAATTTGGCTTGACAGTACGACCGCGCAATTTAAAAAGCACGCCAAAGCGCGCTTTTCGCAGGATAGTTTTATAGAACCGATTACTTTCGATTATTTGGAAATTCACATCATTGAGGAAGACTGATTATTGCTCCATTTGTTTACCGAGAAATCCGGCCGCTGTCTGTAATAGTTTCTGTTCTGCTTCTCCCATGGCGGCTTTGGCTTCACCGCAAAGAAGAATCACTGCACCTACAACATCCCCTTCACAGAGAATGGGACTGATGGCTTCCTGTTCGTACTCGCCCTCCTCGTCAGTTACCGAAATGAAATTCTTTTCTCCGCGATGCGTGACAAGTGATTCTCTGTTGTCTAATTTTTCTTCCAATTCCTTACTGATGGCTTTTCCTGCCATGGATTTGAATCCGCCCGAAATCGCAATGAAACGGTCTCTATCGGCGATTGCCGCCACATGTCCCGACGCCTGCGCAAGGCTGTCTGCATATTGCTTGGCAAACTCTGACAGTTCTCCGATCGGAGAATACTTTTTCAAAATGATCTGTCCCTCTCTGTCGGTAAAAATTTCCAACGGGTCACTTTCTCTGATGCGCAATGTCCGGCGGATTTCCTTCGGAATTACGATTCTTCCCAAATCATCTATTCGACGTACAATTCCTGTTGCTTTCATAAATCAACCTCCGTTTACTTCAACATGACGTTTGTGTTAGTATCTGTAAACGGAGGCATTTTATACCGTGCTATTTCAGAAAAATTTATCTGACACGGGCAGATATTTTTTTACTGTCTGTTTCGCTTATATTACAAAACCACCACATGTTCCTGCGTTCCGTAATGATATGCATTCTCCAATTCAGTGACATATGTCGCAATTTCATTTGCGAAGTACCGATAAACCGCCGCATTTCCTTTATATTGTTTCAAAACCAGTACGCGTAACGTTTGATCCAACTGTTCCGTTCTCTGCTCCTTGTTCGTTTTTGCAATCCATTCTGACAGTTGTAAATAATTCCCCTTATCCTGCACTCCGCATGAATCCGGTGCAATCCGAAGGAGCATTGCCGTTAAAAGACTCCGAAAAACCACCGCACTGATGTTGTGAAATCCATCCGCATAGTCAGGATTGTCCGCGCTTAAAATCGTAACCACATAATCATCGGACAATTCCCCAAGAAATCTCTGTTCCGTATCCACCGCTTTGATATAATGTAACACCGCATCTACTCCCTGTAGTTCGGAGTGTGGATTCAAAATCGGATAATCCATCGTAATGATTGCATCCTGTGGTGAAAATTCTGTATCATAATGAGTTAAAAAAGCCGTAATTCCCTTCTGAACGGTATCTTGGTAGTTGCGATTTCCATAGGAACAAAACCGTGTTGACAATCGGTTCATGATTTTGCGAACGTTATCAGCTTTTTGTAATACAATTTGCTTTCCTGCCTCGTACGCCGCAGCGGCACTTATCTCATCATTTGCCGCGTTCACAGAACTGCTTTCTTCATCCAATTCGTCGATACAATACCGCACCGCATCCATCAGATGCGCCGCCGCTTCATACGTTACGGAAGAACTGTCCTTATGCGTATACCGCTCTGCCAAGCGTGCAACGATGGGAAGCAAATCCTGTTCCTCATAATTCATCGAATATTTCAATTTCACTGTCCCTCCCGATAAATCCTCTGGTTCTCTGCCGCATCTTTCGTGCAAAAGCCTCCAGCACCGTATCTTCCAGATAATCTGCAGAGCCCTGACATTCACCGTCGAACTTCTCTTTCATAAAAGAGAGCAATTCATCATCCGACAACACATCCATGGATTCATTTTTATACAGATAAAAGATATCCTGTAATCTGCCGATAATCTCGACATAGTGATTCTGACTGATAAAAGGCGAATCGCAAAAAGTAAAAATCAGTTTTGCAAGAATTCCTTCACCAAATTCAACACGTCGATGCTGCCGTAAACTGTCAACACGCTCTGTTACCAAAAGCTGCGCGTCCTCTTTCGTTAGGCTGAGTCCGAATTGTTGCGTATAGCGATTGCACTCAAGCAATGTTTCCGGCAAATTGCTCCCGTTATTCTTCTGTATCAATTTCTTGTCGCTCATCGTAATCTCCCCGTTTATCATTCCATATTTTTAGATATAATCTATATTTGACGTTTGCCTTTTCATACCCTATAATAAAGTGCAACTGCTAAAAATCACAAATGATTTCAATGAGGTTCCTATGCGAAAACAAAAACGTAAACCACATATTCCCCTATGGCTGTGGCTACTCCCGATTGTACTGATTGTGCCCGGCTTGGTGATTTATCTATGCATTCACAAACCTGTCAAGACACCGCCTGCCGAAGTGCAGACCATACAATTTCCACAAGATTCACTTGTCTCTGATTCCTCCGAGACGCCATCCGTTATTCCCAAAACAGAGGAAGAAAGCATGTCCGAACCGGAAACATCGGAACCGGAATCTATCACAGAGCCTGTATCCGAAGAACCGACCGAATCTGCGCCGGAGCCTTCGGAATCAGAAAGCGCTCCCGAACCGGAGTCGTCGACTGAGGAGAATCCAAATGGCGAAATCCTTCTGACCGATGCCGAAGTTGCGGCACAACGCGTCGTTTATGCGGAAGGTTTCTATTACGAACCCATCTCCGCAGCAGTCAAAGAACGCATCTACGGAAAGTCCTATAAAGAAGACTGTACCGTACCGTATGCGGATTTGCGATATATGCAAGTTCTGTATGTCGATTTTAACAATGAGACGCAAACGGGTGAACTTGTATGCAATCAATTGCTCGCGCAGGATTTCGTTGAAATCTTCGAAGAACTTTATCGCAACAGTTATCAAATCGAGAAAATTCGCCTGGTTGATGAATATGATGCAGATGATCGCGCCTCCATGACAGACAATAATACTTCTGTCTTCAACTTCCGCCTTGTATCCGGAACCAAACACTTATCCAAGCATGCCTACGGAGCCGCAATCGATATCAATCCGTTCTACAACCCTTATTGCGAACCTGACGGTTATGTTTCGCCGCCGGGCTCGGAAATCTATGCCGACCGTTCTGCCGATTTCCCGCATAAAATCGACGAGAACGATTTGTGTTACAAACTGTTCACCGAACATGGCTTTGTATGGGGCGGTGTCTGGAAAAACACCACAGACTATCAGCATTTTCAAAAAGCACTCCCCGGTTATTGATTCACACTGTCAATATAGTAATCAAGTAATCGGTAAATCCATGCATGAATCTTTGAGAAATGAAACCCAATTGTCTCGGCGCGCGCGGTGCTGATACTGTAATCCGCCTCGCCATTATACGGCGCTGCTTCTCCGTTCTCTCGAAGTACCGCTTTCTTGCCGGTTCGTTCCTCCACATAGCGGATGATTTGTGCCGGAGAAATCGTACCGCCGCATGCTCCGTTGATTGGTCCACAGAACTCATTGTCCGCAAGAAATGCCAGAAAATGCCCGGCTTCTTCCTCTCCGACAAAACTCATCTGGCTGTCCGGATTGTCAATCATCATCGGAATTCCTTTGATTGTCTTTTCCACATAAAAAAGTAATCGCTTCGTGTAGTCATTTTTACCGATAACATAAGGATACCGCACGGCAACTTTTTGTTTCGGTCCCGCCAACTGCCACAAGGCGCATTCCGCCTGCCTTTTAACCTCACTATAGTTATAATCACTGCGTTTACACATGCGAAGTATTTCCGTGTTTCCGTCAAACTCTTCTTCTGTAATCTCAAAATGACTATTTCTGTAGACGGCCGTCGTTGACATATGGATCAATCGATGACAGTCGATGACTTCCAACAGATTCTTGACATCCTCGGACGAATATGCAATTTTGTCAATGACCGTATCAAAATGCTTTCCGGCAAGCGCACGATGCAAACTCTCCGGCGACTCTCTGTCAAGTGTCAGACGTAATACACGCTCCCCGAAGTTGTCTCCTGCCGTTTGGCGTGTTGCAATCGTAACCTCATGTCCGGCATCAAGCAATGCTTCCACCATGGGAATTCCGAAAAAACGCGTTCCGCCGATTACAAGTATCTTCATGTATGTATTCTCTCCCATTTTAACTGTCATTACAACGAATGCGGTTCTGCAAATTCATGCAGAACCGTCTCGTTAAATATTCATTCATTTGTTCAAATCAGTAATTCTCGCAATTCACTTCAAAATAGCTCTTTGGATGCGCACATGTCGGACAAACTTCCGGTGCTTTGGTTCCGACAATGATATGACCACAGTTCCTGCACTCCCAAACTTTCACTTCGCTCTTTTCGAATACCTCTGCCGCCTCAATATTGTGAAGCAATGCGCGATAACGCTCCTCGTGGTGCTTCTCGATTGCCGCTACCAAACGGAACTTTGCCGCAAGTGCCGGAAATCCTTCTTCCGCCGCCGTCTTGGCAAATCCTTCATACATGTCTGTCCATTCATAATTCTCACCGTCGGCCGCCGCCGCAAGGTTGGTCGCGGTATCTCCGATTCCGTTCAATTCTTTCAACCAAAGTTTGGCATGTTCTTTCTCATTCTCTGCTGTTTTGAGGAATAATGCCGCGATTTGCTCATAACCTTCTTTTTTGGCACTGGACGCAAAATATGTATATTTGTTCCTCGCCTGTGATTCCCCTGCAAACGCCGCCTCTAAATTCTTCTCTGTTTGTGTACCCGCATACTTGTTTGTGCTCATGTTTCATCCTCCTGTCTCTTGGCTGTTCGGCAAAAAATGCCACCGCAAAATCGCGTCCGTCATATCCTGCCCCGTAAACTGTGCTATCTCATTGGTTCAACGGTCTATCGATTCTAGACCGGAATGAGTTTCTCCAAACTCGACATGGATTGTACACCCATGACTCTGTTGACCGGTTCTCCGTCTCGAAATACAATCAGCGTCGGTACGCTTGCAATGCTATATTTCTGCATCAATTCGGGCGATGCATCCACATCCACCTTGCCGACTTTGACCTTGCCTTCATAAGCCTCCGCGAATTTCTCTACAGTCGGCCCCAACATCATACAAGGTCCGCACCATGTTGCAAAAAAATCCACCAAAACCGGAAGTTTTGATTGTAACACTTCACTCTCAAAATTGTCGTCTGTAAACATATAATCCGCCATATGCACCTCCATGCAGCACCATTTCCGGTGCGGCTGTTCATCGGAACTTACCGCGATTGCGGTAGTTCGCATTGATAGTTTCATCATTGATAACGTTATTGTGTGCCATTGCCGATTATTTATTCAAAAATTACACGCATAAAGTGATACAATGCCTTACAGCAAACCTGAAAACCGTGTCCTCCCTCCAATTGATACCAGACATGTGACGAACCGTTCTCCTGCAGAATGGTATGATAGAGTTCCGGATAAGAAGCAACCACCGTATCCGACTTACCGCCCACAATCATGACAGGTGTCCGATAGCCTTCTTGAATGCGAAATTCTTTTTCGCTAAAAAACCCCGGCTCCGCCACTCCGTTCATATCGTATGCAAAAATCCCCGGCGCCGGACAAAATGCGGCAACATATCCGATCGCATCCTGCATTCCGAATCCAAAGTAAAGCGCTTCTCTGCCACCCATCGAAAATCCCGCAACCGCTGTATTCTCGCGTCCTTCGGCTATCTTATAATTCTCTTTTAGAAATGGTCGTAAATCTTGTATGTATTCCTCTCGAAAACGATTGAATGCTTCGTAATTGTCAAGTGAAAACTCATCTGCCGGATTGGCGGCATCATTCATACGTGCGCGGCAGTTCGGCATGACAATAATCATCTCTTTGGCTTCGCCCGTTGCTGCCAAATTCGCGGCAATCATCGGTGCCATCCCTTCCTCCAGCCATTGCTTCTCGTCCTGACCAAGACCATGAAACAAGAACAAAACGGGATAGGTCTTCTCCTCACTATAGTTCGGCGGCAATGCAATAATCACATCCCGCTTTTTGCCTACAACCGTAGAGTTATACTGTGTCCTAATGATATCGCCGTATGTTACGCCTTCCTGAACATCCTTAAACCCATTCGGCATCTTTTCCAACAAATCCCAATCCTGATTATCCAGATAAAAATTCCAATAATTCATACAATTCTCCCAATAATATGTCATCTGTCACAATTATACCGCATTGCCTGTCCGTTGACAAACAAATTTATAACTTTTGCACTTTCTTAATATCTTCCATGAATGTCTTAAAATGTATACTGTTGGGACATTTTGCCAACGCTTCTTCCCCCAAAAATTCCGATAACTTGCAGTGATTGGCATATTGATAACAGCTGTCCGGCGCACCGACATCCAACCCCTCCGCACGCCACCATCGATAAAATGCCTGTTTCAATTCCGGCTGTTCATAAATAACCTTCATTGTGGAATTCAATCCGTAAGAATACGGACTGTCTCCATCGTAACGCACACGTATGACTTTGTGTGCGTCCTCCGTGCGGGATGATGTTGCAACGGTTATATCAAAAAGACCTTCTTCAACTAAAAATCGGTGATAGTCGCCATCATAATACGAGAAATCACTGTCATGTAAGTCAAATGTAATTTCCTTTGATTCACCGGGCGCAAGATGCACCTTGCGGAATGCCTTTAACTCTTTGATTGGCTTTGCGCATGTGGATACTACATCTGTCACATATATTTGAATGACTTCGCTGCCTGCGCATGAACCGATATTCTGAATACCGACATGCACCTGAATCGTATCGCAAAAAGTTTCTTTGTCGGTTGTGATATCGTAGAAACGAAACCGGGTATAACTGCATCCATAGCCAAACGGATAGAGCGGTCGAATTCCTTTTTTGTCGTAGTATCGATATCCAACGTAAATGCCTTCTCCGTAATTGACTTCATATCCGTCACCGGGGAAATTGAGACAAGTGGGCGTATCTCGGTAGTGCGCCGGATAAGAAAGGGGTAATTTCCCGGAAGGATTGGCAAGACCGAGTAATAAATGTGCCAATGCTTTCGCACCCTGCATCCCCGCAAAGAACATTGCAAAAATACCATCAATATAAGGCTCAAACTGTGCAATGTCCACCGGACCGCATGTGTTCAGAATTAAACCAATACGATAGTTTGCACCGTTCTTTTTATCGCAAATCAATTGATTCAATATTTGACAGTCCTCCGCACTCATGTCCATGGACATACGGTCGTTTCCTTCCATTCCGGACACTTGCGCAACCACCAACAATACATCCGTTTCATCCAATTGACTCAGTTCCGGTAGATTGTCACAAATTCGACATCTGTCGGTATTCTGTAACCCTTTACACAATTCTTCGTTAAGGTCAGTCGTTCTGTTGGTGTTGATTCCTGCGCTTCCGGTACCGCAATCCAGAAGTTTCCGCCTACCGCTTCCAAGCAATGTCAGACGCGTTTGCGATTCTTTGACTATGGGAAAAATGCTGTTTTCATTTTTTAGCATAATGATGCCTGAAAGCGCGGCCTCGTATGCAATCCGGTCGGTATGGCACATAATTTCGCCTGCTGTCTCAAACTGCGGTCCCGTTGTTTCTGCATTCTGTATTTCTTCGATGCATCCGAGCATCCTCATAACCGAGCGATTCAGCAGTTCCTCCGACAGGGTTCCTTCGCAAACGGCATGAACGAGTGCCTCACCGCTACGCGGGCCCGGCATTGCCAGATCATTACCGCCTTTGATTGCATTGACCGGATTCATAACGGCTCCCCAATCGGAAATGACAACGCCGTCAAATCCCCACTGTTTACGCAGCACATCCTCCAAAAGCCATGTGTTTTCGGTGCACAAAACACCGTTGATTCGATTATATGCACTCATTACCGTCCGCACGTTTCCTTCACGTACGCAAGCGCGAAATCCCGGAAAATAGATTTCATTCAATGCACGTTCTGAGATTGTTTCATTGATACCGATACGGTTGGTCTCTTGATTGTTGGCTGCGAAATGTTTCACATCGGCAAGTACAGGATAACTTTGCACACCTTTGACCAACGCGGGTGCAAGTGTTGCAACCACACACGGGTCCTCCGAATAGCCCTCGAAGAGACGCCCGTTCAGCGGATCTCTATGGATATTGACATTGGGCGTTCCCAGCAGAATATCGATGTGATACGCACTTGCTTCAAGTCCCAAAGCTTCACCGACGCGATATACAATCTCCGGGTCAAAAGTCGCCCCGAGTAATATCCCCGGCGGGAAACACCCCGGCGCCAATTCCGGCATACCGGTGATTGCATCCAACTGCTCCTTGATTTGTTCATAAAGAATATGTTCTTCTTCCGACAATTGCTCCGGCGTAAAGTAATTATCTATGACATGTGTAAGAATTGTCGAGCCGATCATCCCGTTGGTGCTGTCCTTTTGTGATGCAGTACAAATATCACCAAAAAGTTGCTCGAAATTCATTCCGGTGCCGCCGTCTAAAAGTTGCAATCGCGGAACCGACAATCGCTTCAATTCCGTCGTTCCAAAAAAGGAACCTCCGTTTAGTAATGCAGCTTTTTCTTCCAATGTCATTAACTCACAAATTTTTTCTTTTGTCATGCCTTCTCCTCATGCTTTGCCACCACCTGTTCACGGCGGTATACAAACCGCCGCAAACCCTGTGTAAGATATTGAACCGGTTGCATCAATCTCCCTCTATATTTCTGCGTCCGTTGCCGGTACAGCAAAAATATGCGATTGCATAAGTAATTGCTGTTGCAACCAACCCAATCGTCGCCGTAATCCAGCCGTCCGACCAGTGCGCCCATATCATCGGAATTCCGAAGACACCGACATCCGTCCGAATGAACAATCCCAATATCAATAAAATTACATGTGCAATTGCCAAAAAGATTAATGTTTTGACCAATGCATTTACCCAACGATTCTCCATTACACTTCTCCTATTCTTTTTTTATAGTGTTTGTAATGTCATCGCTTTCTATGCATTGATTTTTATCGACAAAATCCGCTTAAATATCGCAGATAATGGTGGTTGATTTTCTTCCATTGGAATCCGGCTTGCGTCAAACTTTTGATGGTTTCGCGGTTCTGAACGTTTACCGTCTTCGATTGTTGTGCCATATTCAGATAAAAAAGAATCACCGCAATATCTTTGTCTTTGCATTGCTCTGAAATCATACTGCGCAATTCCCATGATTCCATATGTTTAAATCGAACGTGCAATTTGTGTAATAATGCTTCCGCCGTAAAAAGTTCGGGATGATATAAATGGTAAATTTTACCGCATTCACCATTAAAAACCAATGCGACATAAGCGGCGGCACACTCATCCACAGGTGTCAAATCCATCGGAAATGCATTTATCTCATCCGACACGGCACGCAGTTTTCGAATTGCGCGAATTCTGGACATAAAGCCGTTATCCTCCGCATTCAGTTGGAATTTGCCGTCACGAAAACGCCATGTCAGATTCCCGATACGATAGATGTTGGCTCTGACACCCGAATCTCTAGCCAGAATTACGGCCTCCTCCGCTTCGTACTTGGAGTGAATATATACGTTGTCTTCATACTTCTGACCGATATCGAGAACTTTTTCCGTAAATACGAGTTCTTCTCCGTCTTCATTCTTACAATCGTCATAGCCGGTTACGCCGGACCCGTGAACGCTCACTGTTGATGTATGATGCAATACCGCATCTGCCTCTTTGCAGAATTCAATGATGTTTTGCGTTCCGTTTACATTAATATGTTCAAACTCATCGTAACTACCGGCATGCTTTACCTTGGCTGCAACATGAATGACCGCATCGGTCTTCTGCACCAGCATCCGATACACGTCTTCTTTCAATCCGAGATTCTTGGCAGATATATAACCGGTTACAATTTCGATTTCTTTCGGGATTTCACGATTAAAGTAATACATATAACTTTTGCGTAATTTCTCGGGATTACGAATCAGACAGCAAATATGAACTTCGCGTTTCTGAAGTTCGGCCAAAATATGCGCGCCGAGATAGCCGTTTGCCCCGGTGAGCAGAATTCTCCGCGGTCGCACATATCCGCCGCCGGAGCGCTGCTGCTCCATAATCCGTTGGTTGATAATGCTGTTCCTTCGCAGATTCTGTTCTTTTTTACCGGTAATGTACTTTGCAAGTTCTGCCACCGTCGGATGTTCATACAATTCTTGGACAGAAAACGAGAAACCATCGTATTGTACGGCAGCCGCTTCCAATGCCCCGATGCTGTCGCCGCCGGATAAAAAGAAATGATCCTGCAAACCAAAGTCTTTCATTCCGGTAATTCTGCCGAATTGCTCACACAACTGTTTCTGAATGGTGGTCATCGGCAAGGTTTTTTTGTCTTGTCCCTTTGTTTTGACTCGGTCGGTCACCGACGCGCGTTTGATTTTTTTCGTTGTTGTTTTCTCGAACTCATCCTCGCGAAACAATACATCAATCAACTTAAGATAAGACGGGCGCGATTCATTGTACTTCGCAATTCTTTTACGAATGGTATCTCTGACCGTCTCGGAATTCTCAGCATAAATCTCCACAGCAAGTCTACCCTGATTCTCAAAAACCATAAGTTCTTTGATTCCGGATATTGTCGATAATTCTCCTTCAATCTTTTCGGAAGATACATTTTCACCGTTTGATAGGATGATGAGATTCTTCACGCGACCGGTGATTTCAAAATGTCCGTCCGCGCGCATGGTACCGAGGTCTCCGGTCCTGTACCATCCATCCGGCGTAAATGCTTCCGCCGTCGCATCATCATCTTTGTAATAACCGGCAAAAACGCAATCACCGTTGACTTCGATTTCACCGTTGTTTATACGAATCTTAATTCCGGGCATTTCCATAATGAAACCTTCCGGATCCCGTCCGTTTGCAATACATCCTGCGCACTCCGAAATACCGTATCCGATGTTAAAAATAAACCCCAACGCCTGCAGTTCTCGCACTGTTTTGGGATCGACCTTTGCACCGCCGCAGTAAAACTGACGTAAATTACCTCCGAATTGTTCAATGATTTCTCGAAATGCCTTACGTCTTGGTTCAATCCCGGCTCTCGTTGCATTCAAAAATGTGATTGCCGCCTTGACGGAAGCACTCTTTCCTTTTTGCTGAATGCCCTCATTGATTTTGCGGACAATCGCGTCAAACATCATCGGAACACCGCAAAACAACGTTGGACGGAAAAATTTCATATCTTCCAATACCCCTGTAATGTTCTCCCCGATGACAAGCATGGCACCGCATCGCAACGTTGATAAGTTCACAACCGCCAATGCAAAAATGTGATGAATCGGCAACACACTCAACATAATATCTTCCGGTTGTATTTCTTCGGTCAAATACACACTCTCCAATTCCGCCAATAAATTTCTATGCGTCAGCATGACCGCCTTACTTTGGCCTGTGGTACCGGAGGTATACAGAATTGTGCAGACATCCGTGGGCTTCACATGTGCCGTTGTCTGCGGGTCGGACCAGTCCATGAAATCCGTGCGTTTTTTTGCCAGATTGTACAATTCCTCCAACGAAGCAACAGTCATTGGCGTCGCCAATGATTTCACCAAATATTCTGCTTTCTCAACGTTTGCCTTATCATAAAAAAGTATATCCGCATCGGAATGCGTTGTCTGATACACCAAATCCGATACAGGAAGCATACAGTCCAACAGAATCGCCGTATTACCGCTCGCAACCACTGCCAAATATGCTGCCAAATAATCATAAGAGACTTTTCCCATAAACGCAACGCGCAGACGCTTGTCGGAGCGTTGATTCCTCTGATATACCTCATTCACTTCCATTGCTGCCTGTGCGGTAATCATAAACAAATCCCGATACGTCTTTTCCACAGCAATGTCACCGTTCCCACGATCGCGAAAACTGACAGCACATTCATCCTGATAGGTTTCCCTGATAAAATGTAAAAATTCTGCCATTGTTTGCAAGTTGCTTTGTTGTCTTGTATCCTCCCTGTTCTTCTCCATGACCCCTTTACCTTCTTCTTTTCATATTCCCTCACTCGATTACGCACCCATATTGATTATATCAACCAAGGCCTCCGTTTACAATTGATTTTATCTCATGAAAAGCAATTTTTCATATAAAAAACCCGAGACACTTTGCATAGCATCTCGGGTTCTTATTTATCGATTGACAGCCTGTTGTAACAGTTTATACAACTCAATGGATACATAAGGTTTGCCCAAATGTCCGTTCATGCCGGCTTCTTTGACCTGTCTGACATCTTCATCGAAGGTGTTGGCCGTCATTGCATATATCGGTATCTGACCAGCGTCCTCGCGTTGGATGGAACGGATTGCCATTGTCGCCTCATATCCGTTCATAATCGGCATCTGTACGTCCATCATAATCACGTCAAAATACCATGCCTCATGTGACTTGAATGCATCCACGGCTTCCTTTCCGTTCACAGCCTCAACAATCTCGGCTTGAGTCGCCTGCATTAATTCTTTTGCAATCATTCTGTTAATCGCATTGTCCTCAACCAGCAGAATTCTCTTGCCTTCCAGATTAACGACATCCTCCGAATCAAATTTGTCCTGACGTCGAATCGTTCTGTCCATAATACCGATTGCCGTACTCTTGAACAATGGTGTCTGCACAAATGCGGAGATTCCCGCATCGACTGCATCCGATTTCTCGACAGATAAAATATCTCTCGCCGCAAGAATATATGACATAGCGACATCTGTCTCCTTCATCATCGTTAATGCCGTTGCTATACCATCTCTATCATTATCCTCCTGGTTGATAATCACAAACTCATAAGGATTTTTATCCCATAATGCTTTTTGTGCCAATACAATCGCATCCTGCACATTTACGGCATGTCGAATTCTCACACCAAGCGAGCGAAACAGCATCATTTGATTCTCGCATGTGCTTTCGTCCGTTCCGATTAACAATATGGATTTATCTCTGTATTGCTGATTCGTAATCTTAATACCTTCATCAGCATATTGCATTCGTAATGATATCGTAAACGTGGTTCCAATGTTTGGTTTACTCTCACACCGGATGGTTCCGCCCATCAATTCAACGAAATTCTTTGTAATCGCCATGCCGAGTCCCGTACCTTCAATCTTGGAACTGTTGCCGGTTTCCTCTCGCGTAAATGTTTCGAATACCTTGCGTACAAATTCCTCCGACATTCCGATTCCGTTATCCGAAAAGACAAATGTATAGTTTCCGTAATCCTCATTATCAGAGGGTTCTTCACTGATTTTGAGGCAAATGTTTCCTCCGTTTTGCGTAAATTTAACGGAATTTGTAAGAATATTCATAAAAATCTGGGTTAACCGAACGCCGTCTCCCATAATCTTCTCATGTGTTACATCATGAACCTCCACGTGTATGTTCTGACTTTTTACATCAATACTGTGATTTAAAATATCCATCATATCGTATATCAGTTTCGGTAGTTCAACCACATCATTCGATAACGTAAATTCCCCGGATTCTATTCGGCTCATATCCAATACATTATTGATGATATCCAACAGATATCGCGAAGATATCTTGATATTCTGTAAGCAAGCCTTCAGATGTTCCGGGTCGTTCAGATTCTTGCCTGCAATTTCTGTCATACCGACAATTGCATTCATTGGAGTCCTAATATCATGGCTCATATTGGAAAGGAATGCAGATTTCGCCTTGTTGGCTGCTTCAGCCTCGTAATATGCCGTCTCGAACTTGGTTTTTTGCTCACTGTCATCTTTCAGTGATGCAATCGTATCTGAAAGCAAACTATTCTCATCAATGGTTTTCTTATTCAGATTATCATCGCCTTTTCTCGTAAAAGACAAGGCAAGATTACTTATGGGTTTAAATTGATTGATGATGGATACGAGTGTAATTGAAAGCGCGATAAACATAACCGCCAATAAAAGTAAAATAAACAGCAATTGTTGATTGGCAGACTCGGACATAATATCATCCAGTCCGATAAATGAGACATATGTCCATCCGTTACTGTCCGAAATCCGCTGTTGTACAACATACTTATTACCTTCTTTTGAAGTATACTTCTCACCATTTTGCATAGTAATCGTAATGGGAAGCTCTTCTTCGGCATTTGAATAACTATAGATTTCTCTTCCCTGTTGATCGAATATGGATATTTTTCCATGACAGTTATTGAATTGGGAACTCAACAAAGGTTCGATATCTTGGATGGAAATCAACATGAGTACAAACGCCTGCGGTGTTTGTGAAAGTGGCGGAAGCGGGTACGTATATGTCATATACAAGCCTTGACCCTTCTCGGACGACACCATATCAACATGTATTTCTTTACAGGACTGAATCATATCAATATAGGCATCGGTTTGCTCTTCATCGACTCCGAAATAAGCAATCCAAAAATCTTTGAAACCCAATTCCCCCTTGGCTGTATAGATTGTATCCGGCTCAGAGAGTTTATAGTAAGCCAAATAATCAATGAATTCATTTCCGACCAAATACCGCTCAAGTGTGCTTGCTATTTCATAACCGGAGTATTCTGTATCGGTCATTTCTCCGTAATAAAAAAGCTTATCATCTCCGATATTGTATGAAATACTGGCAACTTCTTCCATTCTTGTAGATATGTTTTCTTCGATTACCGCAAGTTGTTTCTCTTTCTCACCAATAATTCGATTGTTGATTTCCGAAGTAAACGAGAAAAAAACAAGCGCAATAACCAAAATAATAACAATCAGGAAGATACAAATCACCTGTAATCCTATCGATCTGATAAACTTTGATTTAAAAACATTGAAATATTCACCTTTTGTATTACGTTTCCCCATTTCCCCACCTCATCAATAGATATACGCTCATAATCCGCGTTGTATGCGGCATAAGTAATTGCGCTGCTCATGATGATACAAATAGGTTAAGCCGTTACCCAACTTAACCAATTTAATTTTAGCACTATCAACGTCGAATTGCAACGCAATCAGATTGCCATTTTTGTGACAGTGCTGTCATATGTTATGTGCGTTCGATTTTAACCATATCAATGTCTCCGAATTCGGGAATAAAACTCTCGCTTGCCGTCTCCCCCTCTTGAACATAGGCGTTTTCTATCCCCAGAGAAATTGCATAATCCGTAACTTTATCGTACTCACGCTTCGTCACCTTCCGATTCAGTTCCGGATATTGCTCGAAAGTGCCAATCGGCGTATATTGATTCATGATACTGTAACAAATACGATTCCCATAAGTTGTAAACAAGTATTGCAACACGTCTTTGGCATTTTTAACGCCGAGTGGCAATACCATATGTCGAACCACCACACCTTTTTGCATCAACCCGCTTTCGCAATCAATCACGCACTTTGGCACCTGCCTTACCATCTCTGCAATCGCCGTTTTTGCAACCTCCGGATAATCTGCCGCATTGGCATAGTCCTGTGCTTTCTTTGCATCCATATACTTCATGTCCGGCAGATAGATATCAATCAGTCCTTCCAGCATTTTGAGACTTTCCGCATGTTCATAGGCAGACGTGTTATAAACCACCGGCAATGAAAGCCCTTTGTTTTTGGCGCTTTTTAATGCTTGTGCAATCTGTCGTATAAACGGTGTCGGCGTTACCAAATTGATATTGTGCGCACCCTGCTTCTGTAACTTCAAAAAAATCTCCGCCAATTCATCTTCGCTTACATTTGTGCCACAATCGCCAAGCGCAATCTTACGATTTTGGCAAAAAATACATTTGAGATTACAACCCGAAAAGAACACGGTTCCCGACCCGTGTTCTCCCGAAATGCATGGTTCCTCCCATGCATGTAACGATACTCTTGCAATCCGTACTGCCGTCGTCTCCCCGCAGAATCCCTTCTGACCGCCTTGACGACTCACGCCGCAGTTTCTCGGACATAATCGACATCCGGCTTCTGTATCCCGATATGTCGTTTCATTAATCAATTCACGAATCACTTCTTCGCTCATTTTCACTCCTCGGCACGACTCTGATAGACATGTAAATCCTCCGTCATCCTTTGCGCAGCTTTTAAATCCAACAACCAAAGCACCAGATGCACAAGTACATAAACCACAAAGACAGCAATACAAAACGTAACAATAATCAAAGGCTGCTCTCGTTTCAAACTTTCGCCGCCGAATGCCAATAATGTCAACAACACTTCCAACGACAGTAACTGCAGCGCATATCGAACCAACATCTGCTTACGCGACAATTCTTTCTTGGAATACATCACCACGAACGGAATCATACTGCATGCTGCATATATGATTGGTGATAAAAATGCCTCGTACCCAAATTTCATATCCGGCAGGAGTGCACTTCCCATCACAAACATTGCAATGTCTACCAGCGTCACAACGATAAAGAAGCTCATAAAAATTGTTCTGAAAAACTCTTTTCCATGCATTACTCCGCCTCTCCCTTCAATGTCTTTTTGAGATTGGACACGTATTTCCTTGAAATAATGATTTCTTCGCCACCCGGCAGAATCGCACTGAATCTTCCGTTCAAAGCCGGCTTCAATGCCTGCACCTTCATTAAATTCAACAGGATGGATTTGGATATGCGAAGAAATCGTTTCTGAACCAGAATTTCCTCCAGTTCGTATAATTTTTGCTTTGTTTCATACACCTGCTTCGCACAATAAATGAAAACCTTGTTGTCCACAGCTTCAATATAGTAGACTTCCGTAATCGGCACTTCATACTGTTTGCCGTCCAGGCCGGCCGAAAGTTGACCCTGTCTGGATTTGACAAATGTAACGATATCTCGTACGCGACTGTCGACGGCGTGGCAATGGATTTCAACCAGCTCCTGCTCGCTTATATCAATTTTTTTGATTTTTATCTCTAAATCATTGTACTTCATAGCCTTCCTGTACCGTAAATGTCCCTTCTTGTTTCAGATAGCAGTCCATAAACTGCAGAATAATTTCATTCATTGTAAGTACACATTGCTTCGAATCAACCGGGCCGGTTCCCAAGTTGGATGCGAGTACCGGTGAAAGTAACGGTAAATCCGTATAATTCATGTGACCGGAGCCCGCAATATATGTGCGATAGGTATCCACGCCGTTGTTCATAACAATATTGTTGACATAGTAATCACCCAGCGTAAGTGAAGAATCATGATGTTCCTGATTATCAAATGACAGCAATGCAACCGGATACGGTTCTTCGTTAAAAATCGGAAGCGGGTATGTTTTTCCTTCGAAGACATATGTCTCGTCTGAGAAGCCGAGTTGTTCACCACCCATGGTTCCGTCCAAATCGATGACAGCATCCACATCATCACGATTACGTCCAATGTCAACAGCCGACGCACCGCCGAGAGAA
>CAYMCV010000018.1:26137-29436 GCA_964389005.1 uncultured Lachnospiraceae bacterium | reverse complement strand
CGTTCGAAATGTGAGCCCGATTGTTGCTTCTGTTTGCGAACAAGGCACTTTGCTTGCATCCGACCCGGCATATTTGAGCCGATACACGAATCGCTATTTTGTGTTACCGGAGTATCACATTCTGCAAATGGAGCGGCAGCAAATTACGGTTATTGCACCGGATGGAAGCGAATTGACGCCGGAGTACGAAGCGGTTCAATGGGAGGTCGGTTCGGCAGGAAGAGGTGCGTATCCGTTTTTTATGGAAAAAGAAATTATGGAACAACCGCAGGTGGTACGTGAAACTTTGGTGCGAAATACCAAGGATGGTTTGCCATTTTTGCACACAGAACACATTACAGATGATTTTTATCGAAGTTGCAATCAGATTTGTGTGATTGCGTGCGGAACCGCAATGCATGCGGGAATGGTCGGGCAGACAATGATGAAGCGATATTTGCATATGAATGTTTCTGTCGAAATGGCTTCGGAATTTCTCTATGGGGACACAACCATAGATGAGAAGACACTCGTCATAGCAATTTCGCAGTCCGGTGAGACGATTGATACCTTGGAAGCACTCAAACTTGCCAAAAAGCACGGCGGGCGGTGTCTTGCAATTCTGAATGTCAGAGGTTCTGCGATTTCCAGAGAAGCGGATGACTGTTTGTTTACAGAAGCGGGACCGGAGATTGCGGTCGCAAGCACCAAAGCATATACAACACAGTTGGCGGTACTGTATCTTTTTACGATACAATTGGCTATGGTTCGAGGAGCGGTGTCGACGCAACAGGCTCTTACATTTGTCAAAGATTTAAAAACCGTACCGGAGGCAATTGAGAATGTACTGGTTATGCGGGAGAAGATTCATCGAACAGCAGGACGCGTTTTGGAAGCCTCTGATTTATTCATGATTGGACGTGGCTTGGATTATGTAACATTGATGGAGGGCTCGTTAAAGTTAAAAGAAGTGTCCTATATTCATTCGGAGGCATATGCTGCCGGTGAGTTGAAACACGGTCCGATTGCATTGATTACGGAGGGGACGCCGGTCGTTGCGCTGATGACGCAGGAGGCGCTTATGAGCAAAGTGTTCTCAAATATCAGAGAGATTCATTCCAGAGGCGCAGATATTGTGGTAATGACGACCGAATCGAATGCCGGTCAATTGACGACCGATTACAGAGTCATCATATTGCCTGAATTGCCGGATGAATTGATGACGTTTCCGGCAGCGGTTGCATTGCAATTGTTTGCATATTACGTGTCATCGGATAAAGGATATGATGTTGATAAGCCAAGAAATTTGGCAAAAGTTGTAACAGTAGAATAAATGGAACGGAAATCAAACGTGTGCTTTCATGAATCACCGTATACTGTTGTTTCGTATTTCAAGAAATAACTTCAGACAGGAGAACGGACATGCAATTAACGACGCTTTGCTATATCGAACAGAACGGATGTTATCTGATGATTCATCGGACCAAGAAACAAAACGATCCGAACGAAGGAAAGTGGCTTGGCATCGGCGGACATTTTGAAGAGAACGAGAGCCCGGAGGAGTGTATGTTGCGTGAAGTCAGAGAGGAAACCGGACTTACGGTTCACAACTTTCACTTCCATGGTGTTATGACATTTATTTCCGATGTGTGGGAGAACGAGCAAATGTTTCTTTTCTCGGCGGATGAAGTGTCCGGTACGTTAACGGATTGCGAAGAGGGTGATTTAAAATGGATTCCCAAGGAAGAACTCATGGATTTAAAGTTGTGGGAAGGAGATAGAATCTTCCTCAAGATGATGCTCGAAGGCGTAGCTCAGTTTAATCTCAAATTGCGATATCAAGGAGAACAACTCGTAGAAGTCGTTCGGGATGGCGATAAGACATCATGTCCAATCAATCTTGCCTCACGCTAAGAGAGCAAACGCCTACAAACGCAGTATACGTGCGACATCCAATCAACCTGCTTCACGCCCTGCAAAAGTACGATTCATGAGTAATCGGTGTTACTATTTGCATTGGCATGATGGCTAATACAGGGAATAGAGAGCATTGCGATTATCATTAGTAGGAATAGAGTACTGTGTAAGACAGAATCATCATATTTTTTATCATTAGAAGGAATAGAGTACTGTGTAAGACGGAGAATCATCGTATTCTTGTCATTAGAAGGAATAGAGTATTGTGTAAGACAGAGAATCATCGTATTTTTGTCATTAGAAGGAATAGAGTATTGTGTAAGACGGAGAATCATCGTATTTTTATCATTAGAAGGAGTAGAGAGTACTGCGTAAGACATGGGATATTTGTCACTATAAGTATTGCAGAGCAATTGAACTAGGCAAAACGGTTTACATAAGTATTTGATCTTCGTAAAGATGGGGTACAGAATAGCATATTTGCTTTCTGTACCCCATACTAATTGTTCATATATGATTCAAGCGGTTGACATAACTTGTGTAATGGGACACAAAGTGAAAATATCATTATCTGTACCCCATCGGAGAGCTTTTTTCTAAATTGGCCGGTTTACATAAAATGAAAAATGGGACACAAAAATGAAAAATCTTCATTTGTACCCCATTTAGCAGGTGACAGTTGTGTCAATTTCATACAATCACCGAAAATGAACCAGTATTATTGTTAATTAGCCATGACTAGGCTCATATTACTTTGTTTCAGTAATTACGCAATTGCGCCCATGTTCTTTCGCGTAATATAAACGGGAGTCGGCAACTTTTACATTATCTTCAGTGGAAAGCGTCGGCGATATTTCACAAACACCGAAACTCATCGTTACCTGAAGTTCCAAACTCTCAAATCGACAGATACTTGCCTCTACAGTTTGCCTTACATGTTCCGCAAAAGTTGCGGCCTGTGCCAAATCTTTGCCGGGTAACAGAAAGATAAATTCTTCTCCGCCCCAACGGAAGACACCGTCATCAATTCCGGCAAGTTCGCTAAATAACTTTGCGATATGTTTCAAAATTGCATCCCCTGCATTATGTCCCCATGTATCATTGACTCTCTTGAAATGATCGATATCGCAAATAATCAGAGAGGATTTCTTGGATTCCGGAAGCGGCATAATCTGTTTGGTGTAGTAACGATGCAAACCGCGACGATTCATCAAGCCGGTCAACTGGTCTTCCAAAGCCTCATTGTATAAAAGGTAAGTCTCCAATGTACGACCGCAGAAAGCGGTTGCCAGCGACAATCTTCTGACATCTTCATCTGTAAATGAAACGGAATCACCGTTCTCCCCCAATTTGTTGATTGCCTGATATGCACCGATAACAACACCATCCGCATTGGTAACGGG
>CAYMCV010000018.1:0-26127 GCA_964389005.1 uncultured Lachnospiraceae bacterium | reverse complement strand
TTATGTATCCGGATTTCTTGTCGACATCACTGTTAAAACGGGCATCATTGTAAGGGTCGTTGACAATCAGAATTTCGTTGTTACGAATGGCAGAACCAATCAGCCCCGTGTCATCGGGTACTGTGATTTTGCCGATATCAAGCGCAGCCAGCGTCCAAATCTGATGATTTCTCTTATCCCAAAACCAAAAACTTGCACGATCCGAATTCGCAAGTGTACGTCCGAGATCGGTTAAAAGTAAAAGCGTGGAAGACAACTCTTTTTCCTCAAATAAACGTTGCATATAGTAAAAAATTTGTTCCAACAATTCCTCAGACGAAAGATATTTATGATTTGCTCCCATAGAACCTCCCCTTTCAATGTAAAATCGAATCAATCACTTATCACCTACTTTATTAGTGTAACACAGTTTGAAATGATTGCATATAGAAATTATATGATTTTTCCTCGTTTTGCTGTCTGAAAATATGGATTAGGCGTCATGTAAGCCACCATGATTGAGATGACAATTCAAACGAAATATGTTAGTATTGAATATGAAAATACCAACACTAAAAATGAACGACATACATAGAACGAGAGGCGACATGAAAGAAAAACTTATCTTTGGAGCAGAAATACTATTGGTAGCCATATTGTCATTCATCTGTTGTTATTCCGACATTTTTTATTCGTTGGACTCTTTAATGAAGGACAAGATATATCAACAACCGCGTGCGGTAGACAGTACAATCAAGATTATTGCAATTGACGAAGAGACACTGCAGGAATTGGGACCGTTCGGAACATGGTCGCGTGAAACTTATGCGGAAATTCTTGAGATTCTCGGTGATTATCCGGCGGTTGTCGGGTTCGATATTATGTTCATGGGCGAGATGGATGAAGAAGGGGATAGGGCACTGACAGAGACATTGCGTCAACGTGACAATGTTGTCTTGGCATCACATCTTGTCTATGACACGGTCTATGTTCGTGACGCACAGGGGAAGGCAAGGTTGAATCCTTTTTACATTTCTCAAGTGGAACTACCGTTTTGTGCTCAGGTGACAAAGAGTGGGTATGCAAATGTTACAGCTGATACGGATGGTATTATTCGTTCGCTGATTCCTGAATTGACAAGAGAAACTGAAGATGGGACAACGGAAACGTACCAAGGATTTTCCTATCTGGTATACCAAACATATTGTGAAAAGACAGGTCAACCCATACAGGTGCCGGCGGTTGATGCCAACGGACAACAGTGGCTTTATTACGCGAGCAAACCTTATGAATATGAGAACATTTCTCTTATCAAATTGTTGAACCAACAGATGGATTCCCGTGTGTTCACGGATTGTATCGTATTGGTTGGCGCATATGCAAACGGCTTGCAAGATCAGTTCTCGGTACCGAACAGCTCCAATCAGATGTATGGAGTCGAAATTCATGCGAACATGATTCAGTCTCTGCTGGAAGGTCATGCGCCTGTTCCGCTCAATCGTACCTTGGCAGCGTCAATTGTAACGATTGTTGTGGTAGCACTGTATTGTATTTTTAAGAAGATGCATATTCGTTGGGGAACGGTTGCATTTTTGTGTAGTGAAGTGATTTATGTTATCGTCGGAACGTTGCTCTATACGCGCGGGAATGTGATGATTCCGCTCTTTTATGGAATGTTTGGTATATTTGTCGCCTATCTGGTTGCATTGGTCGGCGGCTATATGCGAGAACGAATTGAGAAACATAAGATTGCCAATGCATTCCGAAAATATGTTGCGCCTCAGGTGGTTGACGATATTATGAGGACAGGAAAATATCAGATCAAACTTGGCGGCGAAAACCGTAATATTGCGGTTTTGTTTGTGGATATCAGAGGTTTTACGCCGTTATCCGAAAGTCTTCAGCCGGAGCAAGTGGTTGAAATCTTGAATGAGTACCTGAACTTAACGACGAATTCCATATTCCGCAATCAGGGAACACTGGATAAATTTATCGGAGACGCAACGATGGCGGTTTTCAACGCGCCGTTTGATTTGGATGACTATGTGTTCCGCGCCGTATGTGCCGCTTGGGATATCTGTGCCGGTGCAAAGGAACTGGAAGAAAGTTGCAAGAAACGATTCGGCAGAAGCGTGGCTTTTGGTGTCGGTGTCAATTGCGGAGAGGCGGTTGTTGGTAACATCGGTTGCGACTTCCGAATGGACTATACCGCAATCGGTGATACGGTCAATACAGCGGCAAGGCTGGAAGCCAATGCCAAACGTGGTCAGGTTCTCATCAGTGAGGCCGTTTATAATCAAGTAAAAGAACGAGTCACCGTGGAGGAAGTCGGAGAGATTCCGATGAAAGGAAAGTCGCAGGGAGTCTTTGTTTATTCACTTGTGGGCGTGGAAGGAAAGGAAGCAATTGCAAATGACTGATTATTTAATCATTCCGGAGAAAGACCGTCTTACAGAAAGCCTTAAGCTGGCACAAACATACGGACTTGGCTTTGAATACAATGATTTTTTTCATCCGAATATACTCTCCGATACAGTGGGGACGGAGGCAGTGTTACAATTGTATCGGAATGTGAAATTGCCTGCATATACAACCATGCACGGAGCCTTTTTTGATGTTACGATTCACAGTGAAGATAAGGAAATTCGGCGCATTTCCGAGCAAAGAATGTCGGAAAGCATGGAAATTGCAAAGCGATTGGGTGTCAAAGCAGTGATATTTCATACCAATCTGAATCCCTTTTTGACATCGGAGAGTTATCGGTGCAATTGGTTAGAGACAAATGTATCATATCTTAGCGAGTTATCAATAAGATATCCGGATATAAATATCTATATGGAGAATATGTTTGACAAAACCCCGGACGATTTGATGAAATTAGCGAAGCGCATGGAACATACTCCGAACTTTGGGATTTGCCTTGATTATGCGCATGCATTTCTGTCATCGACACCGTTGGAGGAATGGGTTCACACATTGGCGCCTTATATCCGGCATGTGCATATCAACGATAATGATGGTGTTGAAGATCTTCATCTTGCGCTCGGAGACGGCATCATTGATTGGGATATGTTTTTTAACTATAAAGAATCATATTTTCCGAAAGCGACCGTTCTGATTGAAACATCGTCTTTGAAAGCACAGGAGCGTTCGCTGCAATTTCTAAAAGGACTAAAAACGTAGAACAAATATGAAGATATCGTTTACAAACTGCACGTTTTGTGCTACCATTCAACTTGAAAATCAGTTTTGGAGTACATAATTGACATATGTAGTTAAAATATTTAGAGAAAACAACGGAGGATTCAAATGAAACATCAAACCAAAAGGGGAAGTAAAATTGTAATGATGATATTGTGCATATCCATGGTGTTGACGTTGTGCGGTTGTACGCAAAGCGCATTGTACAATACATCTTCGTCAAGCGGATATACTAAGATTCATTTTCCGGGTGTTGTATATGAAGTACCGGATGATGTGATTGATGCGAGCGATACCGTGCAGGAAGGCATGTACGGAGAAGAGGACACGGAGGCTTATTTATGGTTTTACGCCCCGGATCAATGGGTCATTCACTGTGAAGAAGTGCCTGTAACCGTCTATGATAAAGATAAGGATACGATGGCGAATCAGATTGAAGATAAAAGTGGCTTGTACATTACCGTCGACAGTTCCAATTATGCAACAGCAGATGTCAACGGGAAGATCAAATCTGTTTTTAATTGTTCCTGTATTTATGACGATGTGAAATTGCCGGGCAGAATTGCGTATCTCTCTGACGGAACGCATGCATATTTACTATTTGTGGGAAGCGACAAGTATTTTACCAAAGAGCAGACGGATTACATTGTAAAGTCATTGGATTTTTGTGAATGTGATTCTTATTATGAGTTACCGGAAGAAGAAATATCCGAAGAACCCGAGGTTGCGGACTCTGAATCGGAAGAATCGGAATCGGAAGAACCGGAAACCTCAGATTCCGAAGATCCTTTTTCAGAAGAAGCCTTTTCCGAGGAGCCGTTTTCCGAGGATGCCGGCGGAGGCGGAACTCCGGGAACGGTACAACAGGATACCAAGCGTGTTGGGAATGCGACTGTAGGCTTTATTGATGTTCCGAGTCACTACGAAACCTATACCTATGATGAAAGTGAGTCCGATACAATGATTCAGTTTTTCGATCCGGACAATATGACAGATATTGTCACGATGGAAGTATTTGACTCGATATCAGGCGGTGATGCGGAACTGATGGCGAGTCTGATGCTCTATTCACTTCAGGAAGAGGATGCCGACTGCGTAGATGCCGAAGGAGCCATGGTTATGCTTGGCGATTATGAGGCATATCAGGTATATACCTATTATCCGGCGGACGATACATTCCTCGTAATGTGGTTGTTTGACGGAGAAGATGGTATGACACATTTTCTATCCATTGAGTTTATTTCGGAGAGCGAGGATATTTGGTTGCTTAACGAAACATACAGTTTAACCGAGTAAGCGTGTTACTGCGGTTGATGTGATACATGTATATACGCGGATGACGTTTTGGTCATACCGCACGCAGAAAGGCGCACTCCCAAGAAGAGTGCGTCTTTTCATAATAACAATGAAACGGGAGGTTGCGATGGGAGAAAAAACAACAATTCTGCTTTTGGAAGACGATATCGGTTTGGTGGAGGGATTGGAATACGCTCTGATGAAAGAGGGATTCGTTGTTACGGTGTCGCGCACGGTGCAGGAGGCATTGCATGCATTTGCGACACAAACATTTGATATGTTGCTTCTGGACTTAACACTTCCGGATGGCAGTGGATTTGACGTTTTGAAATTTGTCAGAAGAACTTCCAATGTACCGGTTGTTTTTCTAACGGCATCCGATGAGGAAGTACACGTTGTTATGGGGCTTGATATGGGTGGTGACGACTACATTACGAAGCCCTTTAAACTCAATGAGTTATTGTCAAGAATCAAAGCAATCTTACGGAGAAGTCAAAACACCGTCGGAGGAACTTCCGAATCAACTTTAAATTGTGGTGCAATTCGGATGAATCTGCTGTCCGGCAAAACCACCGTGAACGGTAAGGAAGTCGAATTGACCGCCGCCGAGTTTCGACTACTCTTGTTTTTCTTACAGAATCGGAATATGGTACTCTCGCGAGAGGTATTGTTGAATCGGCTGTGGGATGACGGTGGTGATTTTGTGGACGACAACACCTTAAGTGTTTATGTAAAAAGACTACGAAACAAGATAGAAATGGATCCTGCCAATCCATCGTGTATACAAACCGTCCGCGGGATTGGCTACAAGTGTATTGACAAAACGACTTTTTGACAGTTGTCTCGGATAGGAAGTTGTATCAATATTGGGAGGAAGCGTATGTTTGGAATTCATGAAAAAAGGGCAGAGCGCCTGATGGGAATGCAGATACTGTTGTTTCTTTGTGCAGGCATTGCCATGATTCCGCTTGGAAATGTGTTGGGATTGAAACCGCTTGGTATATGTGCGATTGAGACCGTGATTGTGGTTGCGTTTATTTTTAGCCTCAGTACGGTCATTTTGTTTTTACGTCAACAGGAGCGGAGATTGGAGGAAGCAACAAAATGCGTTAATCGATTTATGAACGGAGACAGTACAGTGAGGCTCTTGAGTTACGAAGAAGGCGCAATGGCCAAGTTCTTTGAGGAAATCAATCATATGTCACTTTCCCTACATACGCATTTGGAAGCCGAGAAGGAGTCAAAAGAGTTCTTAAAAACTACAATTTCCGACATTTCACATCAGCTCAAAACGCCGATTGCGGCGATTCGTATGTACAACGAAATTATGGCGGGTGAAAGTGAGCGACCAGAGACTGTTCGCAATTTCACGAAGAAGACCGAGAAGTCATTGGACAGGATGGAGTGTCTCATACAGAACCTGCTAAAAATTACGAAACTGGATGCGGGGACCATTGTGTTGGAAAAGCGTATGTTTGAAGTTGAGCCATTTTTAGATGAAATTTGTGAAGAATTCATGACTGTTGCAGAAGCAGAATCTAAAAAGGTTATATTGAATACAAATCAGGGAAATGGAGAACGGCAAGGTGTGGATGTGATTGTGCATGCAGATTGGAATTGGACGGCGGAATGCGTCAGAAATCTGATTCAAAATGCATTGGATCATATGGAGCACGGAGATACGGTGGAAGTATCGTATGTTAAGACACCTGTGTTTTTGAGAATTTCCGTGAAGGATAACGGCAGCGGAATTCATCCCGAAGATATCCATCATATTTTTAAACGATTTTATCGAAGTCGGTTTTCAAAAAGCACGCAGGGTGTCGGTTTGGGACTTGCACTTGTCAAAGCAATCATGGAAGCACACGGCGGAACTGTTATGGTTGAGAGTACGATGGGAGAAGGAAGTACCTTTTCTTTGGATTTCCCAAACGAATGAGGATTCTTACGAAACTGTAAGAATGAATTCATGGGATTGTAAGATAACGGGAGTAAAATCATAAACAAATGAAACCGTTATCAACGAGAAAGAAGGTATAATATGGCTATTTTACAAGTAGAACATTTATCAAAGACATATGGAGACAAAGACACAAAAGTTGAGGCATTAAAGGATGTCAGCTTTTCGGTGGAACGTGGCGAGTTCGTCGCGGTTGTCGGAGAATCCGGTTCCGGAAAGAGTACACTGTTAAATGCAATCGGTGCGCTTGATACGCCGACGCAAGGCAAGGTTATGATTGACGGCAAGGATATCTTCGCACTCAAAGAAGAGCAATTGACGATTTTCAGAAGGAGAAATATCGGCTTTGTTTTTCAGGCATACAATTTGGTTCCGGAGTTGAATGTGGAACAGAATATCATCTTTCCGCTCCTCTTGGATTATAAGAAACCGGACAAAGAATATGTGGATGAAATCATCCGCTTGTTGGGGCTTTCAGAGAGGAGAAAGCACTTACCGAATCAACTTTCAGGTGGGCAGCAGCAAAGAGTTGCCATCGGTCGCGCATTGGTGACCAAACCGATGTTGATTCTTGCGGACGAGCCGACCGGAAATCTTGACAGTAAAAACAGTTCGGAAGTCATTGCGTTGTTGAAGGCGATGTCCTCACGCTATGACCAGACGATCCTCATGATTACGCACAATATGCAGATTGCGTCAACGGCAGACCGTGTCATTCGCGTATCTGACGGTATATTGATGGATTTGGGGGTGGCAAAATGAAAAGCTATCTTCAACTCATTAAGGAGTACGAGAAGGTACACCGCAAGAAAAACAGAATTACAATCGTCTGTATTGTAATTGCAGTCAGCCTTGTTACGGCTATTTTCGGCATGGCGGATATGGAAATCAAAGCACAGGAGATTCGTCAGATTCAACAAAACGGAAATTGGCACGTTGCGCTACAACATCTCGAAGAGTCCAAAATTCATGATATCGTGAACGCATTTGAAAACAAAATAGAAACATCCGGATGGATGTTTGGATTCCCGGATTTAGACAACTGGACTTATCAGGGAGTTTCATACAAATTAACTGCCGGTGAGGAAGAAATCTTACAGGAATTCGGTTTTCGCTTGGAGGAAGGAGCGTTTCCCGCCGACAATAGCGAGATTATTGTCGATAAAAAGAGTGCGGATACCAATGGAATTCGGGTCGGTGACAGCATTTCATTTCAAATCCCGGAACAAGGGGAACGTTCATTTACGGTCAGCGGGTTATGTAACAATACGGCACTCATGCTAAAAGATGATATGCATGTTGTGGTTTTCGGGAAATCGCTGACAGCAGAATTGTACGAAGAAGACACCTATCGCGCGGCTTTTTACATACGGTTTAAAGACCGTGTGAATTTGGGACAAACCAGAGATCGAATGATATCCGAATTCTCATTACAGGAAGGAGAACTCAGCGAAAACACGGTTCTGTTTGCGTTATCAGCGCAAAGTGATGAATCCTATATGAAGCAGTTGTACATGGTTGCCATTGTTCTTGGCATACTGGTTCTGATTGCCGGAATCCTCATGATTTCAGGGACGTTCAATACCAATGTGGCGGAACGAACGCAGTTTTTCGGAATGCTTCGTTGCTTGGGGGCGACGAAATCTCAGATCAAAAAGTATGTATTGCTGGAGAGTTTGAACTATCTGAAATTGGCGATTCCCATCGGAGTTATACTTGGTACCGTAACTTATTGGGGCGCATGCGCCTATCTAAAAGTTGTGAATTATGAGTTCTTTTCGACCATGCCAATGATGAGTTTCAGCGCCATCAGTTTGGCGGGCGGTGTCTTGGTCGGTGTTTGTACGGTTCTCTTTGCGGCATTGGCACCGTGCAAGCGTGCATCAAAAGTATCTCCGCTTGCGGCAATTACGGCAAGTCGGGATTATCGTGGAATTACGACCAAACGACGCTCGGGGAAGTTGGTTGCAAAGATTGAACATAATTTGGGCTATCATCATGCGACGTCGAACAAAAAGAACTTGTTTTTGATGACAGCGTCCTTTGCCGTCAGCATCGTTCTGTTTTTATCGTTCAGTGTTGCGGTGAATTTTATGAATCACGCAATCACACCGTTGGAGGCATGGGCGCCGGATTTGGAAATTATGGACCCAAGCGGCAGCAATGAACTCGCCCCGTCAATCGTCGATGAATTAAAATGTGTCAATGGCATCAAGGCGGTATACGGAAGACAGTACGCCGTTGGACAAACGGAATGGAATAACACAGTGATTAATGTCACACTTTTAACCTATGAAGAAAATCAATTTCAATGGGCGAAGAAATATCTTGTAGAAGGCGATATGGATGCGGTCAGCGAAGGAAGCAACACAGTCATGATTGCATATGACATGAATATGGAATACCATGCAGGAGATCATCTCATGTGGACATATGGTGATGAAGTGCAGGATTTCACAGTGAATGCGGTTGCAAAGAAGACACCGTTTAAAGCCGGTGAGAACGAATTGATTATAATTACGAATGAAAGCGAATTTAAACGAATTGTGGGAGAAGACAAGTACGCCGTCATTGACGTACAGTTAAAGGGAAATGCCACCGATGCTGTAGTCAACGAGATACGTAGTCATTTTGACAGTGACATCTTTTTCTCTGATTCGCGGCTGTCCAATGAACAGGCCAAAGCGGCAGTGTATTCATTCTCACTTTTTATCTATGCGTTTTTGGCTATCATTGCATTGATTACGGTATTTAATATCATCAACAGTATGAACATGAGCATTGCCGCACGCTTGAAACAGTACGGCGTCATGCGAGCGGTCGGGATGAGTATCAAGCAGGTCAAACGGATGATTCTCTCGGAGGCTGTGACGTATGCGGCATTCGGTTCTGTGGCAGGAAGCTTGATTGGCCTGCTTTTACACAAGAAACTGTTTGAAATGATGGTTACGTTCCGCTGGGGCACCGCATGGACGATTCCGTGGGGACCGGTGTGCGTCATTATTCTGTTGGTACTCGGCTCCACCTTGATATCCGTTGTGGAACCGATGAAAAAATTCAAGGCGATGGAGATTATCTCTGCCATCGCCGAGTAAGAATCTTAACTTTTGATGTCGCGCTTTGAAAGAATCAAAGCAGCGATTAGATAAAAAGAGACGGTAAAAAGGAAACAGGAAAGCAAAAACATAGGTATATTGATTTCCATATAGGGGTTGTTGGCGCGTATGCCAAGGGAGAAAAGCGAGTAAGGATAATACATCGCATATCCTTTGGACAACGCGACCAGCCCCAAGATACCGCCTGCAAATCCCAAGCCGATCGGCACCGCAAATTTTCGTATCAATAATGATAAAAGCAATTGTAAACCGCAGACGGTCAGGCTGCCTACAAACCCGCATGCCACCCATTCGAAACAAACCATCGGAAACGGTTCCGTGATTCCTGAAATCTTACCGCAGGCGAAGAACAGGAACAGAATCCAAAGAATGGAAATGAGCGTTACCATGGCTACGGTAATCAACTTGGCCAAGTACACGGTACTGCGCCGAATGGGCATTGAGAATACCATATTCATATTGTTATGCAGATATTCATTTCGCCAAAGACAGGCGCAGTAAGTACCGATGAGGGTTGGCATAAAAAAGAAGCAGAGAAACAATGTGTGTTGTGACCAAAGGTCATACCAGGACATATCGAGAATTCCCTGATTGCCGAGAAAATTCAAGGTTCCGATACCGGCAGAAATCATTGGAAGTATAAAAAAGGCAAGCCATACAGGGTTTCTTTTTAGTTTCATTTGTTCCGCATATAAACATTTTTTCAGCATATCATAACTCCTTTCTTTGCATCCGACGTCTGCCGCATGCGTAAGCAAGACTGCTCCACAAACCGACGGAAACGAGTCCCCAAGGGTTGAATGCAAGTTTGATAAACGTATAAGTTTTGTCTGCAGCATTGTAATCCATGAGAGACAGCGACAGCGTCAGATAATTGGTCCAATAATACAGATGTCGTGTCAATTCCGTTGAGTAAAAAGTCATAAGTAACCCCGCAAGTGCGCATCCGATACCGATACAAAGCGGAATTGCCTGATTTTTGAACCGAAGCGAGAGATTCAACTGCAACAGATATCCGCCTGCAGAGACCAAAAAACAACATAAAAAGTACAGTAAGAATCTGCCGACGGGCGCAGGCCCTTCGAAATGAAACAGTTTTCCTACAAGTAACATCAACAGAAGTTCCGTTGCCTTTTGCAGCAGACAGAGCATGAATCCGAGCATCAGTTTTCCGTGATAGAGTTGCTTTCGCGGTTGTAAGACAAACAATAGTTTCAACGCATCCCCTTTGTGCTCCACATCGGCAATCTGGCTGGCCAGAACCGTCAGATATACCGGAGAGAAGATAACATAGAGCATGGGTAGGTCGGCAAGCATGTTATCCCAGCCGGTCGCAAGCATCTCAGATTTGGCATTCATATAGCTTGCACACATCCAGAATAAGAGCAGCGCCGAAAAGCCGAAGGTCAGCAACAATAACTGCGGCAGTTTGTTTTTACGAATTTCAACAAGAAACGCTTTCATGATGCACATCTCCTTCCGTTATGGTTAAAAAGATATCCTCCAGTGACTTTTCATGTCCTTCCAGGCGATAAATCGCAAAACCCGCTTCCCAGAGTCCCTTAAGATAAAGGGCAATTTCTGAATCCGGAAGTGCGGGGAGTACCAAAACATCATTTTGCGTTCGTACAGGCACATGCAAATCAGATAAAAATTGCGCGGCATCCGTGTTACGATTGGTACGTAGGAACAATTCTCCTCGACTCATGGAATGGAGTTCGTTGAGACTGCCCTGAAACAGCAGATTGCCGTGATTGATGATGCCGACATAATTTGCAATTTGATCAATTTCGGAAAGCAAATGACTAGATACCACGATTGTCATACCAAATTGTTTGGGAAGTGAAAGAATCAATTCTCTCATTTCTTGGATACCGGCGGGGTCAAGGCCGTTGGTAGGTTCGTCCAGAATCAAAAGTTGCGGGAAGCCGAGCAGAGCCGTTGCAAAACCCAGCCGTTGTTTCATACCGAGAGAATAGTTCTTTACTTTACGGTCTTTAAAATCGGTCAGTTTGACAATATCCAAGATTTCTGCAATTTGTTTTGAATCGACTTCTTTGAGTGCGGCTGCAATACGAAGGTTTTCTTCTCCGCTAAGGTGTTCATAATAACTTGGCGATTCAATGAGGGAACCGGTTTTACGTAATGCGGGAAGCAAGTTTTTGTTTGTTACGGTTTCACCGAACAGAGAAATGCTTCCTTTGGTCGGCTTTGCAAGCCCGAGTATCATTTTTAGCGTTGTTGATTTCCCGGCACCGTTCGGCCCCAAAAAACCATAGATACATTCGGCCGGAACCGACAGATCCAAATTGTTGACACTGACAAACTTACCGTAACATTTACATAGATTTTCCGTTGAAATTAGGGTATTCATTTTTTATCCTTTCTGGCAGTTTTTCTGCCCGGAGCGGTTTTGATTACAGACACATCATAACAAGCACATCCTAAGAGAAGATGAAGCCTACCTTACATTTAGTTTAATTTTGGCGCATGGGGATTGGCAGGGCTAAAAAAGTGCTCTATACTTAGAATCAGAACAAACAGGCAAGGAACGGAGGCGCGGATGGGAAACGAAGATTACAGAATTCTTTTGGTGGATGATGAAACTGATATTCTGGATATGGAATGTGTTTATCTTAAAAAATGCGGTTTTTCCTCTCTTTATACGGCATCAAATTGCGACAGCGCCGAAAGAGCGGTCAAAGAATTAAAGCCGCACTTGATTGTACTGGATGTGATGTTGCCGGACGGAAACGGATTTCAGTTATATCGGATTCTTAGGCAGATGACGCAGGCACCGATTCTTTTTTTATCTGCCAGAGATGAAGACGTGGATCGCTTGATTGGATTGGGGCTCGGAGCGGACGATTACATCACCAAACCGTTTCTGCCGGAAGAA
The DNA here is from genome assembly GCA_964389005.1 of uncultured Lachnospiraceae bacterium. Taxonomy (GTDB): domain Bacteria; phylum Bacillota; class Clostridia; order Lachnospirales; family Lachnospiraceae; genus CAYMCV01. Next base: position 13,676 of record CAYMCV010000018.1, on the reverse strand, counting down.
TTGACACTCAGAATTACAAATATCATAAACAGAGCATATCCGGCAGAGGAGCATACACATACGGTTTTGGGAACAAAGACGGTTGATATGGAGGGCGGACGGGTAATTGATGTCGGCGGCGAAGTTGCACTGACTGCCAAGGAGTATCAGATTCTTAAGAAATTACTGGAGAACAGAGGTAAAATTGTTACCATCGATGCACTGTGTGAAGCCATATGGGCAGAAGAGAACTTCGGTTATGAGAATACGCTGATGGTTCATATTCGAAGGTTGCGCGAGAAAATAGAGGAAGATGCATCACACCCGCGCTGGTTGATTACAGTACGCGGACTTGGTTACAAATTGGAAAGGGAGTGAGTGCGTGAAACGATTCATTCAATGTATACTGGTACTGTTGTTTTCCATATGTTTTACTTTTTTGGTGTCTGTATTGATACTGCTTCCGGTATCATTTTACGGTTATAGCTCTATTCGGAAAGTGGATATCGATTCCGTGGTTAAGAACCTTTCGGTAACAGATGCAGGGTATGAACTCAGTGACAAAATGCAGATTTCGGTGGCAGAAGCGGGATGCTTTTTGCTTCTCATCGATGAGAACGGAGATGTATGTTGGGATTTTTGCAGACCGCAGGAGGTTGCGACACATTATTCCTATCAGGATGTTGCTTCTTTTTCACGCTGGTATTTGCAGGGGTATCCTGTGAACACATGGCAGTATGAGGACACGCTACTTGTAGTTGGGTATCCCAAGGACACATTCTGGAAGTATTCGGTATCCATGCCGCAGAAACAGTTTGTCTTAAGTTTGTTTCTGGTTTTTCCGATTTGGTTGGTCGGATTGATTATCTGATACAGTTATGGGATTATTTTGTCGCGAAACGCAATGAAAAGGCGAGAATGGAATGGATTGCGGGGGTATCGCATGATATTCGGACACCGTTGACAATGATCATGGGATATTCCGCCCAACTGCAAAAAGAAGCGGAATTGTCCGAGGAAGCACGCCGAGAGGTAGGAGTGATTTGCCGTCAATCGGAGCGTATACGGGATTTGACGGAGGATTTCAATCTGGTAAATAAATTACAGTATGCAGGACTAAGGACAGAGAAACAGCGTATCAAACCGGCAGGTTTGCTTCGCTCGGTGCTAACGGATGTGGTAAACGGCGGACCGGATGAACGTTATGAATTGGTGCCGCAGATTGATGCGTCCTTGGAAAATGTCCGGATTCTCGGAAATGAGCAGCTGTTATACAGGGCAATTTTTAACTTGATTCGCAACTCCATGGTGCATAATCCGCAAGGGTGTAAGATTACCGTTTCGGGAACGGTGCGGGGCAGCAGAGTGTTGTTATGTGTACGGGACAACGGGAAGGGGTTTCCGGACGGCACTTTGAAGCAAAGCCGTCGGAAAAAAGAGGGACTTTCCACACATGGATTGGGCCTGATGATTGTTAAGCGTATTGTATCCGTTCATCGCGGCAGACTGAGGCTTTACAATGAAGGCGGCGCCGTTGCGTCGATATCGCTTGCCAAGAAAAGATTGGTTTCCCGATAACTTAAGTCGCGATAGGTTTTTGGCGTTACGCCGGTTAATTTGCGAAATACTTCGATGAAATAACTCTGGCTCGGAAAGGCAAGCAGGGTTGCAATCTGTGAGGGGCGATAATCGGAATACTTCAGCATGTTTTGTGCAGTCTCGATTTTACGTTGACGAATGTAATCGGTGATTGTCAATCCGGTTTCGTGTTTGAACAGACGAGATAAATATGCGGGATTTAATGCGACGTGTGAAGAGAGCATGTCAATTGTAATTCTTTTGTGCAGATTGTTATAGATATAATCAATACACATCGAAACAGGCTTTGTGAAAACATGTGCTTTTCGCAGAGCCTTCATTCGTTTGGTATAGTCGAACGTCATGCGGCTGTGTAAATCGGAAATTTGCGGAATTGTCAGGCAGGCATCGCATTCTGAGATGTATAAGTCGCTCAGACTGTATGCAAGTTCATGCTCCATGCCACCTTCAATGCAGAAACGTGCAAGGAGAGCACAGGTGATGACGAAATGATACTTCATGCTTTGCAATTCGTTCTTTGCGAGCATGCCGAACCCTTCTTTCTGTCCGAACGGTGTTTGATTCATTTCTTGTACCTTCGTCAAGTCACCGCTTTTGACTGCTTCATAAAAAGCAAATTCCGGGTTGTAGGGTGCGTGCATCCAGACATTTTCCCGCAGCAGATATTCCTTGTAAACGAGTGCTTTGTTTGTGTTCATTTTGAGCCCTCCCATATACGAAGTTCATTGTTACAGTATATCATGATACAGATAAAAATGTAAACAAAACGATATCGTTTTTGATTCCTCGGTGCTAGACTCAAAGGGAAACAGGCAACCGTATTTGGGAGGTTAAACTATGAAAAGGATATGCGCGTTACTATTATTGGGAACCATGGTGACGGGGACACTTGCGGGATGCAATGCAAATACCGGCACAGAGGAAGGCAGCGTTGTCGAGGATACACAGGAAGTTCCGCAAGAAGTATCGGAGGCGCCGATTGAAGCACCGGAATTGGACGGATATCAATTGCTTTGGCATGATGAATTCCAGGGAAATCAACTGGATCAGAGCATTTGGAATTATGAACCGCATGAGCCGGGGTGGACGAACAGTGAGTTACAGGAGTATACGACATCCGAAGAGAATGTTTTTGTAAAAGACGGAAACTTAAATATTAAGGCAATCAAAACGGCGGATGCATCGGGCAAGGATTATTATACGTCAGGGAAAGTGACATCACAGAACAAACAGGACTTCATGTATGGCAAAGTAGTCGCAAGAGCAAAAGTTCCCGAGGGACAGGGGCTCTGGCCGGCAATCTGGATGATGACGCAGGATGAGAGTTTCTATGGACAGTGGCCAAAGTGTGGTGAGATTGACATCATGGAAGTACTTGGCAACGATACTGCGACGGCATACGGAACGGTTCATTACGGAGAGCCGCATGCGGACCAACAGGGAGTCTATACGTTAACGGGTTCCACATTTGCGGATGATTTTCATGAATATTCGGTGGAATGGGAACCGGGCGAAATGCGTTTCTATATTGACAACAATCTGTATCACACGGTCAATGATTGGTTTACGGCAGTGGACGGACAGCCTGAGAAGGAATATCCGGCACCGTTCAATCAGCCGTTCTTTGTACAGATGAATCTTGCAGTCGGGGGAACTTGGCCGGGCAATCCGGATGCAACGACGGATTTTGACAAGGCGGTGTTTGAGATTGATTACGTGCGTGTATATCAGAAACCGCAGTATGATACCAATGTCAGCAAACCGGAGAAACAATTCCGCGAAGCTCTTGAGGACGGAAACTATATTTTTAACGGTGACTTTGCGGAAGCAGAGGATTTGACGGATGATATCAATTGGAAGTTCCTATTGTTTAACGGCGGAGAGGGCAGCGCCGAGATTAAAGACAATATGATTGTCATTACTTCAGAGAATGAAGGTACCGTGGACTATTCCGTCCAATTGGTTCAGCCAGATTTACCGATGCGTAACGGTAAAAAGTATCGCGTCAGCTTCGATGCCAAGGCAGATGAAGACAGAAATATCATTGTATGTGTTTCGGCACCGACCAATGGATGGATACGCTATTTGCCGGATACGAAGCAGGCAATCACCACGGAGATGCAGACATATACATTTGAGTTCGAGATGAAAACAAAAGATGATAACAACGGGCGTATGGAATTCAACATGGGACATTTAGGTTCCACTGCAACTGTGTATATTACAAATGTACGCGTGGAGGAGATTGAATAGATGAGAGCATTTGAAGGATATCAAAGAGGTATCAATTTAGGTGGCTGGTTGTCTCAGTGCGTCAGTCGAGACAAAGTACATTTTGATACGTTTATCACTGAAAAAGACATACAAACCATCGCAGATTGGGGGCTTGATCATGTACGCTTGCCGCTTGATTATGATATTGTTTGTGATGAAGAAGGTAATTGTATTGAGGAAGGTTTTAAGTACATCGACAATTGTATCGATTGGTGTAAAAAGCACGGTCTTCGACTGATATTGGATCTGCATAAAACCAAGGGATATATGTTTGACGAGGCAGAGGTACAGAATCCGGATTTGTTCTTCTGTGATGAATCGCTGCAGACATATTTTTATCAACTTTGGGATGTACTGGCGAAGCGTTACGGCGGCGATTATGAATTCGTTGCATTGGAATTGCTGAATGAAGTTGTGAATCCGAAGTACACGGCGAAATGGAATCAAATTGCCAATCAAACCATCAAACGTATTCGTGCGATTGCACCCGAATCCTACCTGATTGTCGGCGGAACATGTAACAACGGGGCGTTGACGGTATCTGCCATTGACGTTGATTTGGATGATAAAATCATTTATACCTTCCATTGTTATGAGCCGATGGCTTTCACACACCAGAAAGCACCGTGGGTACAGGGAATGACGGATGATTTTGACGTGCAGTACCCGACAAGCATTGCAGAACTTCGGCGCAAGAGCGAGGTGGTCGGGAAGGCGCAGGTCGGCGCAATCTATGATTCATTGTTTGACGGTGCGGACGGAAAATTGTTTGAAGTTCTGTTTGCGGATGCATTACAGTTTGCAGAAGCCAAAAATGTACCTCTCTATTGCGGAGAATACGGGGTGCTCGAGCGCGCGCCGCTTGACGGTACGTTAAACTGGTATCGCGAGATTCATGATGTATTTGAGAAGTACGCAATTGGGCGTGCCGCATGGAATTATAAAGAGAAAGATTTTGGTATTGTGGATACGCATTATTCTTCCATACAGAAGGAACTGGTTAGCCTTTTGTAAGGACTGGTTTGTGTCGTTGGGAGTCTGCATGAGTGCATGCAGGCTCTCATTTTTTTGTGCCAAGATACTTCGTTGCATTTTAAGAGTTTTTATTTTGTTTTGTGCCGTGCGGTATCGCCCGGTTGTGCCATATAAGTCGGGTAGCGAAACAAAAGTGTCTTGAGACAGGCGGCATCAAAAGGAATCAGAGGCCAAAAGTAACTCTTTTGACCGAATGTCGGTGTTGTTATGACGGAAATCATAATAAGAATCAAACCAATCATAAAACCGGGAAGATGGAGCAAGCCGGTCAGCAGCAATAGAAAGACGCGATAAACACGAATTGCTTCGCCAAATTCGCGATTGGAAAGACTGAGCGTAGCAAGCATGGTAATCGCACCATAGAAAATGACTTCCAAACTTGCCCATTCCATTTGAACTGCCACATCGCCGATAATCAAGCCGCCAACAATGGACAGTGAACCGGATAAGCGACCGGAGGAAAGCGAGGAAGAAGTTTTAAACAATTCCAAGATGAATTCAATCAAGATGACGTATACAAACAATCGGTCCGGCGTAAGTACCTCGGTTGTAATCATAATCTGCGGATTTTGGATGCCGAGGAGCAGAAAAATGGGCAACAACAACAATCCAATCGGTATGCATGCAAAACGTACGAGTCGCAAATATGTGCCGACAACGGGAGATTTGTTGTAATCCTCCGGACTTTGGGTAAATTGAAAAATCGTGCAAGGGAGAATCATCGCATAAGGAGAGTTATCAACGATGAGCAGAATATGACCTTCCATCAAATAACTGCATGCGACATCCGGACGTTCGGTAAGCAAGACATTTGGCAATGGGTGAAACCAACTTTTTTTGACCATCAATTCTTCCAGACTTTTGATGCCCATGGTAAGTGAGGTTACACGAAGCGATTCTATTTTGTTTTTGATGCTTTGCAGTAATTTCGGGTCTTGCAGGCGATCGACGTAAGCAATGGCGACATCGGTTTTGCTTTCACTTCCGACAGAGACAAGTTCAAATGTCAGTCTGCGACTGCGTACTCTTCTGCGAATCAGAGAGGTGTTCAAAAGCAATGTTTCAACAAATCCGTCTTTGGCACCGCGCGTGATTTTTTCGTTTTCCGGTTCTTCCACGCCTCTTGCAGGATAGGTTCGCATATCAATTAGGATTGCTCGATCAAATCCGTCAAGGAAAAGTGCGGTGACACCACTCAAGACGGCACGTAAAAGAGCTTCCCACTCTGAAACAAACTGCACTTGAGAATACCCGATTTTGGACTCGGTAAATTGAATAATACTGTCGATTTCTCCGGATGGTACATATAATGGGTTTTGCAAATCGGAGAAAACACGTTGAATCAAATCGGTTTGGCAGAAACCGTTGATACAGATGTAATATGATTTGGTGGAACTAATCATTAATTTTCGCTCTATTAAATCAAAACTTTTATGGAAAGGCAGATAAAAATGTGCTTGGCGGATATTGTGTTCAAGATCGGCAGATAATTGCATGGTCAATGTAACCTCCGAGGGAATGATACGGTTAGCATAACTCATTTGCAATATTTCTATGTATGATTTTCTTGGCACATTATTTTTGGTGATTATGCGTACTTACACAAAAAATATCCGTCAAGAGCCATTGACTTGACGGATGTTTTTGAGGATAAGAATCTTGTATAGGTTAGTTCACGCGTTTGTCACCCCAGAAAAACAGTGCTACGGTTCCGGGACCGGTATGAGAACCGATGACGGTTCCTACATTGTTAATCATGACCTTGCCGTTCAAATGCGGGAAAGTTGCTTCTATTAGGTCAGCCAGTTGCTTGGCATCGTCATAACATGCGGATTGTGAAATGAAACACTTGCCGGAGTAATCGGTTCCGTTCTGCGCATGTTCTTGCATCTTGGTAAGGGATTCCAAGATGACTTTCTTCTTGCCGCGGATTTTCTGACGTGGTGTCAATTCGCCCTTATAATTCATATTCATCAACGGACACAGATTCAAGATGGTTCCAATCGTCGCCGCTGTTGCGGAGATACGACCGCCTCTCTTATAATGTGTTAAGTCGGTTGAGAAAAACCAGTGGTGCATGGACAACTTATTCTCCTCGACAAAGAAATAGAGTTCTTCGTAGGTTGATCCCTGATCTCGCATGTCACATAGTGTATCGAGAATCAAACCGTAGCCGGAAGATGCCGCCATTGTATCAACGATGCGAATCGTTCGTTCCGGATACTTCTCGGACAATTCTTCCTTGGCATTGCAGGCTGAGTTATATGAGCCTGAAAGTGCAGAAGAAAACGACAGATGCAATATATCCTTTCCGGAAGCAAGTATCGGGTCAAAAAGACTTAAATACTCAGTCATATTCACTTGAGATGTGGTGGGAAGCGCACCTGCCGCAATTTTGCGGTAAAACTCTTCATACGGAATGGTCTTGCCCAAGTCATCGCTGTATTCGTGACCATCTAAAATATAGTGAAAGTATGCAAGCTGTACGCCTCGTTTCTCGTAGTACTCAGCCGGAAGATCCGAAGTCGAGCAGGCTGTAATCACAAATGGATTCATTTCAAATCCCTCCCAATCCCATGATGTAACAGATACCGTCTAAAATATCTAGAAATATTTGCTTTTTCATGTAGTAATTAAAACTATATTAATTATAACAGACCGAGAATATAAGTCAATCTGACAATTATTAAGTATTTCTAAAAAACCATAAAGTATTTATGAAATATGCCATTTTAAGTGTATTTTATATGTAAAAAAAGAAAATAAAAAAAGTATTGCAAATGAAAAAAAAATCGTGTATACTTTGTGAGTGCAATGCGGTGATGAAGCCGCGGTACTTTTTAGGGCTATCGCCAAACGGTAAGGCAACGGACTCTGACTCCGTCATTTCAAGGTTCGAATCCTTGTAGCCCTGCTCGATGCTCCCGTATATCGGGAGCTTTTTTTCAATATGACACCAATTATATTGAAAAGGATTTTTTATTGATTGTGAAATGGAGTATTTATCATGTATCAGAATAAAACACGCGTTCGGTACAGCGAGTTGGGTGCTGACGGCAAAATGACAATGAACGGTGTGCTTGATTGCTTTCAGGACAGTTGCATTTTTAATGCGGAAGACATGCATGTGGGAACGGAATTCCAAAAAGAGCACGGTATTGTATGGATTCTGCTGACATGGCAGATAGAAGTACGGCGTTATCCACAATTGGGTGAGCAAATAGTAATCGGGACGCATCCATATGCATTTCGGAGTTCGTTCGGGTATCGTAATTTCATCATGGAGACACCGGACGGAGAACGTCTTGCATGCGGTGACTCGCTTTGGATGTTGGTGAAGCAAGATCTGACAAGTGCCGCACCGATTCCGCCGGAAATGATTGCGGCTTATCAAATTGAAGAAAAAGTTAAGATGGCATATGATCATAAGAAACTCGTTGTCATTGAAAAGCACCACTTGGATACGAATTATCATGTGAATAACGGGCAGTATGTTCGAATGATGTCACTCTATTTACCACGTGATGCCAAGGTTAGCGATTTGAAGGTGGAATATCGGAATCAGGCAGTGCTGGGAGATACGATAATACCTTATGTGGGCAAGACGCAGAATCAGTTGATTGTATCACTGCAGAGCAAAGATGCAATTCCTTATGCGGTCGGAAGATTTACACTAACGAATGAAACGATTGAAGAAAAGGCGGAGGTTTCAAATGATTGAACTGGGAAAACAACAGGTATTGCGGGCAGTAAAGGAAGTGGAGTTTGGTTGGTATTTTGCGGCGCTTGACGATGTCAAAGCTGAGGAACGTGTACTGCTTCCCGCCAAGCAGGTACCCGAAGGGTGTACGATTGGGACAGAACTCTCGTTGTTTGCGTATCGCGATTCTTCGGATCGAATGATTGTGACTACGGCAGAACCCAAGATCAAACTGGGCGAAGTGGCAAGGCTTTCGGTGGTTCAGGTTACCAAAATCGGTGCTTTTTTGGACTGGGGTTTGGAGAAGGATTTATTACTTCCGTTTCGTGAGCAGACAGTGCGCGTGGCAGTCGGTGAGACTTGTCTTGTGGCATTGTACTTGGATAAGAGCAGCCGATTGTGTGCAACGATGAAACTTTATCCATATCTACAAAAGGGCGGAAACTTTAAGAAAGATGATCGTGTTGAGGGTACGGTTTATGAATTAAGCGATAATTTCGGGGCCTTTGTCGCAGTAAACGACTGTTATTCGGCACGTGTTCCGAAACAGGAAGTGCTTTCGCAATTGCAACCCGGAATGCACATAGAAGCAAGAATTTCTGCAATCAAAGAAGACGGTAAGATTGATTTGAGTTTGCGCGAGAAAGCATACATTCAGATGAGCGTGGATGCGGATGCGGTAATGAAAGCGTTGGATGCACATGACGGCGTGCTGCCTTTTAACGATAAAGCAACACCGGAAACCATTCGTCGAGAGATGCAGATGAGTAAAAATGAATTTAAAAGAGCTGTGGGCAATTTGCTGAAAGCCGGCAGAATCGAAATCACGGATACATCGATTCGGAAGTTATAAAATGTAGGTACAGCAAAAAAGCGACTGATTAAACAAAGACATCAATATTGGATCCGATATGCGGATTCACGGCATGTTCCATAGATACGGCGTCAATCATGTTGGTTAATTGTGCGCCTGCGATTTCAACGGCGTCCATAGATTTGCTCAGCATTGCAGTGCCTACGTTTGTCATCAGACTATTCTGTGCCAATGTCATCGATAATGAGGTAATATCCATAGTGTGTGCCTCTCTTTCGTGTATTTTTTATCTTATTGACAGAATAACACTGTTTCGATATTTACGCAATCATTTCAGCGGAATTTTCATACGTTCTTAAGATGTTGAGGGGCAATGCGGCGCCGGAAGTGAACAGGTTGCAAAATCGTACGGTTTTTGTTATAATCATCGGGGGAAATGAGAGAGAAGGTGTACGGATGGATCAAATTCAGGTATTGGGCATCCGACTCACAGACGGTTCCGTAAAAGATGCAATCAAGATTGCATGGAAGTATATGGGAAATGGGGCCGTGAATACTATTTTTTACGTATCTTCCCGTATCCTGGTGGAAGCCGGTAAACTGCCGGAGTGTAAGGAATGGTTGGAGTCGATGGACATGACCGTTTTTGGCGAGTTGGGGGTGCTTCCGGAGACGGTGGAGGGTTACCGGGAGCGCAAAAAAGAAATCGAAGAAGATGCTTTTTTTCGAGAATTGGTCAAAAGAATTGCCCGTAATCACAGCCGGGTGTTGTTGATTGCGGATTCACAAGAGATGCTTGAGAAACTACGTGAGGATATGCTTGGTATTCGCGATAACGTGTTGATTGCAAAGTCTCTGGTTGCAGACACGGGCGATGAGGCGGATGTTGCGGAATTGGTGAATGAAATCAACGATGCGGCGCCGGACATTATTCTGTCGCAATTACCGAATCTCTATCAAATGCGTGTGATTACGGAGAATAAGAAACTCATCAATGCAAGTATCTGGGTGGCACTTTTGTATGAGAGAGACCCTGCAAGTCACAAGGGCGGTTTTCTCTCGCGTATGAGAACGAGATTCTATCAACGTTTGCTACAGCGGAAGGTCAATAGATTTGAAGATGATAACGATGAAAATTAATTAGTAGTGTAACATTGCCTCGAATGCCTGAATGACATTTGAGGCTTTTTTGATATGACGTGAATATTCTGAAAGCGGTATCCTGTCAAAGAAGCAGTAAAAAGCAGAAAAATTGCATAAAAAAATAGGAAAAGAGTATAGATTTTTTTGTATAAATGTATTAAAATGTAGAAAGGGTATAGTAAAAAGACTAAAAATCGTCTGTAATATATTGTATATATTGCATATAACGAGAAGGGGTGAACAAATGATATCAAATCAGATTCTGCAGAACACAATCGATGGATTAAAGAGCATTGCAAGGGTGGATTTATGGGTTGCGGATACCGATGGGAAACTTGTTGCGGCAACCGGCAACGCGCAACAGGGATATATGTCTTCGGTGTTGGAGTTTATCAAATCGCCTGCAGACAGCCAAGAAATACAGAACTGTCAATTTTTTAAGATCCACGATGAACAGCAGTTGGAGTATATACTGATTTCCGCCGGTTCGGGGGAAAACTCCTATCTTGTCGGCAAAATGGCGGCATTTCAGTTGCAGAATCTACTGATTGCTTACAAAGAACGGTTTGATAAGGACAATTTCATCAAGAATCTGTTATTGGATAATCTTTTGCTTGTGGATATTTACAGCAGGGCCAAGAGATTACACATTCAGACGGATTCGCGCAGAGCCGTATTGATTGTGGAGACGGCTGCGGGAAGAGACAATAACACCATCGAATTGGTCAAAACAATACTTGGGAATAACAAACGCGAGTTTGTAACTGCGGTGGATGAGAATAATGTGGTTGTGGTCAAAGAATTGACAGACGAGCAGGATAACAACGATTTGGACAAAACCGCCAAAGCGATTTCCGCATTTCTCATCAAAGAACACATGGAGAAAGTACATATTGCCTATGGTACACCGGTCAACGAAATCAAAGATGTCAGCCGTTCTTACAAAGAAGCAAAAATGGCTTTGGATGTCGGCAAGATATTCTTTGACGATCGTGATGTTATCGCATACGGAGAACTGGGAATCGGCAGATTGATTTACCAGCTTCCGATCCCGCTTTGCAAGATGTTCATCAAGGAGATATTCGAGGGGAACAGTCCGGATGAATTTGATGAGGAAACACTGTCAACCATCAATAAATTCTTTGAAAACAGTCTGAATGTTTCGGAGACTTCGCGACAGTTGTTTATACACCGCAACACGCTTGTATATCGTTTGGACAAGCTTCAGAAGGGAACTGGTTTGGATTTGAGAGTATTTGACGATGCCATCACTTTTAAGATTGCGTTGATGGTTGTCAAGTATATGCATTACATGGAGACGTTTGAGTATTAGGACAAGAAAGGGATAAAACATGGCGGAAGCGTCTAAGAAGAATAAAGACAAGAAAAAAAGCAAGCAGGATATGGAAGGTTGCATTATATTGGAAAAAGTGAGCAAGGCCTATGCAGCAGGCGTTCCTGCATTGATGGATATCAATCTTTCCATTCAAAAAGGAGAGTTCATTTTTATCGTTGGAGACAGCGGATCCGGTAAATCCACGTTGATTCGTCTGCTGTTGCGTGAATTGACACCGAATACGGGGAAGATTAATGTAAACGGATATGATTTGGTGCATATGCGTCATTACAAAATTGCCAAGTTCAGACGAAATTTGGGCGTGGTTTTTCAAGATTTCCGCCTGCTCAAGGATCGCAATGTTTATGAGAATGTTGCGTTTGCACAACGTGTCATTCAAAAGCCGGAATATGAGATTCGAAGGAATGTTCCCGTCATTCTTTCCACCGTCGGGTTGGCGGGAAAATACAAAGCCAAACCGAGACAATTATCGGGTGGGGAGCAGCAACGGGTTGCTTTGGCGCGTGCTTTGATTAACAAGCCGGCAATTTTGTTGGCTGATGAACCGACAGGCAATTTGGATCCGAAGAACTCCTATGAGATTATGAAGTTACTTGAGAAAATCAATGAGAACGGGACAACTGTAGTCGTTGTCACACATAACCGAGAAATCGTAAACGATATGCAGAAGCGCGTAATAACGCTGAAACAGGGTGTTGTGGTCAGCGATGAAGAGAAGGGTGGTTATCTCGATGAGGATTAGTACATTATTCTATTCGCTAAAACAAGGAATTATCAGTATTTTTCGAAATAAGTGGTTTACGTTGGCTTCGCTTGCAACCATCGGGTCCTGTCTCTTTCTGTTTGGCATTTTTTATGCGGTACTGACGAATTTTGAACATATCGTAAAAACCGCGGAGGAGAACGTCGCCGTGACTGTTTTCTTTGACAAAGGTATCGGGGAAGAACGAATCCAACAAATCGGTAATCTGATTATTAAACGGACAGAAGTGGCCAAGGTTAATTATGTGTCAGCCGATGAAGCATGGGCAGAGATTTCCGAGCTTATTAAAGCGATGGAAGAGAAGTTCGGTGTTACTGCTGCCGTGGCTGTTGCTGCCGCCGGTGCCGGAGCGGCTGCTGCTGTTGAAGAGGTCGAGGAACAGACCGAGTTTGATGTAATCCTCAAGAGCGTTGGGGAAGGCAAAACGATTCCCGTCATCAAAGAAGTCCGCGCTATTACCGGTCTTGGCCTGAAAGAGGCTAAGGATCTGGTTACCGCTGGCGGAGCAATCAAGGAGGCTGTCTCGAAAGATGAAGCAAAGAACATCAAAGAGAAGCTCGAAGCTGCAGGCGCTGTTATTGAAGTCAAATAATTCGGTTTTCATGTTTACTGACCAGGCATCTGCCTGAAGCCAGCCACCGGAGAGATTCCGGTGGCCGGTCGTGTCTTTGTTCCGGATTTCATCCAAATGTATCCGGATATGTTCCCTAATCCGATGTGAGTCTTTTGGACTATGTGTCCGATAGCGCGCACTCACAACCTGTGGAGGGTACCAATGGTTGCCAAAGGCAAATCCATCCAACGAAAATATGTCGGGGCCAACTATAAGGAAGTCTGCGAGTTGCCGAATCTGGTCGGCATTCAACTCGAGTCTTACGAGAGGTTCCTGCAACTCGAACGTCTCAAGCAAGATCTTCCTCCGAATCCGACTTTTGGTTTAGAGCAAGTGTTCCAATCGACATTCCCGATTGAAAGTCAGAATGGCGAAATGTGTCTTCACTATGACGGCTAT
>CAYMCV010000017.1:0-30196 GCA_964389005.1 uncultured Lachnospiraceae bacterium | reverse complement strand
ATGACTCTCCATCGATTACAATGTATTCAAAATCACCTTCCGTCTGTTCTTTGACGGATGTATATGTATACATTAATTCCTCTTTATTATTCAGCGAAGCCGTTATCACAGAAAATTTAGCCATCATTCCACCTGTAAAATGTATTATCATAACAATCCAAATGTTCTAGTTATACCCATGCAAAGTTGATTTCTTTTCATTATAAGTTTGAAACATTTTTTTTAGGCATTTTTCTTCCCTCAATAATCGATACATTGGATTAAACGCGACCTTCTCTCCAATCGTTAACTTCTCTGCATAATCCCCAAGAATACTGTGATAATACTCGGAAAAAGCAAAGATTCCCCGATGAATACCGAGAATCATTGCATCATTATCGGCAACATCTTTTTCTTCATAACGAAAAGCAACTTCACCATTATCATCCAGCTCATAGCTTAATAGTGAATTCCCACAATCGGTAAAAAGATATTCTAAGTATAAACGCTTCTCCGTATAATAAATAATTTTGCCGTTATTAAGGTGATAGGGGTCTTCTTTACTCGGTGAAAAAATAAATCCCTCTATGTCTCCGGACGCAGCCCACGTCTGTGTATACGGTGTAGAGCCATAAGCCATCATTCCGCCATATACGGTAACGCCTTCAAAATTTTCTTCGATATATTGCTTCAAATAGAGAATGCTACTCCCTCTCCAACCAACATCAATAATTCCAATCCTTTTCCGATTTCCGACGCACTCCTTCATGTATTGTTGAAATGCAATGTAATTTGGCTGATAAATTTGCCTGATTTCTTCCATGTGATTGGCAATCACAGTGCGAAAACTTTGCCACACGTGCTCACCTCTTTTTTGACATACTATAAATTCCTTTTCACATTTATCTGCTAAGAGACCCAAACCGACATCTTTCAGCGCCTGTCGAACAGACATTTTATCAGAGAATATACGAAGCCCAAATGCCTCTTGTACAAAAATCTCAAGACTATAATTACTCAAGTATGGCAGAAGGGAGATTCTTGAAGACTTGACATAATGGTTCTCCACACCGCCAAAGTATTGATTATAAACCTGCTCAACCACACGGCAGTCGCGCGACAGAAATAAAACACTGTCCAAGTTTTTCCTCTCCACCATTGTATGAATCCATTGGCAAAAACCATATGTCAGTATTCCGCCATAAACAAATCCGTATTGAAAATAAGGATTCGCTAATTCAGTATTAACCCCCGAATAGAGATAAGAATCCGTTATTCCGGCATAAATCGATCCCATCCAATTCTGTGTAATCGGTCCTCTCATTCGTTCGTGAGACCGATTAACATTCTGTATCAAAATACTGTCCCATCCGCTTTTCTTTGCTCCGGATTGGTCAGCTTTCTTATTATCCCCAATATGTAATCGGGATTTATCGCCATACTCTTTATTGATACACTCAAACAGTTTTCCGGTCCATTTTGTTACACCGTAATCACAGGAAACATAAATGTTTTCATATCCGTCTATCCCTTTTGATTGCAGAAGTTCTTCTAATAATTGTTTGGGAAGATACATGTCCGATGTAACAATAATTCTTTTTTCTTTTTCTTTGGCATATTGAAACATCCGAAGTACATATGGATTCACAAAATCAAGTTTTTCTTCCATTTGAAGTTCTTTATTAACGCCTTCATCAATATCTATCTGACACCACTCGCTTAATACTGAATAAATATCGTAAATATTGACTTTTTCATATTCTTTCTTCTTTCTGGCCGCTATTTCTGCTTGAACTCTCATTCTACGAAAATCCGGGATTTTGTTCTCATATTCAAGAAAAAAGAATAAATCATATGAATGAAAGCAAGGGCGAAAAAGAAGTGTGTCAAAAATATCAAAAGAAATAATATCATGAATATCTATTTCCTTTTTCCAACTTTCTTCGTTCATGCCTAATATAGAACAAGTATGCTTTAATTCAGAGTTTGTTGAATAAGATGCATAATTCTTATACATGTGGGCTATCTCCAACAATCTCTGTGTTATCTTTCGCTCATTACGCAACATACTAAATTCTTCCGAGCAATTGTGAATGTATTCATTCTTGTTATATATTGCATCCCAACACTTTTCTTTAAATCCCATTTCATTCTCCTAATATACGCAACAGAACTAAAAAAACTTCTCCTTCTGTACTACATTCACAAAAAAGAAGTAGAATGCTTTTCCGAAATGTCTTAATGCCCACATTTTAATACCAAAACATCCTTTGTATACGACATCCGATTTCTTCTTCAATTCTCTGTCAAACGCAAACAACTCGATTTTACTATCCTTTCGATTTGGCAAAGATAGTATGACTTTGTAATGTAACATTGCCATCATTGATAAATTCTGATAAATATATTTTTTCTTCGCCAATGAAAGATTTCCCTCGATTGTATCAAAATAGTCTATCGCATTAAACAATACTGTTTTATGTTGATTTCTGCGTTTCTGAATATTCTCAATACTCATGCTTTGCTCTTGTGTGAAAATACGATAGTTGTAAACCGGTTTATCCAAAAATAGCACGGTCTCAATATTCGGAATAGGATAAAGAATATATTCCATATCAACATAAAATAAGTTTTCATCAATATGAATCATATTATCCAACAGTATTTTGGTTTTGTAAGTTATAGAATGCATATAATAACGCATGCCACGAGAATCTAAACTATCAAATAATGTTTCCTTATTATTTTTGATTTCTTTATAAGATACCAATTCTTGATACCCCGTATTGTTATTGACTTTATAAAAAGGGTTAATTACCATATCACAATTAACTTTTTTTAATTCGTTTACCAACCCAATAATACCATCTGTCTCAACCCAATCATCACCATCAATTACTTTTAAATATTTCCCTGTTGCATTATTTATGCCGACATTAATTGTTGACCCATGTCCCCCATTCTCTTTATTTATAACTTTTAATGAATTTGGATACTTCTTTTCATACTGCTTTGCAATCAGTTCAGTATTGTCATGTGATCCATCATTTATTACAAGAATCTCTATTTCATCCAAAATTTGCGGTTGTAATAGACTCTTAATTGTTTTATCAATATATTTTTCTACCTGATAAGCAGGAATCACAATAGTCAATACTTTACTTTCATTCTTCATAGTTATTTTTAATGATAATCAGTAAGTGTATTATCACGTGTTCCTTTCCTATAATTGCCTTATATATTTATTTTTCTTGTTCTGAACTTAAAATACTTCCGATAAACCACGCGAACTAATTTGTAGTTAATACAAACACCAACAGCAGAGCCTCTTACCATCAAAGGTAAATCATGATTCATCAATATTGTCATAAAATTCTCTTTCACATCACAGATAACCGACTTCACAATATCCGTGTCATAACAATCATTTCGAAACATTGCAACGAGAAGTCCTAGCCCCTCATACGCATGGTAACCTATAATTTTGCTCTTTGCTTTTGGGTAGTCAACAATCATTTCTTCTTTGATTTTTTCATAGTAAGAATGTGCTGCGGCATAGGAAGCATTAAAACCGCTATTACACATACTGCTAAATCGTTGTTCATAATGATAGAGTGGCTTATCCGTCTGGACAATAATGTTGCTGTTTCGAAGAAGCTGCATTAGCAGTATATAATCCTCACCGATGGTATGTTTTGATGGAAAAACAACATTATTAAAAAGCTCTCTTTTATACATTTTGTTAATTGAATACTGACGAATATCTCTTCTGGCATGGACTCCATAAATTGCTTCTTCTCTAGTAAACTGATAGATACCTTTGTGTTTACACTTTACAGTTTTTCGTTTCGGTCCGTTATCCCAAAAAATTCCGCAGACTGTCATATCTGAATTGAATTTCTCTTGAATTGTTTTGAGACTCTCCAACATATCAGTTTCAATCCAATCATCCGAATCAATAAATACAATATAAGCACCCCTTGATGCTTCAAACCCTGTCTTCCTTGCTTGCGGAAGGCCCCCATTCTCTTTGTGTATAACACGAATACATTCATTCTCTCGTGCATATTTATCCGCAATTTCTCCGGTACTATCTTTCGACCCATCATTTACAACAATAACTTCAAAGTCTTGATAGGTTTGATTCAATATGCTGTCCAAACATTTGCCGATATACAACTCAACATTATAAGTAGGAACAATGACACTGACTTTTGGTATCGTACTATTCTGTTGTATTTCCGCAGACATTATCATTCTCCTCTCCCAAAACCTCATCCATTATACCACACATCTCATTTCTCGTCTCACTTTTTCATTACATAATAATCTTTAGTCGTGTGGCTTGATTCCTTCATATTCCTCTCTCGATAAAAATGGATACATATCATCAATCGGTGGTGAAACGATTCTTCCGTCCGGTAAAACTTTCGACGATAACTTTGGTTCAAAATTTTGGTTTTCATCTACAACAGCCTCAATGATGACTGCTTTTGGCTCTGACAGTGCCTGTAGTAATTTAATACTACATTCGTCAATATTGTCAATTCGAACATAATCAATCCCATATGCATACGCAATTTTTTCCATAGAAGGGAAACTGACACCATTGTCACCAGATACTCCGACCAACGCCCTGTCGCGAAACAGATTCGTCTGCGTCTGTCGAATGGAATGATATCCGTTATTGTTCAAAATAACGATTTTCATATGAATACCGTTCTGTACAACCGTCTGCAACTCCTGTATATTCATCTGGAAACTGCCGTCTCCGTCAATGCAAATAGTGTTATGTAAACCGCTATTACTTTCCTCAGCACAATCTCGGTTTACATAATCCCCCTCTGCGACACAAACCCCAAGCGCCGCCGGAAAACCATATCCCATTGCCGCGCAACCGCTATTGGTAAATAATCTCTGCCCTTTTTTGATTTTTGCCGCCTGAAATGTGATAACACACGCGCCGCCATTCCCGCAGACTATCCTATCTCCCTCATGCAACGCCGCAAAAAGTTGCTCCATAAACACATACGGATTCAGCCTCTCACCCTGTGCATACTGCGGCAATACTGCAGGATACTTCCGATTGACATCCTTACACCAGGAAAGCCACGTATCCCCCATTTGCGGAACCTTTGTTACACCGTCGCCTCCGCTTTCAAGCATTTTCTCCATAAAAACTTTCACATCCGCATGAATCGGGATATCCGGTTGAATTGTTGGTTTACATAACTCATTTTCGTCAATATCAACAATAATTTTCACGGCATTTTTTGCAAATTCTTCCCATTGGTAACTAATCATACGAATATTCATGCGACAAGCCAGTACCAAAACCACATCTGCATTTTGGATGACGAAATTACCGCCGCGCGTACCAACCGTTCCGGGCCGTCCGCAATCATACGGATGTCCCTCCCACAGAAGGTCATGTGCGTTCCATGCCGTTACAACCGGAATTTTGAGCCAATCGATGAATGTTAAAAA
This sequence comes from uncultured Lachnospiraceae bacterium, assembly GCA_964389005.1. Taxonomy (GTDB): domain Bacteria; phylum Bacillota; class Clostridia; order Lachnospirales; family Lachnospiraceae; genus CAYMCV01. The sequence goes on along the minus strand of CAYMCV010000017.1, from coordinate 24,730 downwards.
TTGCTCATATGCACCTGCGAGACGTATCCCCGTACCTGCCAGAATGACCGGTCTTTTAGCTTTTGCAAGTGCCTCTCGAACCTGCGTAACATAACAATCGTTCCACGTCGGCTCATCTCCCGAAAGTAGCGGAATCATCCTCCGCTTCCGAATCTGTTCGCATCCGATCAAAAAGTCCTCCTGCGGAATCTTCCGCCAGACTCCTTCTCCCTCATCGGTTGTAACGAAACAAGCCTCACGATTCACCTGCGTGGAATGCTGCTTCGCATCCTCGATGAAACTACGATATTCTGATTCATCGAAATGTCTTACATCGTCACACTCAATTTCCGCACCTTGCACATCCAACGGAATATCAAGCCAAACCGGCCCCTTCCTTCCATGATTCGCAAGGAACCACGCTTTTTCCAAATGATAAAAAATATCCTCCGGTACGGTTACCAATGACGCATACTTGGTCATATTGCAAACGCTTTCCGTAATTTGAAATTCCTGATCACCCAACTGCCGCAACGGTACCTGCATATATTGTGTGGTTGTAATCCTTTTTACCTGTCCCGACACGACAAACATCGGTATCGAATCCTGCCATGCACCCAAGACACCTGTAATCGCGTTTGTTCCACCCGGTCCGCTCGTTACGCATACGCAGGCAATCTTCCCGCTCAAACGTGCATAGCCTTCCGCAGCAATCGCACTCGCTTGTTCATGATGATTATAAATACACGTTAATTGCTCATGATGACCGAACGCATCGTTTAGATGCATCGCACCGCCACCTGTAACCGTAAAAACATGTTTGACGCCACGTTCCGCCATAAAATCCGCAATGATTTGTGCAACCTTTTTCTTCATTCCATCAATTCCTCCAAAACCACATGAACTAATTCACTTTGCTCGTATATACGCGACACTCTCTTACAGCATCGCTTCGTACAAACTCTCCGTTATAAATCGAATCGGACAGCACATCCCGATACGTCGAATGCCTGCCACCGTATCCGCATTAATGACTTCCGCCTTTTCTTTGCTAAAAACATACTCCATATTTGGGTTTACATAATTAGTCTTCACAAACCTTGAATAACCGTCAAATCCTGCCAGCGCCACCGATTCTATCTGCATTTCATTCAGTAATCGTAAGATCATCAGCAACGGGTTATCTCTTAAATATGCCTCTTCATCAAGCAAACGCCCGTACTCAAAAACATAGTCAAAATCGCCTTTTGCACGCGTTACATTTGATGTTGCAATGGTTTGTACTGCAGACGCCGACAATTTGGTTGCAAGCTGCACATAGCGCTTTGCATTGCTCATAAAAACATAATCCGCTTTGACTTTTTCCGGCAAAAAATTAATTGCAATTACCACCGGTTTTTCTTGTGTTATGTAAACTGATATATCCTCGATTTGCCGCTCTGCCGCCGTACCCGGACCAATCAGCAGTATCTTTTGATGTTGTAATAATGCTTTCAGCCGTTCAAAAGCCGCTTCGTCATTGCAGGCAATTTTCTGATGCTCCACATACAATTCCTCAATCAACTTGGCATCAAACAATAACTTTTTCTCCTGTGGTATCGCTGCGAGAATTTCATTGACAGACTTTACAGATAGTTTTTTCTTCTCCATCAGCGCCGCAACATAATTCGGATGACAATCATTGGATGCCGCAATAAAGAACTTAAGGCTGTATCCCCAAGGCGTCTTTCTGTAACACTCCGAAACGGTTACATCAATTGCCTCAAGCAACTGACTTCCGTGATACTTTTTACCGCAATTTTCATTCAGATACATGGCTAAAAGTTCCACCGGCGTGTTTCCGGCTCCCTTTCCCATTCCGTACAATGTCCCGTCCAAAACCAGCATTCGAGAAATATCCTTCTCCAGTAATTCCATACAATTCGCATAGCCCAACTGGAAATTATTGTGTGAGTGATATCCGATGCCAATGGTTTCTTTTAGCGTATCGTTTGCCATATCAAAATAATGAATGAGTTGATTTTTATGTAACAATCCATAGGTATCCACGATGGAGAACGCATACGGTTCCAACGCATTCACCTCACAAAGCAGCGTCGCAAATTCCGCATCGTCATAACTCGTAATCGATACCGCCTGCACAAACACCGCGTATCCCAATTCCTTAATCTTACCGCAAAAAGCCAACGCTTCCGTCATTACATGCTTTTTAAAAATAACACGAATTCCATCCATGAAACTCTCATTTTTCGGACAAATCCGTTCAATATTGCAGGTTCCGTAATCAATCATTCCCACCACCATGGTATCCTTGGCGGCAAGCCCCGCGTAAGTTTGATTGACGGACTTTGCATCCGGCAAAATTGTCCGATTGTAATCATAGTCACGTCTTTCATCTAAAAAACCGATTTCAACGATATCGACACCGGCACTAATTAGGCGCTCGAATATCGTCACAATCTCATCGTGACCAAATTCCCAATCATTGAGATATCCGCCGTCTCGAAGCGTACAATCCAGTAACTTTATTTCACCCATAATTCCTCTTTTTCTCAACAAAAATATCTATCGTGTCAGATTTATGTAAACCAATCATTTTCTCGATTAATAGTTATTGCTAAAAATTTACCGTAATAATGCAACTGCCTCGTGAATGCACTTCGACATAAATTCTAGTTCGGCTTCCTGCATTGCCGGATACACACCAATCCAAAATGTTCTCTCCATGATGCAATCTGTGTTATGTAAATTTCCAACAATCCGGTAATCCAAGTCCTCCCTCTGCATCACAAAACAAGGATGCTTCGTCAAATTCCCCGCAAAAAGCATTCTTGTCTGAATTTTATGCTCTTCCAAATACCGGACAATTTTGTCTCTCTCACCGTCTTTTTTTACAGTAATCGGGAATCCGAACCAACTTGGGTTTGTTAGTGGTGTTGCCTTCGGCAAAATCAATATATCTTCCAAATCCTTCATGAACTCCGATAACAAAGCAAAATTACTGCGACGCTTCTTCACAAATTCATCGATTTTGCGAAGTTGTGCACACCCGATGGCTGCCTGCATATCCGTTGCCTTCAGATTGTATCCGAAATGCGAATATACATATTTATGATCATAGCCATACGGTAATTCCCCGAATTGCCCGTCAAACCTGTGACCGCACAAATTATCTTTTCCCGAAGGACAAATACACTCTCGTCCCCAATCTCTCATAGAGCGCAGACATTTGTAGAGTAATGGGTTATCGGTGTATACCGCACCGCCTTCTCCCATTGTCATATGGTGAGGCGGATAAAAACTCGAAGTACCGATGTCTCCGATGGTGCCTGTCTTGTGCATCTCCCCATCAATACATACCTCGCTGCCGAGTGCATCGCAATTATCCTCAATCAACCACAGATTGTGCCGCTCACAAAAAGCCTTAACTTCTTGAACAGGAAACGGATTCCCCAATGTATGCGCGAGCATGACGGCTTTGGTTTTTTCTGAATATGCTTCCTCAAGTTGCGTACAGTCCACATTCAATTCCGGAATCGTAACATCTATGAAAACCGGTACCGCACCATACTGAATAATCGGCGCGACAGTTGTCGGAAATCCTGCGGCAACTGTAATAACCTCATCGCCTCTCCTGATTCTTCGTTCATTGAGTAACGGCGAAGTCAATGCCATAAAAGCAAGCAGATTCGCAGAAGAACCCGAATTGACCAACAAGCAGTGTCGAATGTTCAAGTATTCGGCAAGCCCTGTCTCAAACTCTTCTGTGTAACGGCCCGATGTCAGCCAGAATTCCAGACTGCTGTCCACCAGATTTACCATTTCGTCACTGTCATAAACTCTGGCGGCATACGTAATTCTGTCGCCCTCCTGAAAGTCTTTTTTATCTTTATGATATAATTCGCAATATGCCTTGACCTGTTCCAAAATCAATGCACGTGCTTCCTTTTCGGTTAACATAACATCTATTCCTCGTCCTTTTCCTCATGATATTCCTGCTCCGTATTAACATTCCAGATATTATCCTTATCTTTCTTTCCGGACAGAATGTTGTTGACCGCTTCAAAAGCCGTCGCCATAGAATGATCCATGTTATTATACCGGTGCTGCCCGTTTCTTCCGATACAGAAAAGGTTCTCAAAACCATTTAAGTACGTCACAACCTCATCCATTCTGTCATAGGTATCAAAATATGCAGGGTATGCTTTCTTAACTTTCTCGCGATGGAAGTCCAGCACTTCGGATGCTTCTTTCAAAACGCCCATTTGAATCAATTCTTTTGTCGCATAGTCCACCCATTCTTCTTCTGACATTTCCCAGAATTCATCGCCCTCTGTGCAGAAGTATTCCAGTCCGATCCACAACTTTGATTCCGGTTGTTCCACAAGATAAGGTGACCAGTTGTTAAAAATTTGAATTCGACCTAGTTTCACACCGGCATCCTGTACATAAATCCAGCAATCCGGAACGATATCGGAAAGCGTTTTTAGATTGGTCGTATTGACGAGTTGAATTCGATCGACCAGGATTCCCACGGTCACAAAATCACGATAGGGTAACCCACTCGCTACTTCTCTGACATTTGTCGGAACGTCATTCATGCCCGAAACCAAATCCTTGATTGGCATGGAAGATAGGAAAACATCTCCGGCTACTTCTATCTCGACACCATCTTTTTCACATATCACGCTTGTTACTGCGCCATCTGTCGTTACAATGCGTACAACTTTCATTCCTTTTTGAATCACGCCGCCCATTTGCTCGAAATCATGTGCCGCCATCTCCCATAATTCTCCGGGTCCATATTTCGGATAACCAAATTCTTCAATTAAAGAAGTTTCCACTTTCGCCTTATCTGCCTTCTTCGAAAAAGCTTTTCTCCACATATCCTTCAATATAGCTAAAATAGAAAGTCCTTTAACACGTTGTGCACCCCATGCCGCAGAGATTTCACGCGGATGTCTGCCCCATAATTTTTCCGTGTAACCTTCAAAAAACATGGAATAGAGTTTCTTTCCGAATCGGTTAACATAAAAGTTTTCCAATGAGTCTTCTTTTTTCTTTACAATACAGGAACCAAGGTAACTAAAGCCCGCACCCATCGTCGTAAAAAAGCCCATATTTTTAATTGTTTGGGCGCTCATCTTAATCGGATAGTCAAAGAATTTCCTCTTGTAGTAAATTCTTGACACTCTTCTTCTGGTTAACATAACTCTGTCTTCTTTTTCGGGATCCGGGCCACCTTCTTTAAGTGCAACAATGCGACCGGTTCTGATATCATCATACGCCGGTGCTCCCTGCCTTGGCATCAAGTCGTCCCACCATTTTGTAACCGTCACATCCTTGGAAAAGAAACGATGTCCACCGATATCCATACGATTCCCCTTGTAGCGAACCGTCCGTGAAATACCGCCGATTGCTTCTGTTTCTTCCAAAACAATGACTTCCACATCCTTTGAACGTTTCACGAGCTCGTATCCTGCTGTAATTCCCGCAGGTCCGGCACCGATAATAACTATTTTCTTCATTGTGCCACTTCCTCACTCTCTTTGTTGTCTTTTTCTTTGCTCTTTTTCTTCTTAACTTCTTCTTTTTTCCGTTCCTCCTCTCGCTTCTTTGATTCTACAACCTCATCCACAAGACGCTCCACAAGCATCTTTTTAACAAAAATATCGTAACTCAAAAAACAAATGTATGAGAACATTCGTAAAAATTCAGCATCTTCCTCTGACGCATCCGGAAAAGTTTCTTGTGCCGCTTCATACTTATCCGTCAAATCTTCCTTTAAATGTACAAGCCGCATATCACCCGCCGTGAAGACTTCTCTATAGATATCTTCCAATGACGGCTCACTGCCCTTGGCGAAGTACTTCTCCGTCAACGGATTCAAAATTTCTTGGATGTCGCTGATGGTCATGAAACTTTTAAAATAGTACACAAAAATCAACACCATCATGTGTTCTTTCGAATACTTCTTCTTAACCGGTGGCGGCAACAAATCATTCTTGGCATAATTATTGATCATCGTCTTCGTCAGAATGTGTTCTTCCGCCTCACCCTTTCGCACCGTGGCGCAAAGCTTTTCATCCATAAACGTTGTAACCTGATCCATATACAAATCAATATTGGGAATGTCGCCGGTCTTGATTTGCATGACGCTCTCGACTTTCGCCAATATCTCATTCAAAATATCTTCTGTATTCATAAACTGTAAACCTCCACCATTTCGTTCTGTACATTCACAAAGCATGATACACACATCAAATCCATGTAACTATTCAGCGCCCTCATCTTGGCTCCGCTTCGCCTCATCTCGATTCCGCTTCGCTCCATCTCGATGTGGCTTCTCGCCAAATAACGTTATCTCAATGTGTGCATTCATGCAAGCATGATACACACATTGAGATACGTTGCTTGGCTCTGAATAGTTACATTATATAGTAATAAAAACCACTTGTAAAGTGTACGCACATACACTCTAAGAGCAATTGTCACTTCGCACTATTCTTTTTCTTCTTTTTGAGTTAATGAAAAGAAGTAAATAGAATAAAATAGCAATACCAGATATATATTTTCCCAACACGAATCCAGGTGGCGTATAAATGAATTCCAGTTCATTATTACCTTCTTCAAGCATTACCGCAATGAAAGCCCCGTTTAATACTTTAATAATTGTTCCATCCTTTTGATTGACCTTGACCTCCCATCCGTCCACTGCCGGAATCGTAGTAAATAAGAGTTTCTTCTCTCCTTTCACATCGACAGATGCTTTAACATATCCATCTGTAAACTCAACAATATTCATCTGCCCATTTTTTAGATTCAAATATGCTTTATGAAGCATTGATTCATCATAATAATAGAGTAGTAAATCATCAATTTTGTATGATTGATAATCATCAGTATCCATTACAATATTAAAAGAACATATATCATTATTCTCACAAAGTTTCTCTATATGTTCACATGCAATATGATTAACCTCTTTTAGATACTTAATTTCAGCTTCTCCGATTATTTTGGGAGCATTACTATCATTCCCTTGCGTATTCCTAATTATTTGCAAATAGGCACCGTCATAATTCTTGGGTATGGTGTACATGATTTCTGCTTGTTGCATATCCTTGTTGATATCAGCGTTAACATAATTAATACCATCTTCGTCAATAGTCATGTGTATTCCGTTCTCAATAATTTCCGGTTCCTGTGCTCTGATGAAGCAAACAATTTCATCACCCGTCATTGCTGATAATAAATGATTTTGGTTCTCAAACGCATTATGTTCAGTCAGTGATAAATCAATCAATTTTTCATCTACTAAATATCCAATACCTAATACAGATTCGTTGACAACGTAATTTGTCTGTGGTACTTCAGAATAAATCATATAAGGATCAATCCCTTCAATGGTATATTTCACACCGAAAATCATATCCGTTACATCCGTATACCCATAATCATACAATAATCGAGGACTTGTATAGATTCCTAAATTCCGCATCACATTTCTCAACGCAGTGTTTTCGGCAGTTGAAAAACTGTCAAGTCCGTTATATCCCCAAAATGCGCCGGAATTGTTGATTAAATCATTTTCATAACGCACACGATAGTTATTGCAATCCGTATTTTCTGTAAGTTTTTCTACCGCCTCCTCTGCTCCATCATACCATGAATAAAAGGTTGTTTCCTTATATGAAATAGGCTCATCGGTATATCCATATACGAGACACGCATTTAGGCAAGTCTCAACCATGGTAATAAGCAATGCTAAAAATACAATATTTACCTGATTATATTTATGAGTAAGATAAAAGTAATCCAACAAGCCCCATGCAAGCATGAAAATTAGATTTATCAATACATATATTAAGCAATTTGATGACTCATTCGCTATTGTTTTCATTTGATAATATCCGGCGATACCATAAATGATTACATTCCCAATACATAGCAGAAGAAACCTTGTCATAGACAAACTTCTCATATGTTTATACTGTCTACACGAAACAAACAGAAGCCAGAAACTTATCAGAAATGAAAATCGAAAACCGAACATGTCCGGTGCGTCAAATGCATGTATGAATTTGTAAGGAATCTCTGTTAAAGTACATATCAAAAGAAAAGCGCCGACTCCGGCTGTACAAATCTTTTCTTTTACAGTAATAGATTTATTGAAGAAATAGTACGGTAATAGCAGTAATGCTGGGATTCCACAGTAGATATATGGATAATAGCCACTCATTGTTTGATACTGACCAATAAAAAGATTATTGTATACATCAATAATCGTCACTATCATTTTCGGAAATTTAGTTGCATCTTCAGGCTGATTCGTAAATAGCGTTATTCCTGCCGGAAGAAGAATAACCGCTGCTAACCCTGCCGCAAGGACTACAACCCCAAAAAACAATAGCCAACGTCTCCACAATAGTTTCCATTTAATTCTATCCGCACGATAAAAAGAATAGGCAATAAGGCATACAACAGTAAAAATTCCAATCATATAACCGATATAGAATTGAACTATGAATAAATAGGCATATGCCAAAACCAATAATCTGTACTTTCCGGTATCATATAATTCAAACAGTAGCATAATGATTATTGGACACATGTATAACGCATCCATAAAGATGGTATTGACCAGATAAATAACTTGATAAGAACACATTGCATAAAAAATAGCAAAAATGATGCTCTCATATCCTTTACATTTTAACGTTCTTGATGCAAACAGTTGAAAACTCATACCGGATAATGCGGTTTTTATCATCAGCACAATCGTTGTGATTATTACCGGATCTGCATCATAAAAAATCACATATAGTATATTTATAGGATTCCAATTAAATGCATTGGTCATTGCAGTTCCCGCACCTAAATAATTGCTCCACGAAAACCAACAACTTGTACCGTTTCTAATATCTCTGGCAAGTGCTCTTATCGTTGGTACATAATTATCAAGCAAATCTCCGTGAAGTAACTCATACTTACCTGTACTTAACATCTGTGAATATGATAAAAACATATAGTACACAAGTGCAGTTAATACAAATGCAATGATAGGATACCATCTCTTGGATATCCTGTTTAACTTACTATATATACTTTCTTTGGAATGATTAGTTTTTATCTGACTCATTTATTATCCTACCCATTTTACTATTACATATAATTTGATTATAAGTGTGATTGATATATTTGACAAGAATTCGTAAGTACTATTTACGAATTCACTTTCGTGTGGTAAAATTATCAAAACTTACAACGGTGAAACTTTAACGTGTGAAACTGTTTGCGAATCCATTTCCGAAAGGACGAATCTCATGAATAAGAAATTACAGACCGAAGCGGTTGACCATTTATTTGATGCAATTTTATGTTTGGAAAACAAAGAAGAGTGCTATTCCTTTTTTGAGGATTTGTGTACCGTCAATGAATTACTCTCACTGTCACAGCGTTTCGCAGTAGCGACTATGCTGCGTGAGAAAAAGACTTACCTGGAAATTGCCGAAAAAACCGGTGCTTCCACCGCGACCATCAGTCGCGTAAACCGCTCATTGAATTACGGCAGCGATGGTTATGAATTGATTTTTGAACGTCTCCCGAAATGAGAGCGTTTATCCGCTGATTGCCATCAGATTCATCGGATTGATAAAATATCCGTCCTGGATAATCTGATAACACATGCGCCTGTTGTTTTGTTCCACTTCAAACAAGAGTGTTCCGCGCAACACTTCGTCTTTTTCTTTGACCTTTGGTTTGCCATCGTAATAGTATACGGTTTGGTATCCGTTCCCATGGTCAATCCAAAGTGCCGTTCCATATGCGGTTCCCGTATTGATGGCTGTTACGGTTCCGTTTGCGGCAGCCATCACAATAGAGCCCCTTTGAACGCCGAATATCGTTAGAAATTCCGCCTCTTCTTCCTCACTCACAGTTTTCGATGAATCGCTTGTCTCCTGCTGATTCTCTTGCTCCTCATCATCTTCTACCGGCGCAAACGCATTCTCCGCAATAATTGTTACCTTACCGCTGACCGGTAGCCCCGTCGGCACACATTGCTCCGCCTGTTCCTGATTCTTCTCCATCTCTACAGCCATCTGGTTACTCAATATTGCAACTTTTCCGGATAATTCATCATTCTCGCTTTGCAATTCGCTTACAGTCGTCTCCATTGCTTCCTGCGATTCGTTCATTTCGCTTTTTAGATGATTCATCGTGATTGTCATGGTCACAAAACGCCCAATCATGAAGCCGGAAGCCACGATAAAAACAACGAACAATCCGAGTAGTATCCAAAAACCTGCTCTAACCTTCCCGGTATCGATAAACTTCTTGGATATTCCCTTCTCAGCGTCCTCTTTAATGATAAAAAGACCATATGTCCTTTTTGCCTTATCGGCATCCGTTTTTTTCTTCACATAAACCTCCGTTATTGAAAACTATCGTTCACCGCACAGGAATGCAATCGCCATCTCATACCCTGCAAATCCGTACCCCGAAAACGTTGCAACCGCAACCTCTCTGACATACGAAACTTGTCGGAACGCCTCACGCGCATCCACATTCGATATATGTACCTCGACCGTCGGAATAGACACAGCCTTCAATGCATCAAGAATCGCGACACTTGTATGAGTATATGCCGCGGGATTAATGACAATCCCGTCATATTTGCCATATGCTTCCTGTATTTCATCCACAATGGCACCCTCGTGATTAGATTGATAAAAATCAATCTGCACACCATTCCTCTCTCCTGCCTTGCGACAAAAATCCATCAATTCTTCATAAGTTCCCGTTCCGTATATGTTTTTTTCCCGAATTCCGAGCATATTGATGTTCGGACCGTTGATAATCAGTATTTTTTCACATTTCGCCATATCTCGCACCCTTCGTTGCTCAGAAATCCAACACTTGCCGCACCTTGATAATCGTCTCATTTACGTCGTCGCAAACCGCAATTTCTGCGTCCGCCACCTCGCGATATAATGAAATTCGTTCTTTATACAGCCGCTGCATGGCCCCTTCTCCCTGTGACAGCGGTCGTCCTTCTTGTTCCAACGCGCCGATATCTTTCGTCAGAAAAATTACGGTTCCGTTCTGCCGAAGTGCTTTTCTGTTCGCATCGTCTATAATACTGCCGCCGCCGGTTGCAATTATAATTCCGGTTCTTTTTGCAGTCTCTTGTACAATTTCACTTTCTTTGATACGAAACTCCGCCTCACCGAATTCCTGAATGTACGCTCCCGCCGTCATGCCGTATCGAGCTGCAAAAATTTCGTCCGTATCCGCAAAAGTGCGGTTCATAAGCTGTGCCACCGCCTTGCCAACCGTCGTCTTCCCGACGCCCGGCATTCCGACCAACACAATATTGCGAACTTCACGTTCAATGGTACGAAGAATCATTGCAATCTCATTCTCTCCATCACCGGTTAACATAACATCTTCGTCGAAAAATATCCGCTCCGCATACCATGCCTGTGCAACCAACATCGGCAATCCGTTCGTATACCGAATACCGCGTTCTTTTGCCTCTTGCAACAGTGCCGTCTGCAACGGGTTAAAAATTACATCCGCCACCGCTTCCAACTTTGGAAAATCTCGAAGCGAAACTGCCTGTTTTCCATTATTCGGATACATACCGACAGGCGTGGTATTCACCAAAATCTCCGCGTCCATACAAAGCGATTGTTCGGAATAATCCAAGAAAGTCACGTTGTGTTCTGCGGTCTCATATGTCTTCCCACTTCTTGAAAGCACATAAATCTGCTTCGCACCGCCCTGTATCGCCGCATAACATGCCGTCTCGGAAGTGCCTCCACTCCCCAACAATACCACACTCTTGTCTACAAAATCAATCCCTGCCTTTTTACACATATAAACAAAGCCCGGATAGTCTGTATTGTACGCATACAACTGCCCTTCTCTATTTACAAGTGTATTGACACTTCCGATTGCTTTTGCCACCTTGTCCGCGCAGCAATAAGGCAGTACTTCCCGCTTGTACGGTATGGTAACATTGATGCCCTCAAAATCTCGTTCTGCTAAAAATGACCGTAAATCTTCGGGCGGAATTTCGCACAGTTCGTATTCCCTATTGCCAAGCAATTCGTGTATTTGTTTTGAAAAACTATGTCCCAATTTCTCGCCAATCAATCCGTATCTCATATTTCCGAATAACACCCCATAAAGTTGAATTTTTCTGTTCCGCTTTCCAGTTGTGAGAATAATCTGAATATCACCTTGTCATAAACAGAGACGTCCAAATCAAAAATAAACATGAATTCAAAATCACGATCCGCCAGCGGACGACTCTCAAGTTTGGTCAAATTGATTCCCAAGGCGGCGAATTTCGCCGTCAATTCATACAGCGCACCCGGTCTGTGTGGCAATGTCATCATCAAACTGATTTTTCTCGCACCCGGATAAATCTCCAGCCGCTTCGATATACAGACAAAACGCGTATAGTTGTTCTCGTTGTTCTGCGCATTCTCTTTTAGAATCTGAAGTTGATACAGTTGTGCACATGGTGCCGATGAAATCGCCGCAACCCCTTCCTCTGTTGACTCCGATACCATCTTCGCCGCAATTGCCGTATTCTCACACGATATCACCTCGACATTCATGTTTTTCAGCAATTCGCTGCACTGCCCCAAGGCCTGCTCATGTGAGTATATCTTACGAATATCCGTTAATTTCGTTCCTTCTTTGGCCAGAAGACAATGGTTGATTTTCACCTTACAACTTCTTACAATGTAGCACTCATGCTTCTGCATCAAATCGTAATTTGCGGCCACCGAACCATGCAAACTGTTCTCGATGGGAAGAATTCCATATGCGCATAACCCCTGCTGTACCGCAGAAATCACGCCTTCAAACGTCCCAAAATACAGAATCGACGGTCTGTCAAACAACCGCTCACAAGCAGTCATAGAGTTGGAGCCCTCAATGCCCTGACAGGCAACGGTCGCACTCTTTGGAAATAACTGCGGTGTTTCCTGCAAAGCATGCTCAATTTTCTTTGCGATTTTTGACTCCGCATACAACCGCTCCGATTGACAGGATCTGGATATATCAAACAAAGTCGTGTAAAGTATCTTAATATACGCCGCTGTCTCATCATCCTTGCCGTTTGTCAATCTGCTGATGATTTCCCTTTCTCTTGCCGTATTCAGAACAGGCAAATTCTCTTGCTTCTTGACCTTTGCAACTTCATCCGCAAGTTCCAGTCTTTTTAGAAATAGTGTAAGCATTTCATCATCAATGCCGTCAATTTGTTCCCTGATATTCTTAAGATCTTCCATCATTACCTCCATTCATCATATCCAACATTACGATTGCGGCGACCGCCTCCACACACGGTACCGCCCGCGGAACGATACATGCATCATGTCGCCCGTGTATTTTAAGTGAAACCTCCTGCATCTTTTCTAAATCAACGGATTGCTGCGCCACCCCGATGGAAGGTGTCGGCTTCACCGCGATACGAAAGACAATCGGCATCCCGTTCGAAATTCCGCCCTGTATCCCGCCGGAGTGATTGGTTTTTGTTTGCACTTCTTTATCTTTTAGATAAAAAGCATCGTTGCACTCGCTTCCCTTCATACCGGCAACCGCAAATCCACTGCCAAATTCAATGCCTTTTACCGCCGGAATTCCGAACATTCCATATGAAATTCTACTCTCCAAATTGTCAAAAATCGGTTCGCCGATGCCGACCGGCATACCGATGATTCCACATTCAATCACACCGCCGACAGAATCCGCCTCAGCCGCCGTACGCTCCATCAGTTCAATCATTTGTGCACCACGCGCCTCGCTAATTACCGGAAAACCGGCAGTATACAACGTCTCCGGCGTTAAATGAACCGCGTCATACGGCTCGTCGCAAATACCTCCGACCGAATAGATGTGTGCGCCGATTTCAACGCCCATTTGCTTCAAAATCTGCTTACAAACGGCCCCCGCATAACACAACGGAAGGGTTAGTCGACCGGAAAACTGTCCGCCGCCGCTCATATCCGCAAAGCCGTGATACTTCATTTGCGCCACATAGTCCGCGTGGGACGGACGCGGCACCGAACATGTTTCTCTATAATCTTCACTTCTTGTATTCTGATTCTCAAAAACGGCACAAAGCGGTGCGCCACAGGTTACGCCGTCAATCAGCCCGCCATACACAATCGGTAAGTCACACTCCGTGCGCGATGTCGTATAACTGCCCTGTCCGCCCGCACGCCGCTTCAAAAAATCAAGTATCTCCTCCTCGGAAATGCGAATTCCTGCCGGCAAACCGTCAATTACCACGCCGACACCTTTTGCATGCGACTGTCCAAAAATCTGAACTTTGATGTTTTCACCCAACCGTGATGCCATCGTTGCACCCTCCTTCTTCCTTTTGATCTAAAAAGCACCTGTCATAATCTTCAAAAAAACTTGGATAAGACTTATTCACGGCATCGGCTCCGACAATACAAACCTCACCGTCAGTGATACAAGCCGCCATTGCCGCCGCCATTACGATTCTGTGATCGCCGGCTCCGTCAACCGTTCCGCCGTGTAATTGCCCGCATCCGGTGACACACAATGTGGTTCCCTCCGATGTTTCCTCTGTTCGAGCCACGCCCCCAAGTTCTTTTAGCATATGAAGGATACTTTCGATACGATCGCTTTCCTTCATGCGAAGCCGCTCTGCATGGCAGAATCGACTCTCACCGCATGCACCTGCCGCAATAACGGAAAGCGCAGGTACCAAATCCGGAATTTGCGAGACGTCTGTCGTAATTGCCTGTAATTCCTTTCCTTCTACCGTGACATCTTGTAAATTCTCTGCCTCCGATATGCTGACTTTTGCGCCAAATTGCCGAAGCAGCTCCGTAATTTTTTTATCTCCCTGCAATGAATCCGTTCGAAGTCCCGTTACCGTAATGCGATTATGCAAAGCCCCCATACCGAGAAAAAATGCTGCATTGGACCAATCGCCTTCCGCCTGCACTGCACCCGGTGATTGATATTTCTGTCCTCCCGGTATTTCAAATCCGAAAGGTACGACATTTACCCGAATTCCAAACATACTTATAACCTGAAGTGTCATATCGACATAACTTGCAGACTCCAAATCGGTGGTTAACATAATTCTGCTATCACCCTCCAACAGCGGCAATGCAAACAGCAACCCCGAAATATACTGCGATGATACGTTGCCTGCAATGCGATAAGTGCCTGATGTTATCTTCCCGACTGCATGCAGTGGCAAAAAATCAGAAGAAATTGCACAGCCATGTTCGCGTAATGCCGAACAAATCGGCGCAAAGGGACGTTCCGGTAATTTACCGCTTCCTTCCATATAGAATTGCGGAAATCTCGCCGCCGCAACCGGCAACAGAAATCGTGCCGTGGAACCGCTCTCCCGACAGAACAAATGTGGAATGCATTCCTCTGCTTGTTCATGTATTCGTGGTTTTATCGACAGTTGTCCCGATTGTTGTGTGATTTCACACCCCATCTGTGTCAAGCATGCCACGGTCGCCTCCATATCCTGAGAAATGATATTGGTTGCGACAATTGTCTCGTTCTCCGACAATGCCGCGGCGATTAACAACCGATGTACTTGTGATTTGGATGAAATTGCCGCTGCACACCCATGGGTGGTATGCCTGCTTTTTACATAAGTATTCATCTTTATTACCCCAATCCCTTTTGAAAGATTGCTTCCAATTCATGTATGTCGACGTCTGTAATCACAGCATTCCCGATGCGCTCCGGGAATACAAGTGAAATATGACCTCCGGCTCTTTTTTTATCTGCCATCGCAACACGCGCCATTTCTTCTGCCGTAAAATCGCATGTAACAGGAAGGTCAAACTTCTGCAGTAATGAAATCAGACGTTTCGTACTCCCCGACTCGATACGTGCATCCGCTTCCGCAGCACGCATCATCATTACCATCCCTATGGCAACGGCACTACCGTGCGAGATTTGATACGCACTTAACAACTCAATCGCGTGTCCCGGTGTATGTCCGTAATTGAGAAGTTTGCGCTCCCCGCAATCAAATTCGTCTCTTGCGACAATCTCTGCTTTCATGGTCACGCATCTTCTGCATACTTCACAGATATCAAATTGTTCCTGATTAAGCTGTTGAAAGAGTGCTTCATCCCGAATGACTCCATACTTGATTGTTTCTGCCATTCCGTCTGCAAAAATCTCCTTCGGTAACGTATGAAACGTTTCCGTATCGCAAAAAACCGCAATGGGTTGATGAAAAGCACCTGCAAGGTTTTTTCCTGTTAAAAGATCGACCGCCGTCTTTCCGCCCACCGAGGAATCCACCGCCGCCAGCAAGGTCGTCGGTAACTGTACATATGAAATTCCCCGTAAAAAGACCGATGCCGCAAATCCTGTAATATCGCCGACTACGCCCCCGCCAAGTGCGACAAACAGATCCGATTTACTTAGATTCCTTTCGGCTGCAAATTCCAGTATTTCTCCGGCTGTCTGCCAGTTTTTACTGTTCTCGCCATTTGCAAAGATAAATGTCTCAACCGTAAAACCCGCTGACTTAAGTTGTTCTTTCGTCCGCTCGCCATACAATGGAAATACCACATCGTCACTGATTAGTACAACGTTACACGACTTGTGTGTATTTTTTAGCAATTCTCCGTAATCAAGATGCTTCCCGATATGAACTTCATAGGTACCCGATTGTGCGGTCACTTTTACGATGTTCTCCATATAAAACCCTCCGCTTTGTTCTCAGCAATCTGTGCCTTGAACATTTGCTCTCTTTGTTCGTCTGCTTCCTTCCGCGTTCTTCCGTCTGCAAGCAACGTCCGCATTTGCGCCTCATCCGCTGTCTGCAATGCCTGTCGGTAGGCTTCCATGGAATCTATAAATGTATCCAGTTCTTTGAGCAGACACTCTCTGTTATCCATAAAAAGTTCCGTCCACATCGTCTCATTTAACTTTGCAACGCGGGTTAAATCCTTGAAACTTCCGGCCGAAAATCCGTATCTGCTCGATAAAGTCTCACTTTTGATGTAGGCACTCGAAACGATATGTGCCATCTGCGACGTATAGGCGATGACGCTGTCATGTTCTTCTGCCGTCGTCCTGCGAATGCGCGCAAATCCTAGTTGCAGAAAGAATTTGGCTGCCTGTTGAAACGCTGTTTCATCGGTATATTCGTCATAACATAGAATCATGGTTGCATCCTTGAAAAGTTCTGCAAATGCATATTGATATCCCGAATGCTCAATTCCCGCCATCGGATGTCCGCCGATAAAGCGAATTCCGCGCTCTGCCAAAAAGGACGAAACCTCATTGCAAACCGCTTTCTTCACACCCGTGCAGTCCACCACAACACAGTCCTTCTTCAAACTGTCCGCATTTTCTTTCAGATAAGAAACCACCGCCGCCGGATACAGGGCAACAATCAGTAAATCACATTCGCGAAGTTGATTCTCATCCAATCGCGAATCCAAAGTCCCATCGTTTAGTGCCTCCTTAAAAACATCCGGATTGCGGTCCAATCCACAAACTTTACAGGATGTGAATTTCTTGACGGCTTTCGCCATGGAGCCGCCAATCAACCCCAAACCGACAATTCCCACTTTGTTCATGCTCATCCTCCGTATGCCTCGGATACGTCTTTTTTTACCACCTGAATCATACGATTCAAATCGCGAAATGCATCCGGTGTAATGGATTGCTGTCCGTCGCACCAAGCCTCCGAAGGGTGATTATGCACTTCGATAATCAATCCGTCCGCTCCGGCTGCTGTCGCCGCAAGTGACATCGATTTCACATACTTGGAATATCCCGTTGCATGGGAAGGATCGATGATTACCGGCAGATGTGTTTTCTCTTTCAATACCGGAATTGCGGAAATATCCAGCGTATTTCTGGTCGCCGTCTCAAACGTTCGAATCCCGCGTTCGCACAAAATAACATTCTCATTACCGCCCGCCATAATGTATTCCGCACTCATTAGCAGTTCCTGTATGGTATTGGCAAGACCTCTTTTTAGCAAAATCGGTTTTCTTGTCTTCCCAAGTTCTTTCAGAAGCTGGAAGTTCTGCATGTTACGCGCACCCACCTGAATCACATCCACATCGTCAAATAAGGGCAGTTGCGACAAATCCATAATCTCCGTCACAATCGGCAAGCCTGTTTCTGCTTTCGCCTCCAATAAAAGTTCAATTCCGTCGCCGCCGAGTCCCTGGAACGCATACGGTGAGGTGCGCGGCTTGAACGCGCCGCCGCGCAGCATGGTTGCACCCGATGCTTTGACGTCACGCGCGATTTCACAAATCTGTTCTTTCGTTTCCACGGAACACGGGCCTGCAATTACTGCAAAATTTCCGCCGCCGATTTTGGTATCTCCGACAGAGATGACGCTATCCAACGGATGGAATTTCCGATTCGCCGCTTTGTACGGTTCCTGAATTCGTTTCACAGACTCCACAATATCCATTGCCGAGACAAGATCAATATCCACTACGGACGTATCTCCGACCAGACCCAGAATCGTTGAATGGACACCTTCGCTTAAATGAATATCCAGATTGCGCTCTTTGAGCCAGTTTTTGAGATGCTCATACTGCCTTTGGTCCGGATTTGGTTTCAATACAATAATCATGTTGTGCCTCCTTATGTGCCTATCATAAAAAAATAACCTGCGTCTCTCTGTGGAAACGCAGGTTCATTTAACGTATTGTGTTAAATTACTACCTATTTGCACGACAGAGAAACCTTATTAACCGGGTTAATAAAGTAATAAAAGTAATATGCAAATACGTTTGCATCATGCTTGTTCATCTCACGTGCTCCTTTAAAAATATTGTAATCAGTATAACACCTTTTATGGGCTTGTCAACCCCAAACTTTTAGGCATCCAACTTCATGTCGCCCGGCTTAATCCATTTTAATTTGCGCATGGCAACCGTAATCCCCCATGCCAAAAGCCCCGGCAATATGAACTGCATCAAAGCGATTTCAAGAATAACAATTCCCGGTTCTGCACCTTCCGCTACCATTGTTGCATAGGTTTGAATCGGTCCGACGAGTCCGGAAGTTCCCATACCTGACCCGCTGGCACTGTTGGTCATTCCGAGCAGTTTGGTTGAAATCGGTCCCAAAATCGCACTGGTGATAATCGCCGGCAACCAGATTATGGGTTTTTTAACAATATTAGGCATCTGCAACATACTGGTTCCCAATCCCTGCGCAAACAAACCGTTCCATTTATTGTCTTTGAAACTTGCTACGGCAAAGCCGACCATGTTGGCACAACATCCGATGGTTGCAGCACCTGCGGCTATTCCTGACAGATTCAAGATAACTCCGAGTGCAGCCGAACTAATCGGCAACGTTAAGGCAATTCCCATCAACACCGAAACAATAATACCCATGAGAATCGGTGCCTGTTGTGTACCCATTTCGATAAATTCACCGATTTTCGCCAGCAATCCGCTGATTGGCGGTCCCACCAGCAATCCCACGGCACCTCCGATTATTACACAAACAAGTGGTGTAAGTAAAATATCCAGTTTGGTCTTTCCCGATACCAATCTGCCTGCGTAGATTGCAAGAACAGCAGCGATAAATGCGCCGAGTGGTTCTCCCGGTGCTTTGATATGATATAATCCTTCGACCAAAATGGTTCCGGCTAAAATTTGAGAAGCATATGCACCGATGAGACCTGCAACCGATGCCGATACCATGACAAGCGGTGCCGATTTGAACTTAACCGCCACGCCGCAGCCGATTCCCGCACCGGTCATTAACATTGCCATCTTACCAATCATTGTGCAATATGTACCGATGATTCCCGGAATCCAACCACCGATTTGTGATATGATGGTTCCGATGATCAATGTTGCAAACAGACCCAAAGCCATACCGCTTAATCCGTCGATAAACAGTTCCTTTAGAAATCCCTTGATTTTTTTCATTTCATTCTCCTTGATTACGCTGTGTGATTCCCCAACCATTACCATTGTTTCTATGTAATTCCCATATCTTCAAGTAACCAACAAATAGAATCTATCATAATTAGAATAATTTTACAACATTACTTTGAAATTTACTTTACTTTCTGATTTTTATGTGCTATTCTATTCGTGGTTGTAATAGTGCAATCGATATTTTATTTTGGAGGTAACAAAATGAACAAAGGTACAGTAAAGTGGTTTAACAACCAAAAAGGTTACGGATTCATCTCAGACGAGTCCGGCAACGATGTTTTCGTTCACTATTCAGGACTTAACATGGACGGCTTCAAGTCATTAGAAGAAGGCGCTGCAGTAGAGTTCGAAATTCAGAACGGAGAAAAAGGGCCTCAGGCAGTAAACGTAACCAAGTTATAATTCGAACATTATAACAGATTAATCAGTTTTTCGATGTGCCTTTTCTTAAATATAAATGATGAATTTTATTTAGAAATAAGCAGTATTGTTTTAACGGATTAAGGGGGCGGAATGGCCAGGAAAAGAACCGGTTTTCACCGGTTCTTTTTTAGTGTTGTTAATCTGCTATGCTTCATTGATACCGCATGCGCGCAGTACCTCCGCAAGACGCATGTCTCCGCCAAACAAGTCAAGCGCACTTCCAATCGTCACATTCACTCTCCCATGTCCGATTTCTTTGATATACTCGATATCTTCCAAACTGTGTACGCCGCCTGCATAGGTAATCGGTATTTTGTTGTATGTACTAAGAATTCCCAGCAATTCGCCGTCAATTCCCTGATTCTTTCCTTCCACATCTACCGCATGTACTAAAAATTCCCCACAATATTGCGAAAATTCTTCCAATGTCTCCGGTGTAATCTTGACATTTGTCATTTTTTGCCAGCGATTCGTAGTTACATAATATCCGTCGTCCGCCTTTCTGCAACTTAAATCAATTACCAAATGTTTGGTTCCAATCTCCCGCTTCAGCCTTTTTAGTCGGTCCATACGCACCGCACCATCCTGAAAAACATAAGATGTTACAATAACTTGCGCCGCACCGGCATCCAAAAAAGTTGCGGCGTTTTCAACGGTAATTCCGCCACCCACCTGTAATCCGCCGGGAAATGTATGTAAAGCAGAAATTGCCTGTTCTTTGGTCTGTTCATAATACGCACTGTCAGGTGCATTGAGTAAAATCACATGACCGCCGCGAATATTAAGACTTTTGTAAAAATTGGCATAAAAAGCGGCATTTCGTTCCGACACGTAATTTTCTTTCGCAAAATCCTTATCGTCTGTTAAGGAACTTCCGACAATTTGTTTCACTTTTCCGTTATGAATATCGATGCAAGGTCTGAATTCCATTCTGTCCTCCGTCCTATCCAATGAAATATGTATCACTATAGTACCATAAAAAAACATTCTTTGCATAAAAAACTTTTTTCCGTGAATACTAAAAGCGGAACAGTTTTTGAATGAATTTATGTACTACAATCATGATTGTTCTGAAACCAGGCAAAGGAGCGAAAACATGAACACAATAAAGAAATTTTTTATTTGTTCCTCGTTGGTATCGGCGTTGGTATTTCTTGCAGCCTGCGGTACCAACAATTCGAACACCAACACTCCGGGGAGCGGTCAAAACGGAAACAATACTTCCGGCACCTCGGAGGGCACAAGCGATAATGCAGGCAGTGAAAACAACGGCGGCGGAACCGGTGGAAACGGCGGTGGAACCGGTGGCGGAAACGGCGGTACAATCGATAACGGTGCAAACGGTGGCAACACAACAGGTACGGGTTCCGAAACAGGAACAGGCAACAATGGCGGAAGTGGTACAGAAAACGGTGGTTCAGAAAATACCGGTAATCAAGAAGGCAATAACTCCACAGGTGACGGTTCAACCAATGGATCAACCGATGGCTCTTCCGGTAATGGCGTTTCAGATATGCTTGATGATGCAGGAAATGTCATTAAAGATATCACAGACGATTTAACCACGACGGACAAGCAGACCGACAATACCTCGGGAAACAATCAACAAAATGCACGTTAATACGATTCATGTCTAAAATGTATCGATTGACAGCAAAAATGGGTTCACCTCAAAGTGAACCCATTTCCAATGTTATCGTCTGTTTGATTAGTTTCTATGCATTGATTACATCCTGCATATTGTAAAGTCCCGCCGGTTTGTCTGCCAAGAACTTCGCGGCTTCAACCGCTCCCTTTGCAAAAATCGCCTTGGAATATGCGGTATGTGAAAAAGTGATTACCTCATCTTCTCCCGCAAAAATCACATCATGGTCACCGACAATTGTCCCTCCGCGCACTGCTGAAATACCGATTTCGTTCTCACTGCGCTTCTCGCGTTTCTGACTTCTGTCAAAGACATATGTATATCGGTTATCCAACTCCTCATTGATGGAGTCTGCCAACGCAAGCGCAGTTCCGCTCGGAGCATCAACCTTCTGATTGTGATGTTTTTCAATGATTTCAATATCATATCCGGCCGGTGCCAAAACGCCCGCTGCTTCTTTTAACAAATTCAATAACAAATTCACGCCCAAAGACATATTGGCGGAACGTAATACCGCTACGGACTTCGAAGTCGTCTCTATTCTCCGAACCTGTGCCTCGCTCAAACCTGTTGTACATATGACAAGCGGAATTTGATAAGTCTCACAATGTTCCAGCAGATTGTCGACTACGCATGTAGCCGAAAAATCAATAATGACATCCGCCTCAACCTTACATGCGCTAATGGACTTGTATACAGGAAACGTACATTGCACCGTATCGTTCACATCCACACCGGCAACAATCTCAATCTCCGGATCCTGCGCCACAATACCGACAATCACTTGCCCCATTTTACCATTACAGCCATGCATAATTACTTTCGTCATCAGAATTCCTCCCAATACTTAACCAGTACTTACAATACACCGAATTTCTCCATCTGTTCTTTTAATACTGTCACATTGCTTGCTTCCATCTCCGTTAACGGACGACGAAGAACACCGGTACACTGTCCCATCAGTTCCATTGCCTTCTTAACGGGAATCGGATTAACCTCCGAGAACAATGCATCAATCAAAGGAACTGCACGCAATTGAATTTCACAGCTCTTTGCTACATCTCCCGCAAAGTAATTTGCACAAATATCATGTGTTTCACGCGGTGCAATATTGGAAAGAACAGAAATAACGCCTTTTCCTCCGAGTGAAAGTACAGGAACTGTCTGAATATCATCTCCGCTGTATACGTCAACGTTTCCTTCCGCCAAAGCCATCAGTCTTGCTGTCTGAGACAAGTCTCCGGTTGCTTCTTTGACGCCGACTATATTCGGAACATCTTTACAAAGCTGTACAATGGTCTTCGGTAATACATTCACGCCACCAGTACGGCTCGGAATATTATATACAAGCATCGGAATTTTCACGGATTCTGCAACCATTTTGAAATGTTCATATAAACCTCTCTGTGTCGCCTTGTTATAGTATGGTGAAACAACCAGAATCGCATCCGTGCCAAGTTTCTCCGCTTCTTTTGATAAGTAAATCGCCGTTTCCGTACAGTTCGAACCTGTTCCGGCAATGACAGGAATTCTTCCGGCTACCTGTTTCACACAAAAACCGATAACCGCCAGATGCTCTTCATGCGACAATGTCGCTGCTTCTCCTGTGGTTCCGCATACGACAATGGCATCCGTGCCTCCTTCGATCTGAAATTCTATGTTCTTTGCAAACTGCTCGTAATCAACTTCGCCGTTCTTCTGAAACGGTGTTACAATCGCCACTCCGGCTCCGGTAAAAATTGCCATGTTATACCTCCTGATATATGGGTTTCATCCCAAAATGTATGTTAAATATAGCACTCGGTTCCAATAATGTCAACGAATTCCATAAGTAAAGTCGCGAAGAACAATTCCGCGACTTTTCTTTATGACTTACATTACTTCTATGTTTCTTCCACCTGTTCCAGTTTGCTGACTGAAACTTCATAGGCAATACGGCTTTCCATTTCTTCTTCGGATATTTTTTTCACATATTCCCTGCTCTGGATTCGTCCCCATATTGCACAGCGGGAACCAACCTGAAACGCAGATGCATATCTTGCATTTCTACCCCAGCAGATACAAGGAATATAGTCCGATTTCCCATAAGGACGATTCACTGCCAAAAGCAAATCCGCGATTTCTCGTCCGAGCGGCGTTTTGCGATAAATGGGTTCCTTGCATATGTATCCGTCCAGAAAAATCTGGTTTGTCTTGGAGTTTTCTCCGATTTCATCGACAAACTCAATCTCCCGTGCGAACACGGACAACACCAACCTGTTCTTTCGCTCCTCGTGTCGATTGTAGGAACGGAACTGTCCGGAAATAATGATTTTACATCCTTTATAATCTTTTGTAACATCAAGCAGACGCTCGGAAATCATCATCGGAATGATATCCGAGGATGCGCTGAGTCTCGCGACTTCAATGTCAACCATGTAGAAACCTTCACCGAAGATTTCATGACTGTACGTAAAATCGCTCACAATCTCTCCCATGTATTACCATGTATATGCATAACATTACATCGGTATTACCATAACCCACCGCTTATTTCGCCGTGTTACGACATAATAAGCCTAAACCGACAAAGGATCGTCGGCATTCCATACACTATCTTATAACAAACTAAGATAATTTACAGTCGTCCGATAGTCGCAATTTAACGCAAAAAAGTGTGGGGTGAACCCCACACTTTGTAGTAATTGAAAGATATTTGTCGCCTTTTGTA